>CAJUSU010000013.1:10581-41211 GCA_910589185.1 uncultured Clostridia bacterium
GGGGAATTGAACTAAAAGAAGGAGATATCTTTACTTTAATAACAGAAGACATTTTAGGAGATAAAGAGAAAGTATCAATTACCTATAAAAATTTATACAATGAAGTAAATGTAGGGACTGTAATTTTAATCAATGATGGATTAATTAGAGTTGAAGTAATAGAAATTCAAGGAACAGATATTAAATGCAAAGTAATTGATGGTGGAGCACTAACCAATAGAAAAAGTATTAATATTCCAGGGAAGAACATCAATTTAGTAAGTCCAACAGAAAAAGATATTGAAGATATTAAATTTGGCATTACAGGCGGATTTGATTACATTGCAGCATCTTTTGTTCGTACTCCACAAGACGTTTTAAATGTTAGAAAGATTTTAGAAGAAAATGGCGGAGAACATATTAAAATTATTTCTAAAATAGAAAACAGACAAGGAATTGACAATTTTGATGAAATTTTAAAAGCATCAGATGGAATTATGGTAGCAAGAGGAGACTTAGGAGTAGAAATTCCAATGGAAGAAGTTCCAATTAGACAAAAAGAATTTATTAGTAAATGTAATAAAGCAGGAAAACCAGTTATTATTGCAACAGAAATGCTAGAATCTATGATTCATAGTCCACGTCCAACAAGGGCAGAAGTAAGCGACGTAGCAAATGCAGTATACGATATGACAAGTTGCGTAATGCTTTCAGGAGAATCTGCAATGGGAGAATATCCTGTTGAATGTGTAAAAACAATGGCAAGAATTTGTGAGTCAATAGAAGGGTCACTAAAATATTGGAAGAGATTTAAAAATAAAGAAAGAGAATGTGACAATGTAGATTATGAATATAACTTAAATTATTCTACTTGTTCAACTGCAATGGACTTATGTGCAAAGGCAATTTTTGCATACACAGATACTGGAAGAACTGCAAAGATGCTTGCAGGGTTTATGCCACAATGTCCAATTTACGTTATTACAGCAAATAAAGAAGTCTGTAAACAATTATCTATGATATGGAATGCAAATGCTATCTTGGTAGAGGCTAAAGAAAACATTGATGATATGATAGATGAAGGAGTTAGAATAGCAAAAGAGAGAAAGTATATTGAAAGTGGAGATATTGTAGTTATTGCAGGTGGTGCATCTATCCTAGCAGGACACAAGCATGCAAAACTAAACAAAACCATTGGGGGAGTATTGAAAGTATAATTAGATAGCAATGTTAGTTAAGGGACGTATGTATAACTGACGAAAACGAAGTTTTTGTTGGTTAGACGTACGTCCTTTAACTGACATTTTTGCACACTTTTCCTTATTTTGTCATAAAATGTAGTATAAACGAAAAATAAGGAGGAAAAGAAAGATGTTTAATCGTTATAGAAGATGTTGTTGCCAAAATAACTACAATCCACAAGTAATCGAAAACATTTGTAATAATGTTGGAACAACAGCCGAATATGCTGACTTTATACCAAGTGCAGCTGTTGGTTGTGGTTGCAATTGTGGATGTCATTGTGGACAAAGCGATATGACAGATAATTGTGGTTGCGGATTTGATGAAGTAGCAAGCCCATTTCCAGAAAATCCAATGTTAGCACAAAGCTATGTGCCAATTCAAGAAATGGATAAAACTTTTACACCTTGCTGTGGATTAAAAATGGGAACAATTTTCCCAGAATTAGTAAGCCCATATATGCCAGGTCAAAGTATGGCAGAAATCGAGTATTTAAAACAAGCAAATGAAATTGGAGAGGGGTGTAATAAATGTTGTTAGAAGATAGAAATTGTGGTTGTATGCAAAACAATCAAACAAATTGTGAATGTATGGGAAATAACCTAGAAAACTGCAATTGTGATTATACACCTCAAGGTATTAATGCAGCTTTTGGTTATAACACTGCAAATATGGTTCAAAATGATGGCTGTAGTTGTCAAATGACACCAGAACAATGTTGTGATGAAAGAAACCGAGTAAGAGAAGAAATGATAGGTCAAATCAAATGCTTAAATTTTGCGGTTATTGAATTAGGTCTATATTTAGACACACATCATGATGACCAAAAAGCACTTTGCTTACACAGAGAATATACAAAACAATTAAAAGAATTAAAAGATCAATACCAAAGAGTATATGGACCTTTAAGCATTTATTATCCATGTAAAAAATGGAGATGGCTAGAACAGCCTTGGCCATGGGAAGGAGGAAGAGACTAATATGTGGACTTATAATAAAGTATTAGAATACCCTGTAAAAATAAAATGCCCTAATGCAAAATTGGCAAAATTCATTATTTCTCAGTATGGAGGACCCGATGGAGAATTAGCAGCTTCACTACGTTACCTAAGTCAAAGATTTGGTATGCCAGATCAAGTATCTAAAGCTATATTAAATGATATTGGTACAGAAGAATTAGCCCATTTAGAAATAGTTGGAAGCATTGTACACCAATTAACAGATGGATTAAGTGCAGAGGAAATGAAAGAAGCAGGCTTAGGAGCTTATTACACAGACCATGGTGTTGGAGTATATCCACAAGCAGCAGCTGGTTGGCCATTTAGTGCAGCAGTATTAGCAGTAAAAGGAGATCCAATTGCCGATTTACAAGAAGATTTAGCAGCTGAACAAAAAGCACGTGCTACCTATGAAAAGTTAATCGATTTATGCGCAGATGACCCAGATGTTGTAGATCCACTTCGCTTCT
Source organism: uncultured Clostridia bacterium (assembly GCA_910589185.1). Classification (GTDB taxonomy): domain Bacteria; phylum Bacillota; class Clostridia; order TANB77; family CAG-508; genus CAG-273. Next base: position 13,271 of record CAJUSU010000013.1, read on the forward strand.
TAAGAGAAAGAGAAGTAGTTCACTTCCAAAGATTTGGAGAAGCATTAAGAGGAGTTCAAGATAAGCTTGCAGAAAAAAGATTTTTTATGAATGATAATAATTGTATGAATAACAATATGATGCAAAATAATATGCCAAACAACGACTGTAGTTGTGGTAGATAGAAAAAAGATTTTATATGAAAAAGCAAGACCACCTGAAATATCAGGTGGTTTTGCTAGACTGTAATTGAACATTTCTTTCGATTTCACATCCTATTTGATATCTTTCATGATGACCCTTTTTATAGCCTACCTCAATTCCAACTTCGTATCCATATGCTATTGAAAGAGCCGTGGAAACAATAACTATTAACATAACTTTCCAATATGCAAGATCAGCAGGAATTAAGTGAAATATGGAGAGTGCAAAACTGACAAAAACAATAGGTACTCCAATGATCACCAAATAAGAAAGGAATGTGCAGAAAAAATCAATAGCCCGTCTTTTCATAATGTAACCTCCTTGCCGAATGGCGTTGTTAAAATATATAAAATTATAGTTTATTATATTATAACATAAACTAATAAAAAAAGCAAGACCACCTGAAATATCAGGTGGTCTCATTAGACTCTTGTTGACTATTCTTTGCTGTGGAATATCCGATTGAATGTCCTTCTTCATAACCAGTGCAATGTCCTATGTCATATCCCTTTTTGTATCCGTCGGCGTGTCCTTGAGCATTTCCAGCTCCATACCCTGTATCATAAACTACGGCACTAACAAGTGAGAGGTAAAGACTTTGAATCCACCAATCAGAGTATCCAAGAAGAAAGTGGAGCACTGAACTAAAGACGAAAAACAAAACTGTGAAGCGAACAACAAATCTGAGTCTCTTTGACATAATGTATCCTCCTTGCCAAATGGCGATGCTAAAATAATAAATTATTAAGTTAAAATATATTATAACACAAAATAACCCAAAAAGCAAATTTTAAGCTATTTAATTCTTTTTCCGCCAGAAACGAACCACTCTCCGCTTTCAAAACTATTATGAGAACACTTAAACCTAATGTCAAATCTTATATCTATATGTTCACTATAATCTAGATAAATGGATTTAAAAGTGTCTTCTAAAGAATGAAAATAAATACCTTGATTTTTAGGAAATAATGATTCAACTTCAGATTTGGATAAGTCTGTCTCAATATCAATTTGAATGGTTACAATGTCTGTATAATTATCATAAACAATTTCAAATCTTGGCTCACGTAGTATTGCAAAATTATTTATTTCATTTAGATTCTCAGTCAATGTAGAAGGAAGTAAAAAGGGCCATGGTTCACCAGTAGGATAACTATATAAATTACTAACTGTAGAAAAATATTTTAATAAATTATCCCAGTCTTGTTTACTATACAAACTGCTTGGAAGATTAATTCCTGTATGATCGACTCTCTTAACATGCCCCTTTAATTTAGTTTTAACTTCAATTATAGATAATCTTTGTGTTTCTTTCAAATCTCCACTTTTTGCATTTTCTTTTTTTCTATTCAATAAGTTTAAATACTTAGAATTACCAATATTAAATTGAATATTGGTAATGTCATTATTGATTTTAAAAACAGTTTTAGGATTTAGCGAAGAAGAGATTAAACCTATTTTTTGATTTGCATGAATTGTTGCATATGGAATATCTGAAAATAAAGTAGAAAACAAATCAAATAATTGGATATTTATAGCATTATTAGGAAATAAATATTCTATATTTTCTAACATAAGTATTCCTCCTTATAATTTGTCTTATTATACATAAAAATGAAATAAATTACAATGAAATCATCATAAGCATTTTCTAGAAAAGAGAATAAAAAGTGCTTATGATGATTTCATATTTAAAAATAAAAAATTGGAAAAATAAAAATAAAAAAATTAGACATAATAATTAGTGAAAATAGAACCATGAAACTATTTTTGGAAAATTTAATTTAGAAAGGAGTTAAAATAATGAAAAAATTATTTTCTATTTTTACAATTTTTATCTTATTTTTTGCTATAATTTCTGTTTCAAATGTTACTTCAGCAGCAACATTAGATAATGTTAAAGCAGAAACTAGCAAAGCTAAAATAGCACCAGGAGAAGAAGTAAACTTAACAGTTAGCTTTGGAAAAGATTTAGGAGCATATACTGTTAATGCTGCTTATGATGATGCCATTTTTGAATATGTTCGCTCAGAGGGTGGAACAGCTAATGACACAGGAGATAAAGTAATTCTTACTTATCATGATACAACAGGGGGAACGAATCCAAGAACAAATGCAGTTATTACTTTTAAAGCTAAAGCAGGATTAACTGCTAGCAATCCAACTGATTTTTCTATTACTCTATCAGGAATGTCAAATAGTGATGCTTCTGAAACTTATGACGATATAACTACACCAATTATCAAAGATGTGTTGGTAGAACCTAACTATGTAAACTATTCTTTAAGCTTGGATTATACAGGTATTATAAAAAAGAATGAAGCAAAAGATATGAAGTTAATTACAGCATCTGCTATGGGAAAAAATTATGACCATGTTAGATTAATTGCAGAAATTACAGCAAAACCAAAAGATGATAGTACAGCAAAATTAATAGCTACTGATAATACTGGAGCAGAAATTGATTTGCTTCAAAGCGGATGGGGAGAAGCTGATGGATATGCGATTGGTGGAAAAGACGTAAGACAGGAATTACTACTAAAAGGAGAATTTAATACAGATGGAAAATATACAGTTCATATCAAATTAATTAATAGAGAAGATTCCGATGCAGTTATAGCAGAGAAAAATTTTGACATTACAGTAGGAGAGAAAGTGGTAGAAAAACCAACTACTAATACAAAGCCAAGTACAGACGAAAAATTACCAACAACTTATCCACAAACTGGTATGACTCAATATATTTATATTCTATTAGCAGTTCTTGCACTAGTAGTAGCATATTTTGTATTAAGAAATTATAAACCCGCAAAACGTTACAAGGACTAATCTAAAGAGAAAATCAAGAATGAAAAAAATATTAAGATGGATGATATTAATAATCCTTTTTCTTATTTTAATTTTCACGTTAAATGGAATTTATCAAGAATCACAAATTGAAAAAGGAGAAAGCATTCAAAATTCACAAAATGATGAAGTTAAAGAAGAAACTAATCAGGAAAAAAATAAACAGGATATTGGAACAAAAGTTAAAGTAGCTGAGCAATATAAAGGATATAAAGTAGCAGCAAATTTAAAAATAGAAAAATTAAAAATAGATACTTGTGTTTTAGAAGACTATACTAAAAATGCAATGGAAACTTGTGTAACAAAATTTTTTGGACCGAATCCAAATGAAATAGGAAATTTTTGTATTACAGGTCACAACTACATTACAAAGAATATGTTTGGTTATTTATATACACTAAAAAATGGAGATACCCTTACTTTAACAGATAATCAAAATGGAACTATAAGCTATAAAATATATCATAAATATAAAGCAAAGGCAAATCAAACTTATGGTTTATCACAAAGAACAAATGGTAAAAGAGAAGTGACTTTAATTACTTGCTGTAATTATTCTAATGAAAGACTGATTATTAAAGCAAGAGAAATTTAATTTCTCATTCATCGAAAAGATGGTAGAAAAAAGAAAGTTCTGTTTTAAAGTTAGAAACCAGAACTTTCTTTTTTTATTTTTTGAATTGAATAATAGCATGTAGTCGATTATCCTCAGCATTTTTCATAATAACTATATGCTGACTCTCTTCATTAATATAAAAACAATTTACAGTTTCACCTAATTTTGCTCCATTTTTATACATAATTTCAAATTGATTGCAATCTAAATTCTGATAAACTTCTTCGGGTAAAGCTTCCACAGCATAATCTAAGTAATATAAATTATGCATATGTTGATTCATATCAATATCTCTTCTAGAAACAGTAAAAGTATAACTAGGTTGGATATTTTCAACACATTCAGGTTCTCTTAGCTTAGGAATATCAACTTCTTCAAAAACATTTCTACTATCTTCAGGAGAGTAACAGTTAATAATTTCTGGAGTAATTCTAGCAATTCTACCTGTTTGTGTGTTGACCAAACTCCATTTTGTAGATGCAACTCCAAGAAGTTCATTATTTTCATCATACATTTCAAAATCACGATAGGTTAAACATTTATTAGCAGCCTTTGCCCAGGTCTTTATTGAAATAGCAGTATGAAAAGGTACCCTTTTAAAAATATGCACCTTCCAATGTAACAAAACCCAAGAAAGATGAGTTTGCTCCATTTGATTTACACCATAACCTGCTACTTCGGAATGAATACAAGCCGTATTTTCTAATAAATCTAAAAAACCTCCATTAGTCATTAAACCAATAGAACCTATATCTTTAATTTCAACATGACATTTTCTTTCAAATATACTCATTTGTCATTAATCATACTAACTTTTAAGAGTAGTATATTCTCCTTTCTAAGCTTTAACTATTTTCTAACATTTTTTCCATAATAGAATAAATCTCAGGAAATTCTTTTTTAACATTAATAATATGAAAACTTTTACTACTTACCAAAGCGTGGGTTGTAGTACCAGTGCAAATTGGTTTATCTTCATTTTTAAGAAAAACTTCATAATAAAATTCGATTTTTACACTAGATAATTTGCTCACAGTTGCTGTTACAATTAATTCATCCTCATAATGAGCAGGTTTTCTATATTTGCATTGCAATTCGACTAAAGGTGTCATAACACCTGCCTGTTCCATTTTAGAATAAGGAAAGCCAGCCTGCTTTGCTAAATCCGTTCTAGCAAGCTCAAACCAAATTGGGTAAACACTATGATGCGCAATTCCCATTTGATCAGTTTCAGCATATCTTACAATTACTTTACTTTTGGATATCATACATTTCACTTCCTTAAAATGGCATTATATCAAAAAAATGAAAAATGTCAATTAGCAGTTGACGAGGTTCGAAAAAAAGCATAAAATGAAGCAGGAAATATGTTTAGAATAAAGGAGTAGATACGTTAGTATCTTAAATAAAAAATGAACTTAGAAAAATGTAATATATGTCCTAGAAATTGTAAAGTAGACAGATTAAAAGGAAATATTGGTTATTGTAGATGTAATGATAAAATTAAAATAGCATTAGCTTCTATCCACTATTATGAAGAACCTTGCATTAGCAAAGAAAATGGATCTGGTACAGTGTTTTTCAGCAATTGTAATTTGAATTGTATTTATTGTCAAAATTATGAAATAAGCCAGAAGGACAAAGGAAGAGAAATTACAGTAGAACAATTGGCACAAATTTTTTTGAAGCAACAAGCAAAAGGAGTTAACAATATTAATTTAGTAACACCAACCATGTATGCAAAGCACATAAAAGAAGCATTAATGATAGCAAAAAACGAAGGTCTTTCTATTCCAGTAATATACAATACTAATGGATATGAAAGCATAGAAACATTAAAAGAGTTAGAAGGCTTGATTGATATTTATTTGCCAGACTTAAAATATTATTCTAATGAATTAAGTAAAAAATATTCTAAAGTAGATAACTATTTTGACATAGCAACAAAAGCAATTCAAGAAATGAATAGACAGGTAGGAAGACCAACTTTTAATGAAAAAGGTATTATACAAAAAGGAATGATGATTAGACATTTGATTTTACCAAATCATCTACAGAATACAAAACATATTTTAAAGTGGATTAAAGAAAGTATGCCAGCAGGTACTTATGTTAGTGTGATGGCTCAATACTTTCCAACTTATCAAGCAAAACAAGACGAAAGTATTAATCGAAAATTAACGAAAAAAGAATATCAAGAAATTGAAAATTACTTATATATTTTAGATTTAGAAAATGGCTATATACAAGAGTTAGGAGAACATGAAGAAGAATATGTTCCGAATTTTGATTTAAGTGAATGAGAGTTTTCAAAAAACTATTGAATAATAAGAACAACTTTGATATAGTTTTAAAAGTATATTTAAAAAGATAGAGAACATAAAAAATGGAGAATAAATGGAGGAAAAATCATGGAAATAGAGTTATTAGGTGGATGTACAAAAGAACAATTAGAAAATAGAATCAGAAATGTTACAGCAGCAGGTAAACTGTCAAGATTTCCAGGCAATGTATTTGAAGTATTAGAGAGTTGTGATGATTATGAAAAGAATTTAAAAATGGTAAAAAGAATTATTGGCATGGGGCATAAGTCAATTATAGAACATGACTATTTAGTGTTTGCATTATGTGATGTTTCTCCTATTATTGAACAAACTTTAATTGGAAGCAGATTAGCTTCATTTACTGTAAAATCTAGAAGAGAAGTTGATTTTAGAACAGTAGGATATTATATTCCAGAATTTAGAGATAAAGAAGGAAATATTCATAAAAATAATGCAGAACTACAGCGTAAGTATAAAGAAGGAATGAGTTCTTTGTTTAATAGCTATGGAGAATTTGTAGATAATGGAATAAAAGTAGAAGATGCTAGATTTTTATTACCTTATAGTTATCATAGTAACTTTATTATGGGATTAAATGCGAGAGAATTAGAAAAATTAGTAATTGCACTATTGCATGGAAAAGTAAGCAAAATTGCAGAAGCAAAAGAAGTGGGAATGAAGCTATATGAGATTATTAAAGAAGCAGTTCCATATTTAGTTGATAACATTGAAAAGCAATTAGATAGAGAAAATGATTTTGAATATTTAGAATCTATGGTAGAAAGACCAAAAATTGAGATTTTAGATAAAACACAACTTATCCATTATATACCAAATGCAGACGAACAAGTTATTTTATCTCATATTATGTATCACTATCAATGTACAGAAGGAAAAGCAAAAGAGTTATTACAAGAAATGGAAACTAAAGATGCAGAATGTAGAAAAAAGATAATGGATAATATTTTAAATAAAGAAGAAAATAGAGAGCTAGAACAAGTAAGCTTTACTTTCCAAATTCCAATTTCACTTTCTATTTTAACTCACCTTACAAGACACCGTATGCATTCATTATTAGTACCAGAATTTACACCAATGTGGGATTTAAACAACTACATTATCCCACAAAGTATACAAGATAATGAAAAGTTAAAAGAATTATATATTCAAAAAGCAAATGAAAATATGAAATTATATAACGAATTTGTAAAAGAAGGAGTTATGGAAGAAGATTTAGTGTACTTCTATATAGGAGGACAGATGTGCAATGTAATGACTACAATGAATGCAAGAACACTTCAATGGGTTTGTAGAATGCGTTGTTGCAATAAAGCACAATGGCAAATTAGAAATATTGCAAAAGAAATGGCGAAACAAGTTACGCAAGTAGCACCACTTATTGGAAAGGGCCTAGGAGCAACCTGTGTAACACAGTATGCTTGCTATGAAGGCAGAGAATCTTGTGGGCTAATTGAAAAGATTTTAGCAAATAAGGAGAAATATGAATGATAAAAAACATAGTATTTGACTTGGGTGGAGTATTAATTGATTTCAAACCTGAAAGATATTTAGAACATATAGGGTATAGTGAAGAAGAAGTATCTTTTTTTACAACAATGATTTTTTGGAGTTCCGAATGGAATGAATATAATTCTTCAAAATATGACGTTGGACAAACTAAAGAAAATTTAATCAAAAGGAATCCACAATATGCTGATGAAATTGAAAATATTTTCAATAAAATAGATTATCAATATATTCTATTTGAAAAGAAAGATACAGTTCACTATTTGAAAGAATTAAAGAGCAGAGGGTATCATATTTATCTCTTATCAGATTTAAGTATTGATAGTTATAACTATAATAAGCAATTTGATTTTTTTAACAATATTGTAGGAGGGGTTTATTCTTTTGAGGTAGGCTCTACGAAACCAAATAAAAAGAACTATGAAACATTATTATCTAAATATCAGTTAATGCCAGAAGAAACCATTTTTATTGATGATAGATTAGATAATGTCAAAGCTGCAAATGATTGTAGCATACACGGTATTCAATTTACATCTTTAGAAGATGTAAAAAATCAAATTACTATATTAGAAAAGGGATAATCTCCCTTTTTCTAATATGTTTCGTATCTTTCATAATCAGGCATATAAGTTTTCATCATTTGCCAAAATCCTTTGCTATGAGTTTTGTATTTTAAATGACAAAATTCATGTAAAACAATATATTCAATAGTTCTTCTATCATATTTTACAATATCAGGATTAATCACAATTTTCTTTTCATCAGTATAACATTTAGAGATTTGCCCGTTTTTTAACCTTTTCATAGAAAATTCTTCTGGTGCAAAACCTAATAATAATCTTGTTTTTTCCATAGCCCTTTCGATTTCTTGTTCTGCAATTTTATCATACAATTTAGCAACTACAATTTTTAATAAATCGTTTGTTTTAGCCTTTCTAAATTTATTAGGAAGTATTACTTCAATAATATGATTAATAAAATTAATAGTAGAAGCTTTTACATGTTTGTAATACAAACGAAATTCATGGATAGTTCCTAGGACAGAAATCGTACCAGTATAACAACTCCAAGGCGCAGTAATAGCAGCTTCTCCATTATTGATAGAAATGTTTAAAATATTCATAATTCATACCTCCTAACAAAAAAACGTTTTACAAATCAATGTTCGTATATAATATACAAAATATTGTTCGCTTTGTCAAGAGATTTTTAAAAAAATCTGAAATTAAATTTTTAGAGAAAAATTAACTTCTTGTAAATGTGTGAAAAAACATGTAAATTTAAGCAAAAAACTTGACAAATACAAAAAAATAGTGTAAAGTATATTAGCATTACAAAAATGTAGTGCTAATTATTTTTGAGATATTTTTGAAAACCTAGGAAAAAAGAAGAGGTGAAGTCATTGGAAAAAAATGTGAAGGTTAGTATGTTATGTCAAATCTATGGAAAAATGCTAACAGAAAAACAATATGAAGTAATCAATGATTACTATAACAATGATTTATCACTCTCTGAAATTGCCGAGAATCATCAAATTACAAGACAGGCAGTAAGAGATATTATCAAAAAGGGGGAAAATAAACTTTTCGAATTAGAAGAAAAGCTAGCATTTATGGAAAAAACATTGAAACAAGAAAAACAATTACAACAAATACTAGAAGAATTAAGCAAAATTGAAGAAACATCTTCTGATAAAAAAGTGGAAAAGATCTTAAACCACGTTAGAGAAGAGTTAAGCTGTTTAGCGTAACTTCTCAAAACAAAATGCTTAAAAGAAAACGAAAGAGGTGTAAAGATGGCTTTTGAAGGACTAAGTTCAAAACTTCAAGATATTACAAGAAAATTGAGAGGAAAAGCAAGAATTACAGAGTCAGACTTAAAAGAAATGCTTCGTGAAGTAAAACTTGCACTGCTTGAAGCGGATGTTAACTATATGATAGTAAAAGAATTTATCAGTACCGTACAAGAGAAAGCTTTAGGACAGGATGTATTGAAATCTTTAACACCAGGGCAACAGGTTATTAAAATTGTAAAAGATGAAATGGTTGAACTGCTAGGAGGAACAGAAAGTAAAGTGAATTTTACCCCAAATCCTCCTACTGTTATTATGTTAGTAGGTCTACAAGGTTCAGGTAAAACAACCACTGCAGGAAAATTAGCCAATTTACTTCGTAAGCAAGGCAAAAAGCCATTATTAGTTGCTTGTGATATTTATAGACCAGCTGCTATTAAACAATTGCAAGTAGTTGGTGGGCAACTAAATATTCCAGTTTTTAGCAATGAACAATCCAAAGATGTAGTTCATATTGCAAAACAAGCAATGTCAGTGGCTATCAGTAAACTAAATGATGTAGTAATCCTAGATACAGCAGGACGTTTGCACATTGATGAAGAATTAATGGCAGAATTAAAAAATGTCAAAGCCAGTGTCAAACCACATGAAATCTTATTAGTTGTAGACAGTATGACAGGTCAAGATGCAGTTAATGTTGCGCAGTCCTTTAATGAAGAACTAGGAATTGACGGAGTTGTACTTACAAAATTAGATGGTGATACACGTGGTGGCGCCGCATTATCTGTTAAAAAGATTACAGGCAGACCAATCAAGTTTGCGGCAACTGGTGAAAAGCTAAGCGATATTGAAATATTCCATCCAGACAGAATGGCACAAAGAATTTTAGGAATGGGTGATGTACTATCCATTATTGAAAAAGCGGAAGAAAATTTTGATATGGCAGAAGCTGAAAAATTAGAAAAACAGCTTAAGAAAAAAGAATTAGATTTAGATGATTACTTAGCACAGCTAAGGCAAGTTAAAAAAATGGGTTCTTTTTCTTCAATATTAAAAATGATTCCAGGTATGAACCAACTAAAAGATGTACAAGTGGATGATAAAGAATTTGTCAAAATAGAAGCAATGATTTGCTCTATGACAAAAGAGGAAAGAAAAAATCCGCGTTTGCTGAATGGAAATAGAAGACTTAGAATTAGCAAAGGTAGTGGCACAACCGTTCAAGATATTAATAAATTCATGAAATCTTTTGAAATGACACAAAAAATGATGAAGAAAATGCAAAGTAACAAAGGTGGCATGAAGAAATTAATGAATAGTTTAGATACTAATGACCTAAAGAATTTTAAATTTTGATATTAATTTTTTAATTTTATATACAAAAAATACACAGGAGGTGAAAATAAATGGTAAAAATCAGATTACAAAGACAAGGTGCTAAAAAAGCTCCATTCTATCATATTGTTGTAGCAGATTCTAAGAGCCCAAGAGATGGAAAAATCATCGAAAAAATTGGTTCTTATGATCCAATGACAGAACCATCTACAATTGTGATTGATAATGAAAAATTTGAACAATGGATCAAAAATGGTGCAAAACCAACAGATTCAGTTAAAAACTTAGTTGAAAGAGCATCTAAATAATTGTAAGTACTTCGAAGAGAGGAACTAAAACTATGAAAGAAATTTTAGAAACCATTATTCTTAACATGGTAGATAATAAAGAAGCTGTAGTTATTACAGAAACCTTAGAAGAAAGAAAAGCAAGTTATGTAGTAAAAATAGCGGAAACAGACATGGGAAGAATTATTGGAAAACAAGGAAAAACAGCTAAAGCAATTCGTATGATAATGAAATCTGTAGCAGGAAAAGAACATAAAAGAATTGAAGTAGAATTTGTAAATTAAGAGGAGTTTTGATGAAACAGCAATATTTTGAAATTGGACAGATAGTCAATACTTTTGGAATTAAGGGAGTTGTAAAGGTAAATCCTTTTACAGATGATATTTCTCAATTTGAAGAAATGGAAACCATTTTAGTAGATAAAAAAGGTAGCCTTCTAGAAATGCAAATTGAAGAAGTAAAATATAGTAAAAACCAAGTATTATTAAAACTAAAGGGAATTGAGACTGTCAACGATGCTGAAAAATATCGTAATTGTTATTTGAAACTTCCAAGAGAAAAAGCAAGAAAACTTCCAAAAAATACTTACTTTATAGCTGATTTAATTGGCTTAGAAGTATATACAGAGGAAGGAAAGCTGCTAGGAAAAGTAGATGATATTTATAATACAGGTGCTAGTGACATCTATGTTATCAAAGATGAGCTAGGAAAACAAATTCTATTACCTGCAATCAAAGACGTTATCAAACAAATTGATTTAGAACAAGAAAAAATAGTTGTCCATTTATTAGATGGATTAGTGTAGGAAGGAACGCGCTATGCGATTTGATGTATTAACTCTTTTTCCAGAAATGTTTGAGCCAATACAGCAAAGCATTTTAGGAAGGGCTAGTAAAAATCATATTTTAGAATTTAATTTTATTAATATGAGAGACTTTTCAAAAAATAAACATTTGAAAGTAGATGATACTCCTTATGGTGGAGGAGCAGGAATGGTAATGATACCAGATGTGGTATATGACGCCTATTCTTCTATACCCAATAAAGAAAATGCAAAAGTCATTTATTTATCACCACAAGGAAAACGATTGAATCAGGCAAAAGTGCAAGAACTTTCCAAAGAAGAACATTTAATCCTATTATGTGGGCATTATGAAGGAATTGACCAAAGAGTACTAGACGAGATTGTAGATGAGGAAATATCGATAGGAGATTATGTATTAACTGGAGGAGAACTTCCAGCCATGGTACTAATCGATAGTGTAAGTCGATATGTAGAAGGAGTTTTAAAAGAAGAATCTACTAAGGAAGAATCTTTTTCAAATGGACTTCTAGAATATCCACAATATACAAGACCAGAAGTATTTAGAGGAAAAAAGGTACCAGAAGTATTGCTTTCTGGACATCATGAAAACATACAAAAATGGAGACAAGAAAAGTCTCTGGAGATAACGAAATTAAAAAGACCAGATTTATTAAAGTAGAAAGGAGGATATTCAAATCATGGATATCATAAAATCAATTGAACATGAACAATTAAAAAATAAGATTCCTGATTTAAAAATTGGTGATACCATTAGAGTACATCAAAAAATTAAAGAAGGAAACAGAGAAAGAATTCAAGTATTTGAAGGAATTATTATTAAAAAACAAAACGGAGGAGTAAATGCTACTTTCACAGTAAGAAAGATTTCTTATGGTGTAGGTGTTGAAAAAACATTTTTAGTACATTCACCATTAGTAGAAAAAGTAGAGGTAGTAAGAGTTGGTAAAGCTAGACGTGCAAAATTATACTATTTAAGAGACAGAATTGGTAAAGCTGCTAAGACAAAGGAAAATACAGGTGCTAGAATTGAAGACAGAGAAATTGTTGTAAAAGAAGACTTAGTAGAAGAGCCAGCTACTGAAGAAGTAGTAGAAAATATTGAAGCGACAGCAGAAGCTACTAGCGAAGTAAAAGCAGAAGAAGTTGTTGAAGCAAAAACTGAAGAAGTACCAGTTGAAGCTGCTCCAGAAGAAGCCCCAGCTGTTGAAACAGAAAATCCAGTAGTACAAGAAACTGTAGATACTGTAAAAGAAGAAACTGTTGAAACTGTAGAAGATAAATAAAAATATAAAAAAACCGGAGCCCTAAATTAACAGGGCTCCGATTTTTTGCTAAAGAAAGGTTACGATAGCTGACTTTTAGCAAGTTGCTTGGTCACCTCCTCAAGAGGCATGGACGGGAGGGACATAAGGAAGTTTCCTTCCAAAGAAAATACATCCCAACCTACGTCTGCATTTCTGCCAACGAGTAACTGCGAGCGGACGAGAACTTCCACTGTGATATACTTGTTGTCAAGAATCTTCCGGGTTTTTTCAGCATTGCAGATTCCCCATTTACTCATTAAGAGGTACTTCCGGAATCTGTAGTGCGCCCCAGTAGACTGATCGACAACTGTTGTAACAGAAGTGAAGTACTCGCCAAATCTCTCGAGCATGTCATGATCTTGCAAAATACCCTCTTGATGCTTTGATTCTGTTTGCTTCATGGTTGTAGTTCCTTTCCCCAAAAAGAATATTATAGTGTTTCACTATTACGAATATTATAACATTTTTAGGTAAAAAGTTCAAGAATGGATAAAACCTTGACAATTTTCGTCGATTTTTCTACTAAAATTTCTTTACAAAACAAACATCTTGGGATAAAATATGTGATAGAAAAAAGGAAGGAAATAAAATGATTCGATTTATTTCAAAATGTGAACAAGATACAATTGAATTTGCCTCGAAATTTGCCTCAAAATTGGAAAAAAATGATATTGTATTATTATCAGGAGAACTTGGATCTGGCAAAACAAAGTTTGTTCAAGGTGTACTGAAATATTTTGGATTAGAAAATGAAATTTCTAGTCCAACTTTTACGATTGTAAATGAATATAATAGCGAAAAAGTAAATATATATCATTTCGATGTATATCGCTTAGCAGATGTAGACGAATTTTATGCTATGGGAGGAGAAGAATATTTTACACAAGGAATTTGTCTAATAGAATGGGGCGAAATGATAGAAAGTATTTTACCACCAGACTATATCAAAATAACTTTTCAAAAGAATGATGAAAATGAAGAATATAGAGAACTACAAATTGAACCTTTTGGAGAAAAATATATTAATTTGTTTTAAAACTGATTTAAGAGAGGAGAAAAGCTAGTTTCCACTAGTATCAAATATGAAAATTTTAAGCATAGATACTTCTTCTAAAAATGCAATTGTAGCAATTACAGAAAATGAAGAAAAAATAATAGAATTAAATAATGAAGAAGAAAAAACGCACTCACAAAAACTAATGCCAATGATAGATGAAGCATTTCAAAAAAGCAATTTATCTTTAGATAATATAGACTTAATTGTATGTTGCTTAGGCCCAGGTTCTTTTACAGGAGTAAGAATTGGAATTGCAACAGCAAAAGCATTTGCAGACAGTAAAAACATTCCTACTGTTGGAGTAAGTTCATTAGAAGCATTGGCACATAGTTTAGAAACAGAAGGCAAAATATGTGCTTTGATTGATGCAGGACATGAAAATGCTTATGCAGGATATTATGAAATCAAAAAAGACAAAAATGGCAATTTGCAAACAATTCAAGAAGATTTAGCATTTTTAAATTTAACAGATGAAAAATTGAAAGAAATACAAAAAAAATATAAAATAGTAAAAGAGCAAACTAATGGTTTAGGAATAACGATTGCAAAAATTGGTTATACTAAATATCAAAATGGAAAATCAGGTGACTCTTCTATTTTATCACCAGTATATTTAAGAAAATCACAGGCAGAACTTGCATTAGAAGAAAAGAAGCAACAATAGTATTACTAGAAAATGAAACTTTAAAAATTGTTGCACTTTCTTAGAACATAAAAATAGAGGAAAATAAAATGGAATTAGAAATAACTAAAATGCAATTGTCTGACTTAGAACAAATTAAAGAAAAGCTATTAGAAGATTTTGACGATTTTTGGACAGTTAATATCTTAAAAGAAGAAATACAAAATGAAAAGTCGCAGTACATAGTGGCAAAACAAAATCAAGGAATTGTTGGCTTTGCAGGCATTAGAATAATAATAGACGAAGTAGAAATTATGAATATTGTAGTAAGAAAAGATAAAAGAAAAGAAGGAATTGGCTCAAGACTACTACAAGAAATCTTAAAAACAGCAAAAGAACAAAATGCACAAGTAGTTATACTGGAAGTAAATGAAAAAAATCAACCAGCCATCAAGCTATATCAAAAATTTGGCTTTGAACAAATAGGACTTCGTAAAAAATACTATCATAATACAGACAATGCTATTATTATGTCATGTCAGGTTGGGGACGTTCCTTTTTCTGACAAAGTTGTCAGGTTGGGGACACACCTTAAATAAGGATTACAATTTTACTTTGCAAAATTGCATAAGTTATCCGTATGTTACTTCGTTCCTACGGCTAACTTAAAACCAAGGAGGAAAACAATGAAGAAAACAAATGAATTAAGTTATAAACAACTAAAGATGGTGTGCAATCCTGAAAGATTCGAATTTACAACAACAGAAGATTTAGATCCGATTGATACAGGAATTGGACAAGATAGAGGAATAAAAGCTTTAGAATTTGGCTTAAATGTAGATGTAAGAGGATATAACTTATATGTAGAAGGTCCAAGCGGTGTTGGAAAAACGATGTATACTAGAAATTACTTAGATGTAATTTCAAAAAAGAAAAAAGCACCACAAGATTGGTGTTATATCTATAATTTTGATAATCCAAATGAACCAATAGCAGTATCTCTTCCAGCAGGTGGAGGAAAAGAGTTTCGTGATTTAATGGAACACTTTATTGATGATGTTAAAATTGATATTAAATCTACCTTTAACAATGAAGAATTTGAAAAAGAAAGAGCCTTAATTAAACAAGAATTTGAAGAAAAAAGAAATGTTTTAATGGAAAAGCTAAATCAGAAATCTTCAGAATATGGATTTCAAGTAAAAGCATCACAAACAGGAATCTATATGATGCCAGTAATGGACGGAAAAGCAATAGCAGAAGAAGAGTTTAATAAATTAGATGAAGATATTAGAAAAGAATATGAAGATAAATCTGGTATTGTACAACAACATATTATGGAAGCCATTGGGGAAATTAAGTCCATTGAAAGAGAGTCAGCACAAAAAATAGAAGAGTGGCAATCCAATGTTGCACTTTTAACAGTCAATACACATATTAATTATATTAAATCAAAATATAAGAGAAATAAAAAAATTAATCATTTTTTAGATAGCATTAAAAAGGATATCTTAAAAAATATTTCTCATTTTATAGCAGATGACAAAAACAATCAGCAACAAGCACAGCAAGCGCAAGTAAAGCCAGAAATAGTGAAACCATGGCTGAATTATCGTGTTAACCTTTTTGTAGATAATAGCAGACTAGAGGGTGCACCAGTCATTATGGATTCTAACTATTCTTACCATAACATTTTTGGAAAATTAGAATATGAGAACTATTATGGGGCATTAAAAACAGATTACACCATGCTAAAACCAGGTCTTTTACATCAAGCAAATGGTGGATATATCATTTTCCAGGCAAATGATTTACTAAGTAATAGCTTATGTTATGAAACATTAAAGAAAGCGCTAAGAACAAAAGAACTAGGAATTGAAAACGCAGCAGATCCACGTTCTTCTATGGTAATGATTTCATTAAAACCAGAACCAATACCACTTAACTTAAAAGTAATTATTATTGGAGAAGAAAATATTTATCAAACCTTACTTGCTATGGATAGTGATTTTAGAAAATTATTTAAAATCAAAGTAGAGTTTGAAGATGATGCACCACTCAATACAGAAAATATGAATAAATTAGCAAGATTTATTGCAGGTTACTGTATACAAGAAGAGCTACCACCACTTACCAAAGAAGCGGTTGCAAAAATGATAGAGTATGCTTCTAAAATTGCAGATAATCAAGAAAAGCTTTCTACACGTTTTAGTGAATTGGCGCAGATTATTGGAGAAGCAGCTACTTGGGCTAGAATGTCACGTTCTAAGACGGTAACAGAAGCACATGTTGAAAAAGCACTAAAAGAAAGTGTTGAAAGAGTAAAAAAATATGATAGTCGTTATATGCAAATGATAGAAGAAAATACGCTTTTAATTGAAACTTCAGGTTTTACAACAGGGCAAATTAATGGACTTACTGTTATGAGCATTGGAAACTATAGCTTTGGAAAGCCAGTTAAAATTACAGCAAATACTTACACTGGTAAAAGTGGTATTATCAATGTAGAAAGAGAAGTTGAACTTTCAGGTTCTTCTCACTCAAAAGGTGTATTAATCTTAAGTGGTTATTTAGGAGAAATGTTTGCACAAGATATTCCACTTTCACTAACTGCAAGTGTCTGCTTTGAACAGTTATATAGTGGAGTAGATGGAGATAGTGCATCTAGTACAGAACTATATGCTATTTTATCAAGCTTAGCAGGTATACCAATTAATCAAGCAATTGCAGTAACTGGTTCTGTTAATCAAAAAGGAGAAATTCAACCAATTGGTGGAGTAAATGATAAAATAGAAGGATTTTTCCAAATTTGCAAAATGCGTGGATTAGACGGAACACATGGTGTTATGATACCGCAGCAAAATATACGAAACCTAAATCTATCAAATGAAATTGTACAAGCAGTAAAAGACGGAAAATTCCATATCTATGCAATTTCAACAATCGAAGAAGGAATTGAAATACTAACAGGAGTTCCAGCAGGAAAGAAAGATAGTCAAGGGCATTTTCCAGCAGGTAGTGTAAACGCATTAGCTTATGAAAAACTAAAGAAATATGCTCAAATTAGTCAAAAATGAGAATAAAATAAATAAAAAAGAAGAGGTTCACTTCAACTTCTTCTTTTTTATTTTATTTTAAATTCATTAGAATAAAAGTAGACATTTTCACGAGTAGTAGTATCGAAACCTATCTTTACAATTCTATATGTTCCATTTTGTAGTTTACCATAACGACGTTCCCAGTCTATTGATTGAGCAATTTGATTTTTTTCATCCAAAACATATGCAAGTAGAATATCTACATTGGCTAAATCAGAAGGAGGGACTATAGTTTCTAATGTTTCCCATTCATTATTTTGCTTTACTTGTATAAGATATCTTGGATCCCATGCATATTCTTTTTGGCTTTTATCTGTAACAACTATAGTCACTCCAGTAGCACTTATGGATTCTTTTGAAACTTTTATAGTTACAGTATTACCACATTGCACCAATAAGAATAAAGCTACCAAAATTAGGAAAATAAATATTATTATCATTTCTTTACGCATTTAAATAACACCTCTATAATGAATATTTGGGAATATTTAAGCGGTATTCCTCTATTTCGGCACGAAAATCATCATAATTCATAAACCATGAGCCAATTTTTTTCTCAGTAAAATAAGTTTGTGTTTTAGAATCTATTATTGAATGAAATGCTATCACTTTATATCCAATTCCGTAATATACAGTTGTCCCACCATCTAAATAAGCTTCTCCTCTTATACAAAAGATAGGTAATTCATTATTATGGACTCTTTTGCTATCTACCATAAAGAATATACAGGACAGTAATATGATTACTAATAGAATAGATAATAAAATTACTTTTTTGTTTTTTAAAATCATTATTGTACTCCTTTTAATTCCATTAATTTATTTAATTTTGAACTCATTAGAATAAAAGTAAACATCTTCACGAGTAGTAGTATCAAAACCTATCTTTACAATTCTATATGTTCCATTTGGTAATTTACCATAACGACGTTCCCAGTCTATTGATTGAGTAATTTGGTGTTTTTCATCCAGAATGTATCCAAGTAAAGTATCTACATTGGCGGGACTATGAGAAGGTTCTAAAAAATCTAATCTTTTCCATTTACCATTTTCCTTTACTTGTAAGAAGTATTCTGTTCCCCATGTATATTTCTGAGAACTCTTATCTGTAACGACTACAGTTGCTCCAGTATTACTTATGGATTTTTTTGAAACTTTTATAGTTACAGTATTACCACATTGTACTAATAAGAATAAAGATACCAAGATTAGGAGAATAAATATTATTATCATTTCTTTACGCATTAAATAATACCTCTTTATTTAATTTCAAATTTTTCAGAATAAAAATAGACCTCTTCATCAGTTTTCGGATCAAAACCTATTTTTACAATTCTATATATTCCATTTTGTAATTCACCATAATGATTACTCCAATCTAGAGTTTGAATAAGTTGATCATGTTCATTCAGACTATAATCAAAAAGAGGAAAAATAGAATCTGGATTAGGAATGTATGATAATGGTTCTAATCTTTTCCATTCACCATTTTCTTTTACCTGTAAAAAATATTCTGCTCCCCATCCATGTTTTTGAAAACCCTTATCTGTAATAATTATAGTTGCTCCAGTAGTACTTAAAGATTCCCTTTGGAGTTCAATGGTTACGACACTACTGGGATGCAACAATAATAAAAGTATGATAGTTACTGCTATAAAAATAAATATGGCTATAATTTTCTTATTCATATATTACCCTCTTATTTATACAAAATTTATATTTTAGTAACTTGGAAGTTACTAGTGATAGTAATCCAAGTTACTAAATTTTATGAATAATTATAAATCGCTACTTATTACTAAATTAAATATAGAATCAGTAATTCTGGTTAAACAAGTTTGAGTTGAATCATTTCTGTAAAGACCAGCATTTATAGCTACAACATGATTGTCTGATGTTCTCATAGTAGGACCGCCACTCATTCCTTTCTGTAATTGACCGTTTCTACTAAGATATAAAGGCTCGACTTGTGTTATTGTTCCATTAGAATAATATTGATATTTTCCACTTGATAATTCTTTAGCACCTGGATAACCTATACTTTTAATACTAGCATTTTTTAAATAAGAGTCTACACATACTTCTACTGAACAGGAACCAACAGAATCTCCTAGGTTTTTTCCAATAATGCATAAACACCAATCGTAGGCACCAGAATGATTTTCAAACCACCTTTTATCATAATAGATTCTTCGCCAACCTTCAGAATAACCATTATATATTCCATTACTATAAGCTGGATAACATCCCCAATTACTAAATACTTCATTGGTATCAGGATTAATTACACAATGAGCTGCTGTTAAAAGCTTGTTTGAACTAACTAAAAACCCTGTTCCACTTCCACCAGAACAAGTAATTTTGCATATTGCACTGTATGGACGAATGGTTGTATTAGGTACTCTATTAAAAGAAATAGCAGTAGTAGCATATGGAGTTGCAACAGGTTGTAAATTGAAAGAGTTCTTTTTAGGTGAAGAAATATAAGCGCTAGTACTAGCAGAAGCATAATTTTCTCCATAAGTAGAAATAAGTACTTGCTTTAATTCTTCCATATCTACCTCAGTTGTTTTACCAGTTGCGGCATCATAGCATACAATATTTTCTTCTTCAGCGCTTTCTATAACTGAATCGATACTAATATCTAGAGAAGAAATATCAGAAGATGCGTTTGCTTGAACTTTAGCATTAGCTAAAATTAAAAATACATTAAAAATTAGTAGCATTATGATTGCTTTTATTATTATTTTTTTGTTCATATTTATCACAGTCCTTTCTTTAAAATATTTTATAAATAAATGATCATTTATTATTCATATTATTTTTATATCATAGCAATAAGATAAAGTATATAAAAGTGGAAAAAAGGGGAAAAAGTTTTTATACTTATTTACGGTTTAATATTGCTTGACTTAATGTTGCAATAAACAATTTTAAAGAAGGAGCTTGTCTAGAAAAATATTTTAAAACCTTCTGTTTTTCAGTATATTTAATCATAGATTTTATGGTTTTTTGGATATCCCATTTTATAGTTTGTGACTTTTTTACACCCAGAGTTTTAGCTGCTTTAGGGAAAAGGTCTTTTTCAATATTATTTAGTAAATAAGGGTACTTGCAAGATAATAACAAACATTCAACTAAATATCGATAACTAATACTACTGATATTAAATTCGAAAACACCTAATTCCTTTCTGATTTTCTTTCTAAAAGTGTCATCAATTTTTTCAGAACAAATGTAATTAATTTCATTTACTAAAATATTAATAGGAAATGGTTTTATTAATATTTTTTTTACATTACTATTATCAAGTATTCTAATATGATTTATTAAAGGAACTTCACCAGATATAACAATAATAGAGCAGTCTATATTTTTAGATTTTTCTAAGATAGATAGACCGTTTAATTTAGGCAACTTTAGGTCGAGAAGTAAAAAATCTGGTTTAGTTTCGATTAATTCTTTAATTCCAGTTTCTCCATCATTACAGATGTCAACTTTTTGTACGAAATTTGAAAGATTTTGTTGTAGTCCATCACTTAAATTTTTAGCAAAATTTACATTATCATCAATAATTAAAAACTTATACTTCATATATTACTCCATAATAAATAATTTGTAAACAATATAATATAATTTTATCATCAAATTAACCAAAAAGATTAATATATAACAAAAAAATATAACAACAAAAACTCCCTTTTGACAAATAAGCCAAAACAAAGTATAATAGAATAAATGATTAAGGGGGAATAAATATGGGAATTGCCGCATTTGTTTTAGGAATGATTTCAATAGTAATAGGTTGGATACCATTTATTTGTTTTTTAGCTTTAATGACAGCTATTATTGGTTTGATTTTTGGAATTATAGATGCAATAAAGAAGAGTAAAACAAATGATAAGAATAAAGGATTTGGAATTGCAGGATTAATTATTAGTGCAATTGCTATTCCAATTATTTTAATTATGTCAATGGTTTCTATTGGTATTATGGTAGAGGAGACTGAACCAGATAGTATTCATAACCGCAACCATTACTATTATGACTATGATTATGATGACGATTATGATGATTGGCTAGACGACTGGTATGATAATTATCGTAGAGATAGAATTAATGATTATAAAACTATTTAAGTAGAGATAGAATAAGTAAACTTGTAGTATAGAAATGCTATATTACAAGTTTTTATTTATGTCTTGTTAAAATACTTGTGCTATGATAAAATAACCAAAAAGAATGAAAAAGAGGAGGCTGCTTAATTTGCAAGACAGAAAAAAGCATATTCGTAACTTTAGTATTATTGCTCATATTGACCATGGAAAATCCACTTTAGCAGATAGATTAATTGAAATGACAGGGGTACTATCTCAAAGAGAAATGGAAAGTCAAGTATTAGACAATATGGATATTGAAAGAGAAAGAGGTATTACTATTAAATCTCAAGCAGTTCGCATGAAATACCATGCCAAAGACGGGCAAGATTATGAGCTTAATTTAATAGATACTCCTGGACATGTGGATTTTAATTATGAAGTTTCTCGTAGTTTGGCAGCTTGTGATGGAGCTGTTTTGGTAGTAGACAGTAGTCAAGGAGTAGAGGCGCAAACTTTAGCAAATGTGTATTTGGCAATTGATAATGATTTAGAAATCTTACCAGTGATTAATAAAGTGGATTTGCCAAATGCAAGACCAGAAGAAGTAAAAAAGGAAATTGAAGATATTATTGGTATTCCTGCGCAAGATGCACCTTGCATTTCAGCAAAATCAGGACTAAATGTAGACCAGGTATTAGAAAGAATAGTAACCGATTTACCAGCACCAACAGGCGACGAAAATGCTCCTTTAAAAGCTTTGATTTTTGACTCTATTTATGATAATTACAAAGGTGCTATTGCTTATGTACGAATTAAAGACGGAACTGTAAAAGCAGGAGATGAAATGAAATTAATGTCTTCTGGCAAAACTTTTGTCATTACAGAGGTAGGCTACTTTGAACCTGGAAAATATGAAGAAGGAGAAGAGTTAAAAGCAGGAGAAGTTGGTTATATTGCAGCGAGTATTAAAAGCTTATCAGATGTACGAGTAGGAGATACCATTACTCTACAAGAAAATCCTGCAAAAGAACCTTTACCAGGATACAAAAAAGTAAATCCTATGGTATATTGCGGAATTTATCCTATTGATGGAAGCGATTATGAAAATTTAAAAGTAGCATTAGAAAAATTAAAGTTGAATGATGCTGCATTAGAGTATGAACCAGAAACTTCAGGAGCTTTAGGTTCGGGATTTAGATGTGGATTTTTAGGATTACTACATTTAGAAATTATTGAAGAAAGACTAGATAGAGAGTTTGATTTGAGTTTAATTACAACATCACCTTCAGTTATTTATAAAGTTCACAAAACATCAGGTGAGGTGATTGAATTATATAACCCAGCAGATATGCCACCATCTACTGAAATTAGCTATATGGAAGAACCAATCGTACAAGCCGAAATATTAACACCGAAAGAATATGTAGGTGGTATTATGGATATTTGCCAAAACAGACGTGGTACCTATATTGATATGAAATATTTAGATGAAAATAGGGTGACATTACATTATGAATTACCACTGAATGAAATTATTTACGATTTCTTTGATACTTTAAAATCAAAAACAAAAGGCTATGCTTCTTTTGACTATGAGTTTAAAGAATATCAAAGGTCTGATTTAGTGAAGTTAGATATTTGGGTAAATGGAGAAGGCGTTGATGCATTATCCTTTATTGTTCACAGGGATAGCAGTTATGAAAAGGGGAAAAAAATGGTAGAAAAATTGAAAGAAGTTATCCCAAGACAATTATTCGTTATTCCACTACAAGCAGTAATAGGAGGAAAAATTATCGCGAGAGAAACGATTTCTGCAATGCGCAAAGATGTTTTAGCCAAATGCTATGGTGGAGATATTACCAGAAAGAAAAAGTTATTGGAAAAACAAAAACGTGGTAAAAAGAAGATGAGACAAGTAGGCAATGTAGATATTCCACAAGAGGCATTTTTATCTGTACTAAAATTAGATGAGGAGTAAAAAATGATAGATTTAGAAAAAGCTGAGAAAATTTTTGATGAATATGTATCCCATTATGATGACAATGATGCCAAGACTGTTTTAAAAAAGCATCATACCAAAAGAGTACAAAAAGAAGCAAAAGAGATTGCAGAATACTTAAAATTGGAAGAAGAAGATAGAAAGTTAGCAGAATTAATTGGATTATTGCATGATATTGGTAGATTTGAACAATTAAAAAGATATCACACCTTTTCAGATAGAAATAGTGTTGACCATGCAGAATTAGGATTAGAAATTTTATTCCAAGATGGTTATATTCGCAAATTTGTAGAAGACGAGCAATATGATGATATTATTTATAAGGCAATTCATAATCATAATAAATACAAAATAGAAGAAGGCTTAACGGAAAGAGAATTATTACATAGTAAAATTATTCGAGATGCAGATAAATTAGATATTTTGATGCTAATCAGAACAGAACCATTAGAAACATTATTTAACAAAAAAGAAATTACTAATGAAGAAATTTCAAAAGAGGTATATGAACAGACCTTAAATTGTCAAACCATTGAGAGAAGCTTTGTAAAAACAGATTTAGATAGGTGGCTAGTGGATATTGCATTTATATTTGATATGTATTTTCCAATTAGTTTAAAAAAAGTAAAAGAAAACGGATATATTCACGACTTAATTGCAAGAATAGATTATAAAGAAGAAACAACAAGAGAAAAGATGAAAAAAATTGAACAAGTTGCATATGAATATATGCAAAAAAGAATAGAAGAAGGATAAAAAATATGGAAAAACAAGAATACCAAGATCAAGTAGAAGGAAGAAATAGTGTGTTAGAACTATTAGAATCAGGAAGAGACGTGAATAAAATACTAGTTGCAAAAGGTGAAAAACATGGTTCTATTCATAAAATTATAGCAATAGCAAAAGAACGTAAAATTTTATTAACTGAAATAGAACGAAATAAATTGAATCAAATAGCGCAAACCGAAAATCATCAAGGAGTAATTGCTATTGTACCTCCTTTTGACTATTGCGAGGTAGAAGATATTTTAGAAGTTGCTAGCAAAAGACATGAAACACCATTTATTTTGGTTTTAGATGGAATAGAAGATCCACACAATTTAGGCTCTATTATTCGAACAGCGGAAACAGCAGGAGTGCATGGAATTATTATTCCAAAAAGAAGAGCAGCATCAGTAAATAGTACAGTAAATAAAGTATCTGCTGGAGCTGTAGAACATATGAAAATAGCAAGAGTAAACAACATTAATGAAACAATCCGCTTTTTAAAAGAACAAGGAATTTGGATTTGTGGTACAGACATGGATACAGAAGTGATTTATACAAAACAGGATTACAAAATGCCTTTGGCACTTGTAATTGGCAGTGAAGGTTTTGGAATGGCAAGATTAGTAAAAGAGAATTGTGACTTTTTGGTAAAAATTCCGATGAAGGGAAAAATTACTTCTTTGAATGCCTCTGTGTCAGCTGGAATTGTCATGTATGAAGTAGTAAGACAAAGGAATAAATAAAAAGGAGATGAAAAAAATGAAGAAAAAAACAGGAATTATAATTACAATTATTATTATCTCAATGATATTAATTGTGGCAGGTATTTTTGCTTTTTTATACTTTGCGACAGATATTTTTAAAAGTAATGAGCAACTATTTTGGAAATATGCATCCAATAGTAGCCAGTTAGCAAAAATGATAACTAACGAAAATAAAACAGAACAAAAAAACTGGAAAGCTACTCATTCTTATACTGCAAAAGGAGATTTAAGTATAGCAGTTACAAAAGAAACAGGAACGCAAACAATAAAACTAGGAACTACTGAAAAATATAACCAAAATACAAGAAGAAATTATGCAGACATCACTTTATATAATGGAGAAGCGGAACATTTAAAAGCCTCGTATATTAATAGTGAAGATATTTATGCCATTTATTGCAAAGATATTTATGAACCATATTATATAGGATTTCGTAATAGTGACTTAAAACAATTCATAGAAAAATTAGGCATACCAAATACAGAAAACATAGGAATACCAGATGCTATTTCTTTTGGTAGATCTAAAAATGTGCCAAAATTACCTCCAAGTATATCAGAAGAAGAAAAATATTTATCTGATACTTATTTTAATATGCTACTAAACAGCATACCAGAAGAAAGATATACTAAGACGGAAAAAGAAAGTATTACAATCAATAATCAAAGTTATGAAACAGTTGGATATCAGCTAGACTTAAGCGGTGAGGAGATTAAACAAATTATAGTTAATCTTTTAAGCAAAGCAAAAGATGATGAACAATTGATCAATTATTTGTCACTTAAGGTTTTCTCGGACTTTGATAAAGAAAGTATACAAAAAATAATAGATGGAATGATTACAGGTGTACAACAAATACAAAATCCAGTTGATAAGATAAGTTTTGTAGCATATCAACCAAAAAAAGGTATAACAAAAATTCGAATAAAAGATAATCGAATAGCAGAAATTGTGATTGACATTGATGATAGCAAAGAAAATAAAAAGAATGTAGATATTAGTTTCAATAGTTCTGAAAGTGAAAATGCACAAATGCAAACTGTTATGCAAGTTGAAATGGAAAAGCAAATTTTAGATAGTATGATTATCTACACAACGAATATTGTGGATAATAAGAGTGGATATCAATTAGTAATGAATACATCTTTAGGCAATGTAATGGAAGATAAAATAGAGAATAATAGCAAAATTACAATATTTGATAATGATACAACAATAGAAACATCTTATTATAAAACAATACAAGTAGCTAATGAAGAAGTTGATATACAAGAATTGACGAATACCAGTGCAGTAGTAGTAAATAACTATCCAAGAGAACAGTTGGAAAATTTCTTTGAAGGATTAGGAAGAAGAATAGAACAGATTATACCAGAAAAAGTGGAACAACTGAATATTCAAGTAACAAATGAGCAAGATGGTTTATATTATTTACAAGGAATTATATCTTCTATTTTTACAATAATGAATGTGAATGGCATACCACAGCCAATTAGTACAACTGGAATGTTTATTATGGCAAATCTAAATCAATCTATGCTAACTACTAATAATACAATTCAGAATGGACAACAAACACCAAATCAAATAATGCAACAAGAAATAGAATTATTTAATCAAAGATTTGAAATATATAAAGGCGAAGATGTGAATGGGACGATAGTAAAAACATTAATAACTAATGTAGTAACAAATAATACTAGCTCTGAAGAAAATGACAAAATAGTAAAGGTTAGACTAGATGGAAATAGGACAAAGAAACCAAACAATTGGAATGAACAAGGAGAAGATGATACTACGAAATTAACCCAACTAAAAGATAATATTGATGCAGGTATGAAATATAGTGTTACGATTGAATATAACACAAAAGGATTTGTAGAAATTATTACCATCACAGAAATTTAATTATAGAAAAATGCAGAGCTTTTAAAAGTTTTGCATTTTTATGATTAAAATTAAAATTTGGCAACTTTTTCTAATATCATTTTTGCTTGAAAAATAGCCACTTTGAGAAATGTTAAAAAAACTTTTTAAAAAAATTTAAAAAATGTGTTGACTTTAGCAAATTGCTGTGCTAAAATGGGTATTGTCTTCAGCGAGAAACCTCGTCTGGAGATTTAAAAAAATCAAGCACATTGAAAAGTAAACAATAAACCTTTGAAAAAACCAAAAGCGGTAGTATTGTACTACCAAAAAAAGAAGAAAAGAAAATGAGTCAAAAAACTCGAAAAAGATTTGTAACTGTGGAAGCAGATATGAATACCAAAAAACAAGAGAGTTTGATCCTGGCTCAGGATAAACGCTGGCGGCGCACATAAGACATGCAAGTCGAACGAACTTAATCGAAAGTTTACTTTTGAAGCGGTTAGTGGCGGACTGGTGAGTAACGCGTAAGTAATCTGCCTATCAGAGGGGAATAACAGTGAGAAATCATTGCTAATACCGCATATACTAATTTTATCACATGATGAAATTAGGAAAGGAGCAA
>CAJUSU010000014.1:0-106 GCA_910589185.1 uncultured Clostridia bacterium
CAAAAATAGATAGAATTGCAAAGGCAATAGCAAATGATAATAGTATTACAAGTGATTCAACACAAGCAACAGGGACAACGGAAAAAGGAGAAAGTTATGATATCAA
>CAJUSU010000014.1:206-39117 GCA_910589185.1 uncultured Clostridia bacterium
AGTAGGAGATATCCTTGAAGTAGAGTATAACGGAGAAGCAAAAAGAGTAAGAGTACTAGGATTTAAACATGACGACTTAGTAGACCAAACAGTATATGGAGGAAGTCACACAAAAGCAAGTATCAGTTTTGAGTTTGTAGATTGCTTAGGAACACATAATATGAACGGAACAGATGTCGATACTTCAACAAACACAAATGGATGGGCGGCAACAGAGATGAGAACATTCTTAGAAGGAACAAATGGAATAGGTAAATTAAGCAATAATGGTTATATCAAACAGGTAAAGAAGAAGTATATTAAAATATATAATGACGCAAATAGTGTAGCAACAAGTAATGATTATTTATGGTTATTATCTGCA
This sequence comes from uncultured Clostridia bacterium, assembly GCA_910589185.1. Lineage (GTDB taxonomy): Bacteria > Bacillota > Clostridia > TANB77 > CAG-508 > CAG-273. The sequence goes on from CAJUSU010000014.1 coordinate 571, forward strand.
AGTGAAGTATTAAAGGATGGGTATAACGGAGGAGATACAAGAGGATATGCGATAACAAAAGAAGGAGAGCAATATTTGTATTATAAAGACAATACAACAGAGGCATATAATGTAGCAAGTATGAACCGTGTTAAATACAACAACGGTAGTGAGACTCATTGGTGGCTCCGCTCACCTTCTTACTACAATAACACTTACTCCTGCCGTATTGGTAACAATGGTCTTGGTGATATCTATAGCTATTCGTATCTTACTTATGGTGTTGCTCCTGGATTTTGTATTTAGATTGATAATATTAAAAAATGTTATGACTATAGTGTAAATATATTAAGGGTATGTCTAGAAAAGATGCATAAAATAATGAACAGAGGGAATGCAAAGGAGAAGGAAGAAAATGAAGAAAAGGCTAAAAGGTTCAACAGGTATAACTCTTGTAGCGTTAGTAGTGACAATAGTGATATTACTTATATTATCAGGAATAACTATCATGTATACGATAGGAGATAATAGTATCTTCAAAAAAGCACAAGAGGCTAAAGATAAGACAGAAAATGCTATTAAGAATGAGCAAGAGTATATGAATTCAATCGATAATATGATAAATGAATATACTAATGGGATGAATACTCAAACTCCAGAAGTTCCAGAAAATCCATGGGCAAAAATAGATAGAATTGCAAAGGCAATAGCAAATGATAATAGTATTATAAGTGATTCAACACAAGCAACAGGGACAACAGAAAAAGGAGAAAGTTATGATATCAAAGTAGGAGATATCCTTGAAGTAGAGTATAACGGAGAAGCAAAAAGAGTAAGAGTATTAGGATTTAAGCATGACGACTTGGTAAATACAACAGTATATGGAGAAAATCATACAAAAGCAAGTATTAGTTTTGAATTTTTAGATTTTATGACAGGAGACAATTATATGTCAATGAATTCAGGCAACACTAACGAAGGTGGTTGGGCAGATACAGAAATAAGAACATTTTTAAATGGAGCAAATGGGAAGGATAAACTAAATAATAAAGACTATATAAAACAAGTTAAGAAGAACTATATTTTAGAATATAACCAATCAAATACTAGTACTAGCAATGACTTTTTATGGTTCTTAAGTTGTAGTGAGGTTTGGGATAATGGTTACCAAAATGGAGCGTATGGATATGCAATAACAAGTGAAGGAAATCAATACCAATACTACAAGGGAGTAAATGCAATATATAACTCAGATAATGTTAATTTACAAAAAAGACCAACTGAATCGAATAATACAACTATTTGGTGGCTTCGTTCACCTTCTTATAACTATAATGGTAGCTTTTGTAGTGTTATTGCTAGTGGTGACTGTTATAATAACTATGCAAGTCTTAACAGTGGTATAGCTCCAGGATTTTGTATTTAGCTTATTCATTTTTTGATAATATATAAAGTTATAGACTGACTATTTTAATAGTCAGTCTATAACTTTTATTTTTCTAATAACTTCTATAATAAAATATTCCTAGCGAAAGAAAGGGAAATTCTAACAAAACCTTGTAATTTCTAACATTTTACGATAAAATAGATAACATAAAAAAAGTAAAAGAGAAAATTAAACACGAAAGATAGCAAAAAAGAGAGAAAACTTTTTTTAATTTGGTACGAAAAACGACAAACATTTTTATGAATTTGTATTAGTATAGTACAAGCTATTGATAATAGCTCACAGAAGAAAAGCCAAATTAAAAAGTAGGGGTGATCAAAAAGTGTTTCAAAATATAGCGAAAGATTTGCCTGATGAAAATCAGCAAATTGATGAAGAACAAAAAGCAAATAAAAAATCAATGAAAGAGATAGTGAAAAATCTCTTTAGTATACAAAATGTTATTTTATATACCATTAGTTTTTTAATTTCCATGGTAGGGTTTAGTAGTGAAAACTTAATGTTAAGTTTAAGTCCATTTGCTATTAGCTTTTTAGCAGCAATGCTTAGCAACTACTCACCAATAGGAATTGTATATGTATTTACATTAATAGGAACATGGATAAAATTTGGACCAAGTAATGTGCTTACTTATTTTTTAACAACATTGGTCTTCTTTGCTATTACATTATTAAAAAGACCAAGAATAGAAGAATATGTAAATGAACAGAGAAGATTAGGTTTTCGTTTGTTTTTATCAGTATTAGTTGTTCAAATAGTGCCAATGTTTTTTAGAAGTTTTTACGTATATGATTTATTAACTAGTATTATGTTAGCAATTAGCTGTTTTGTATTTTATAAAATATTTTCAAACAGTATTCCTATTATTAAAGAATTAGGCAAGAAAACAGTATTTTCTGTAGAGGAAGTAATGGGGACAAGTTTATTATTAGCAATTACTGTTTGTGCTTTTGGAGATTTAAGCATTTTTGGTTTTAGTATCAAAAATATTTTAAGTATTCTCATTGTCTTGGTGTTAGGTTGGAAAAATGGCATGCTAATCGGTGCAACTTCAGGAGTAATGATAGGAGTAACTCTAGGTATTATAGGGGGCTCAGAACCGATTTTAGTGGCTTCTTATGCTATATCTGGAATGATTGCAGGTCTATTTAATAAATTAGGCAAAATAGGAGTTATTATAGGCTTTATTATAGGTAATATTGCTTTAACCTATGTTGCCAATGGAAATACAGTACCAATTATTTTAATGCAAGAAATTCTAATTGCCTTTTTAGGGTTATTAGCAATACCAAAAAGGGTAAAAATAGATATTGCAGATTTCATGGGAAGAGAAAAATTGCTACCAGAAACAACACTTACTGGTAGAAGTTTGACAGAAAACGAAGATGCTATTTTCAAATTAAATCATATGTCAGAAGCGATTCAAGATATGGCTAAAAGTTATCAGGAAGCAGCAAGTACACTAGTTAGTGAGGAAGATTTAAAACAGCAAGAATTATCCAATGAGCAAATCTTTTTAGAAGAATTAAGAGTTAACTTACAAGAAATAGAAGAAAATATGCTTTATGAAGAGATCGAAGAAAATCAAAATGGCATTGTAAATGATATTTTTCATTACCTATTAAAAGAAGAAATCCTTACGGAAAAGGAACTTGTAAGAATTTTGGAGCAACACAATAATTACTTAGTAGGCTTTTATGAAAAGAATGAGCAAGTAATAGAAGACGTATCTAAAATGATAAAGGCGATTAATTCGGCTTACCGTGTAAGCAAAATAAACTTTATCTGGAAAAAGAAAATGCAAGAGGATAAGAAAAATGTAGCTACCCGGTTTAGAAGGAGTATCTCAAGCAATTTCCCATTTAGCTGAGGAAATGCAAGATGAGCAAACTGAGGAAGATACATTTGCTATTCAAAAACAGCAAATTAAAACTTTATTAAGTGAAAAAGACATTGAAATAGAAGATATTAGAATGAAGCAGTTTCCTTCTGGTAGATATCAAGTAGAAGTATATCATAAGTTATGTGATGAAATAGAAGGAACGAAGTGTAATATTAAAAAAATAGGAAAAATTTTAAACAAAGTGTTAGAAGATAAATTCTTAATACAAGCACAAGAGTGTGGTTTAAGAGAAAACAAAACAAGATGCAAATTTACCTATTTATCAGATGACAAATATACTGTACAAATAGGAGTTGCAACAAGTACAAAAGCAGATTCGCCAGTTTCAGGCGATAGCCATATTGAAACAAAGCTAGAAGATGGAAAATATTTAGTAGCAATTAGTGACGGTATGGGCTCTGGTCCAGAAGCAATGAAAAGTAGCAAAATAGCAGTCAAAATGTTAGAAAGATTGTTTAAAGCAGGGTTTGATAAAGAAACATCATTAAATCTAATTAATTCTACACTAGCAGCAACCAGTAAAGAGGACATGTACGCGACTTTAGATATTGAAATACTAGATTTATATGGTGGAAATATGGAATTTATTAAAAATGGTGCGTGTCCAACCTTTGTGAAAAGAAATCAAGAAGTGCAATTATTAAAAGCAGTTACTTTGCCAGCAGGAATTTTAGATAAAAGCGATTTAGTGGTATATGACTATGACTTACAAGAAAACGATATTATCGTAATATGTAGTGATGGAATTATTGAATCTAATTCAGAATATCTTAATCAAGAGTTATGGGTAAAATATTTGCTAGAGGATATTCAAACAGACGATAGCCAAAAAATAGCTAATTTAATTTTAGAAGAAGCGATTGATAATGACTTTGGAAGACAAAAAGATGACATGACAGTTATTGTAGCTAAAGTAAATAAAAAGCAGCTTATAAAGTAGTAAAGAGCAAAAAATCCAACAAGAAATTGTTTAGAATTTCTTGTTGGATTTTTTGCTATTAAGAGATTTTCTTATATAATACAGTTTTGACATAAATTCCAATTTCTTCATTACTTAAATGAAAAATTGAAATTAATTTATCCAAGATATCGCTTCTAGGTAAACATGTTTCTTTGTCAATTCTAACATATTGCCTTAGACTAATCTCAAGGATGCCTGCCATTTCTTCTTGAGTATAACCAAATTGATTTCTTTTTTCTTTAATCATATGATCACCTTTGACAAATTATGACATAAAATTACGCTAAAACATATTGATATTTAACGTCACAAACCTTATAAGTGGCTAAATATAAAGCAAATTGGTATACAAAAATGTCGAAACTTACTATTAAAGATTAAAAGTATAGTTCAAAAAACGGAGGCAAGTAAAAAAGAAAATGATGAAATCTATTGAAGAAACCAAAAATGCCTTGTAATTCTCACTAGAGATATGATATAGTATAACTACTAAAAGAAGATTTAGGAGGAAACAAAATGAGTAGTGGTGCTAAAAGATATAGTGGCGAAAAGAAATTAAACATGAAAAAAGTATTTGCAGTCATTATCGCATTAGCAGTTGTTATTATGGTAGTTATTGCTATTAGCAAGTTACTAAGTGGTGGACTAGGAACAGAAGAAAAAGCTGTAGCTAATCAATATTTTGCAGTATATACAAATGAAAAGTGGGGTGTAATTAATTCTAAAGGAGATATCATTATTAAACCAGAGTATGAGGAAGCTATTATTATTCCAGATAGTACAAAAGATGTTTTCCTTTGCACATATGATGTAAATTATATTGAGGGTTCTTATCGATCAAAAGTAATTGATAATAAATCAAAAGAAATTATAACAGGATATGACACTATTCAAGCTCTAGAAAACTATGATACAAACAATAATTTATGGTACGAAAATGATGTATTATTAGTGTCGAAAGCTGGAAAATATGGTTTGGTAGATTTTAAAGGAAAAGAATTATTAAAATGTGAATATGATGCTATTCAAGCATTGAAAGGTGTTAAAAATAGTATTTTAATTCAAAAAGATAAAAAGTATGGATTAGTAGATCATATTGGAGCGGTTATCATTGAACCAGAATATAAAGAGATTAGGCCAATTTCTGATGAGTATGCAAATGGATATATTGTTACAGGCCAAGACAACAAAATGGGAGTAATTAGTAGAGATAAAGCAATAGCAGTTGAAGTGAAATATCAAGATGTTCAAGCAATTTACGGAAATGGAAACTATGTAGTAAAAGAAAATAATACATGGCAAATCGTAAATAGTGAAGGAGCTACCTATTTAAAAGGCAAATTTGATAGTGTTAAATCTATTAACGGAGAAAATGTTGTTATACTTTCTAATAAAAAATATGGTGTAATAACTTTATCAGGTGAAACAAAAATTGAAGCTAAATATCAAGATATTACATATGCTTTTGAAGATAATTATATTTTCAAAGAAAATAATAAGTGCGGAGTCATTAATTTGTCAGGTGAAAGGGTTGTGAAACCAACCTATGATAGCTTAATTTATCGTACAGAAAGTGGAATTTTTGAAGCAGACAAGTCAAATGCAGAGAATACAGACTTTATAGGTAATGATATGACGATTAAACTAAGCGGTATTCTTTCAGAAATAGACACTGAATTAGGTTATATGAAAGTTAGAGTAGAAAATGAATATAAGTATTATAACTTTAAATTTGAAGAAAAAACAAGCAAAGAAGTATTAAAAGGAAATACATTATTCTTAGATAAAAAAGATGAAAAGTATGGCTATGTAAACAAAGACGGTATTGTAGTAGTAGATTATATTTATGATGATGCTACAGAACAAAATAAATTTGGATATGTTAGTGTCAAAAAAGATGGCATGTGGGGAACTCTTGATTCCAAAGGAAAACAAGTTGTAGCACCATCATATACTTTAGAAAATGCTTCTTTAATTGAATTTATAGGCAAATGGCATAGAGGAGAAGACTTAAACTTAAATTATTATACAGATAAATAACACAAGAAAAGAATTAAGAAATAAAGAGGAAAACCAAAGATGGATTTTAAAATGAAATATCAATATACTTATTTTATTTATCCTTATGTAATAGAAGAGAAAAAGTATCGTAATTACATATATCAGTTATTAAGAAATTCAAATTGTAAACTAAAGTTATTTGATCGTAAAAAAGACGTAGGAATAGATACTTATTTTCTACCAGAGTTGAAGGAGAAAATGTTTTGGTCTCTAGAAAAGAAACCGAGCGAAATAAAAGAGCTAGAGTCAATGGATAAGAAAATGCAAGCAACCATAATTAGCCAACAGCCTTGCAATATGTTTGAATATACATTAGAAGGAGATATACCAGGAAAAATTGGTGAAGCAGGAGGCATTTTTTTCGATATTACAAAAGTAGAGATTATTTGCTTTAATACAGGGGTATGCTTTTTGATGCTAAAAACCGCTTTAACTGAAAATCAAAATTTTTCGGATGTACTCAACTTTAATTATAAGTTTAGAGATATTAATTCTAAAGCGGAGCATAGTAAACAATATGAAACAATTAAAATACAAACTGGAAAATTGAATAATATGCAAGCATTTGCTGATTTTGTAAAAAAAATTGCAGGACGTAACTTGAAGGCAAAACAAATTAATTTGGATACAGATAGATTGATTACTTATTCTTATGTTTGTTTAAACCAGGCAAGTTGGAATGAAAACACAGACATTAATTTATTAGAAAAACAATTTGAAAAGTATAGAACTGTAAAACCAGCATGTGAACAGACTGAAGATGCACCATTAAAAGAAGCATATACTTATCACGAGAAATATCTTTATTATGGATTTTCTAATAATACAACAGTACTACTTACATGTGATAATAATATTAAAAATTATACTACTTTGCCGTTTCAATTTGAAAATGAACAGCTATATCATTTTATTTTTAACTTGTATAAAAAAATCTATTTGAAAAAGTTAAATTATGAATTTCAGAAGAATCAGCAATTTGAATTAGTAAAAAAGGAATTTTTAAGTTTTGCTAAAAAAGAATGGATATATGAAATAACTTATGATGAAATAGGGAAAATCTTAGAAAAATATTATGCAGAGGAGCAAATCTTACAGACTACTTTTCATAAATTAAAACAAAAATATGATTTGTTATATAAGGATTATGAGATAGGTAGAAATAAAGAAAGTAATAAGTGGATTATTGCAATCATGATTATTATGATTATCATTAATGTAGCTAGTATTATTTTTGTAGCAAGTAGATAAAGATAGATTACGCAAAAAGAGGCAATAAAAATGGAGATAAAAACAGGCATAGATATTATTGAAGTAAAAAGAATACAAGAAGCCATTGAAAGACAAGGAGAGAAGTTTTTAAAAAGGGTATATACAGTACAAGAAATAGAGTATTGTGATAATACTGGAAAAATGAGATATCAACATTACGCTGCTAGATTTGCAGCAAAAGAAGCAATATTTAAAGCAATATCTAGTAAGCTTCCTAGCGATATAGGAGATATTTGGACTAATATAGAAATCAAAAATAATCAAAATCATAAGCCAATAGCAAATCTTGAAAGGCTAAATCTAAGCAGTATTGAGAGTATGGATTTAAGCCTTTCTCATATAGCAGAATATGCTGTGGCCAGTTTTAATATTATATTTAAATAGATTTCTAATATTAACTAAGAACATTTTTATAATATTCTTAGTTAATTTATTATAAAACATAAGTAAAAAAGGAGAAAGAATAGAATGGAATTGTTTGATTCTCATGCACATTACAATGACGAGAAATTTAATGAAGATAGAGAAGAAATTTTACAAGCAGTTTGGAATGAGGGTGTAACAAAATTAATTTGTGCTGGGTATAGCTTAGAAGCTTCAAAAGAAGCTGTTAAAATAGCAAATTCTCACCAAAATATATATGCAATTGTAGGTATTTCACCAAATGATATTCCAGAGCAAAATACAGAATATGAACAAATTTTAAATAGGCAGTTACAACAAATTGAAGAATTAGCCAATAATGAGAAAGTAGTTGCTATTGGAGAAATTGGCTTAGATTATTATTGGAATAAAGAAAATAAAGTAGAACAAAAATTAGCTTTTCAAAAACAAATAGAATTAGCCAATAAATTAGATTTACCAATAGTGATTCATACAAGAGAAGCAGTTTATGACACATTGGAAATACTAAAAAGTGAAATAACACCAATCAAAAAAGGAATATTTCATTGTTGCCCACTGAATTTAGATTTAATTCGAGAAGGCTTAAAGTTAGGTTTTTACATTTCCTTTGCAGGACCAATTACTTTTAAAAATGCAAAAAATGCAGGGGAAGCGATTCAAGCGGTACCACTAGAAAGAATTTTAATAGAGACAGATAGCCCTTATTTAGCACCAGAGCCAAAAAGGGGAACACGTAATAATTCTAGAAATGTAAAATATATAGCAGAAAAGATTGCACAAGAAAAAGGTATTTCAATAGAAGAAGTGGCAAAAGCAACCTATGAAAATGCTAAAAAAATTTTTCAAATAAAATAATTTTTTAAAAAATAGTCATATTCGTGTACAAGCCTGCATATAATATACTAATAGATGCTTTTCGAAATTTGCCATTTTTGCAATATTTTGCAAACCTAAGACAGGGAGAGACTTGTGTCAAAACCTGTGGAAATTTGACATTTCTTAACAAAAATGGTATAATATAGTTGTTGGTCTTAATAAAAGGAGGAACAATATCTTATGAAAAATGATGATAAAGCATCAATATCACTGAAAAAGATTATATGTATTAGCTTAATCTTTATGTTGATTATGACAGTTGGTGTAATGGCTGGAAATGTTACTTTCCGTAACGTCAAGATAGTTTTAGCTAGTGGATATGAAATGAATGTACTAACAAGTAAGACAAATGTATCAGAGATACTTGATGAAAACCACATTATTCTATTAGATGATGAAAAGGTAGTGCCTGACTTAGATTCAGAACTATCTGATAACAAAACAATTAAAATTTCTAAAATGTCAGAAGAAGAAATTGAAGCAGCTGATGTTGTAGAAACATCTGAAGAAATTACAGCAGAAGAAATTTTGAAAAATTATGACACAATTGTTGAAAAGATTGTAGTCAAAAAAGTAAAAATTCCATATGAAACAATTAAAAAGAACGTAGCATCAGAAAAAGGTGCAAAACAAGACCGAATTGTACAATATGGTGTTGACGGATTAAAAGAAGTTACTTATAAAATTAAATATCAAAACAAAAAAGAAATTGAGAAGAAAGAGATTTCTTCAAAAATCATTAAAAAACCAGTTAACAAAATCGTTGAAGTTAGAAATAAACAAACAGTAACAACCAGAGCAAGTAGTGGACCTAGAGTAAGTTATGCATCTGGAAAATGGAGTTACTCAGAAGCAGAGCTAGATTTATTATGTGCTATTACCGCACAAGAAGCATCTTCAAGCTATAATGCTTCATTAGCAGTTATTACAACAGCATGTAACAGAGCAGCAAGTAGTAGATGGAGATATAATGGAACAGATCCATTAAGCCAATATAAAGCACCAGGACAATTTTGTTATTCAATTGATAGTCACTGGGTAAGAAGATTAAATGGTAACTATCCAGCATACGTAAAACAAGCTGTAATTGATGCCTTAAATGGTAAAAGAAATCATAATTACTTATCATTCCGTTCAGCAGGTTGTGCATCAGGAGTTAACATAGGTGGTAACGTATATTTTAATGCAATGTAAAATGTCCGGTCAGGGACGTTAGTTTATCGGACATAATTGATAGAAACATCACAAGTAGCAAAAGCGAAAGTGATGTTTTTCTATGTTTAATTAGAATAGTTAAGATATGAAAAAATTCACTGTCACTAAAATAAGATACCTAAAAAACTTGACTTTTGGAGTTTGGTTCTTTACAATAAGAGAAAATCAGAGCAAAAAAATGGAGTGAAATAATATGAAATTAATTTCATGGAATGTAAATGGCTTAAGGGCAGCAGTACAGAAAGGATTTAAAGAGTTTTTTCAAGAAATCAATGCTGATATTTTCTGCATACAAGAAACAAAGATGCAAGAAGATCAAATTGATATAGAACTAAATAATATTTTTAAGAAATATCATTGTTATTGGAATAGTGCCATCAAAAAGGGATATTCAGGAACAGCGATATTTACAAAACAAAAACCAATGAATGTAACTTATGGAATTGGAAAAGAAGAACATGACCAAGAAGGAAGGATTATTACTTTAGAATTTGAAAATTTTTATATGGTAAATTGCTATACACCAAATTCTAAGAGGGAATTAGAAAGACTTTCTTACCGTATGATATGGGAAGACGAAATACGCAAATACTTATCAAAATTAGACAAAACAAAGCCAGTAATATATTGTGGAGACTTAAACGTAGCACATGAAGAAATTGATTTAAAAAATCCTAAAACGAACCATAGAAATGCAGGTTTTACAGATGAAGAAAGAGGCAAGATGACGGAATTGCTAAAGGTAGGTTTTACAGATACATTTCGTTATATGTATCCGACAAAAGACAATTGCTATACTTGGTGGTCCTATATGTTCCATGCAAGAGAGAAGAATGTAGGGTGGAGAATTGACTATTTTATTACTTCGAAATCGATAGAAGAAAAAATAAAAGAAAGTACGATATATGCGGAAATTATGGGAAGTGATCATTGTCCAGTTGGATTAGAAATAGAATTATAAAAACAAGGAGCAACCTGTATAGAAGAAATCTCCTATAAGGTTGCTCTTGCGTCAGATAATTGTCACGTGGGCTTTTAGAACCCAAAGAGAAATTTGGCGAACAGGAAAGCTCCAAAGAAGAGCAAAATCATAGCTGCCGTGGTGCTGATGAGAGTTGGCCGTTTGCCTTCCTCGAAAGCCTTGTGGGCGATGTTGGAAAGGGCGAATACAATAACCAACAGAACTACAATATAAGCGATAACAAAGAGAACTAATGCGATACCTTTTGCCATTTTCTTATACCTTCTTTCTTAAATTTTTAAGGGTTGCTATTGTCCAATGTCTACATACACTCTGACAGATGTATGCTCCAAAAAGAAGACAATAAAATAGAACTAAGTTTATTATAACATAAATTATGTAAAATGTCTAATCAAGAGAAGGCAAATAGCTTAATAGAGAGTATAAAAAAATAAAATGAAAAGGAGAAAAAATATGAAAGAAAAGAAATTTACCAAATGGTTTTATTGGTTTACCTTAGGAATGGCCATTATTGTAGTTTATAAATTGCTAGATAATTTTGGTCAAATTACTGGTTGGTTTGGCAATCTTTTTAATGTGTTAACACCATTTATTATGGGCTTATTAATTGCTTACTTGTTTTATATTCCTTGTAGAAAAGTAGAAAGCTGGTATAGAAAAGTAAAAAAGCCAAAAATCATTGCTAAAAGAGCAAGAGGATTATCCATTATTACTGTATATATTATTGCCATTTTGTTAATTATAATTGCTTTAAATTTTGTTATTCCGAATATTGCCAAAAGTATCGTAGACTTTGTCAATAATTTCGGAGGGTATTATAATGATACCATGGAAACAATTAATAATCTACCAGAAGAGTCTGTTTGGAAAAACGATGTTATCATTCATTTAGCAGAGAGTATTCAAAATATTGATTTAAAACAATATTTGAATATGGAAATGTTAACAGAATATGCTAAAGGAGCTATTAATGTTGTTACCAGTATTTTTGATATATTTGTATCTTTTATTGTCTCTATATATTTATTAGCAGAGAGAAAACAAATATTAAACTTTTTCAGAAAACTAACGAAAGCAATAGTTAAAGAAGATACCTATCAAATGATTAGTAAATACTTTAATAAATCCAATGAGGTATTTTTCAGTTTTATTGGAGGGCAAGTATTAGATGCTTTTGTAGTAGGAATTTTAACTTCTATTGCTATGTCCATTTTGGGAGTAAAATATTCTATATTATTAGGATTTATGATAGGACTATTTAATTTGATTCCATATTTTGGAGCTATCATAGCAGTTGGTGCAGCTATTATTATTACTATATTTACTGGTGGAGTTGGGCAAGCAGCATTAATGGCAGTAATTGTTATTATTTTACAACAGATTGATGCCAATATTATTAATCCAAAGATTATAGGCGATTCGCTTTCCATTAGTCCACTGCTTGTTATTTTTGCGGTTACTGTAGGAGGTGCTTATTTTGGGGTACTTGGTATGTTTTTAGCAGTACCAGTCTTTACAGTTATAAAATTGCTAATAGAGGAATACATAGAATATAAAAGCGAAAAAAGTGTCACATAAAAGATGTGATACTTTTTTTGTTTTAAGGAAACCTTAATAATTTTCTGCCTTTTTTCTTAAGAAGTTTGTGATATAGTAAATATGCTAAAAATGTGATATAATAAATGCAAAAATAAATCAAAGGGAGAATTTTATGTATAATATTTTAGTAGTAGATGATGATAAAGAAATCGTAAATGCAATTGAAATTTATTTGACAAAAGAAGGATATAACATTTTAAAAGCATACAATGGAATGGAAGCACTAAAAATTATAAAAGAAAGAGATGACATTCATTTAATGTTATTAGATATCATGATGCCTAAATTAGACGGAATTAGTACAGCTAATTTAGTTCGTAAAGATAAAGCAATACCGATTATCATGCTTTCAGCTAAATCAGAAGATTATGATAAGATTACAGGGCTTAATAATGGTGCAGACGATTATATTACAAAGCCATTTAATCCATTAGAATTAATTGCGAGAGTTAATTCGCAAATTAGAAGATATACTTCTTTAGGTTCTATTGCAGACCAGATGCAAGAAGGTGAAAATATTTATCATTCTGGAGAGTTGTTTATCAATGATGATACTAAAAAGGTAGAAGTAGAAGGAAAAGAGGTTAAATTGACTCCTACAGAATATAATATTCTAAAATTTTTAACGAAAAACAAGGGGATTGTGTATTCCATTGAACAAATTTATGAAAATGTATGGGAAGAAGAGTGTTATGGAGCGGAGAATATTATAGCAGTTCATATTAGACATATTAGAGAAAAAATAGAGATTAACCCAAGAGAACCTAAATACTTAAAAGTAATATGGGGAATTGGATACAAAATAGAGAACTTAGATGAGAATTAGTAAAACAGAAATAATTTTGTATGAAAAAATAGAGAAAGGAGAATAGAATGAGCGAAAATAAAATTAGTTGGGCAAGAGTTAGTAAAAATATCTGTTATTTCTTAGCACCCTTTTTTGGTCTTATTTTAATTGCTTGTATTACAGGCTTAGTTATTATAGATACAGATATTGAAGTAGAAGAAACTACAAACTATTATGATACCAGACTATTTTCTAATAATTACTTCAACTCTATTTATAATCATTTTTATATCCCAGTATTTGCAAACGGGCAAGTTAGTAAAGTAATGCCGGATGCTACTGAAAGGCTAGAGGTTAGTAGTGAAGACGCCTCTACATCTATAGAATATGAAGAAAGTAGTTATGGACATTATGGTGTTGTAGAGTCTTATGGTTATGATATACAAGAAGATGTTAATATCAACGGGAAAAAGGGAGTTATTTATTACAATAGAAATACGAATAATAACTTTAAATATTTAATGATAGATGCAGAAAAAAGAGTGGCAGTTACTAATTTAGAGCATACTATGAGAACTGATAGTATTGAAGAAATAAAGCAAGTGATTGGTGAAAACTCTATTTATTGGAATTTCCAAAAAGGAAAAGTAGATACAAATATTTCTCATTTATCATTAGAAGAAATTCGTTATAAAATACAATATGAAGATATGAATAGTTCCAATATTAAAGAGGTATATACTTCTTTAATAGATAACTTACCATATAAAGATGAATATTCACTTGCTAAATTTACTTATGATTTATCTATGAAAGCAAATACTTTAGCACCTATTTTCATACCACTTTGTATTGCTGTATTATTGGCTTTAGGTCTTATTATTTTAAATGGTATTGGAAAAAAAGGAAAGGGACCAGGAATTCATTTAAATGGATTTGACAAAATACCATTAGAACTAGCATTTATTATAGGATTTTTTATTGTAGGAATAGGGGCATCTTGTTTTATAGCAATTAACTCAGAACTAAGAGCCGTTATTTTCAGTGGAGTAATCATTGGCGCACTTATTATTTATTTAGCAGGTATGTTATTACTAGAAACAGTTGTTAAGAGAATGAAAACACATACTTTATGGAAAACGACTATGCTTTATATGATAGGGCATGGCATCAAAACAGTGTTTGATAATCGAAAATTTTCCACTAAATTAGTATTAGTTTATGGGGGCTTTTGCTTAGCAGGAGGAATTGCTACAACAGCTATGCTAGATGCACGTTTTAATGCCTATGGTGATGGAGAGACAGTATTTTGGTTTATGGTATTGATGGCTTTAGGGATAGGCACATTCGTTTATTTATTTGTTAGAATGAAACAATTTCAAAATATTCAAAAAGCATTACAAGCAATTTATGAAGGAAATACGAATATTGAATTAGACTCAGATGAATTAACAGGTGTATTAAAGCAAATGGCAATCTATATTGAAGATATTGCAGGAGGACTTTCCAATGCGATACAACAAAGTCTAAAAAATGAAAGACAAAAAACTGAATTAATTACTAATGTATCACATGATATTAAAACACCACTAACGTCTATTATTAACTATGTAGATTTACTGAAAAAAGAAGAGATGCCAAATGAAAAAGCAAAGGAATATTTAGAGATATTGGATAGCAAATCACAAAGATTAAAAAGATTGACAGAGGACTTGGTAGAAGCATCAAAAGCATCTTCAGGAAATATCAAATTGAAAATGGAAAAGATTAATGTCAATGAAATTATAAAACAGGTTTCAGGGGAGTTTGAAGATAAATTTAAAGCCAGAAACTTAGAAGAAATTATGACACTACCAGAAGAAAATGTATTTATTAGTGCAGATGGAAGATATTTATACCGTGTATTAGAGAATCTGTATTCCAATGCTTCTAAATATGCCATGGAAGGTTCTAGAATTTACTTAGATGTTGTGCCAAAACAAACCAGTATTGTTATTCAAATGAAAAATGTATCAAAGGAAAAGTTAAATATTACCACAGATGAATTAATGCAACGTTTTGTAAGAGGGGATAGCTCTAGAAACACAGAAGGAAGCGGGTTAGGACTTTCCATTGCATCAAGTCTTACAGAATTGCAGGGGGGTAAATTCCACATTTACTTAGATGGAGATTTATTTAAGGTTACATTAGGTTTTGAGAAATTAAAAGAAGCGTGAAATATCACGTTTCTTTTTTGTCAGGTTGGGGACATACCTTTATAAAAAGCTGCAAAAAATCTTACGGAATACTAACAAAAAGCCAATAAATCCCCTGAAACTGTTGAAAATGTAACGAAAATGTAATATAATTGTAATATGAGACTGGCAAAAAAAGTAAAGCTTAAAAAAACAACTTCCGTAAGGCTAAAAAAACGCCTAAAAAATGGAAGCTAAAAACAGGAAAATACTACTATTGACAACATAAATTTACAAAAGTAAAATAAGAATAAGGTATTATATAAAATAAGGAAGGTAGAAAGATGAAACTAAAAAGAGGAATTTTATTAACAATATTAATACTTGCAGTTGTTAGTATTTTAGGAACATCAAATAGTGTTCAAGCAGCAACAGCGGTTAGCAGCAAAACATTAAATATTAAAGCTGTCAGAAGTTCAGGATATGGCTATAAAGTAGTCAATAATGGAGCTAAATATATCTGGAAAATTTATAATACAAGGAATGATATTAATGAAACATTTTATTGTATTAAAGGTGGACCAGGATTTGGTGGTGAATCTATGGATTCAGCCATAGGAGAAGCTGAATATACTGAAGTATTTGATATGAGAAAGCCAAGTACCATTACTACAACTTATCGTACGCCTATCTCTCTTATTTATGGGACTAAGGATTATGAAAGGTTAATGTGGGTATTAGACCAATGCTATATACCAGCTAAAAATAATGCATCTACTGAAGATAGAAAAGTAGCAGAAGACAGTAAAAAGGCTTTATTAGATGCAGTAGAAGCATATGCAAAGAAATATCCACAAGTATATCCAAATACTAGTGATTTTAATGATAGATTAGTAGATAATTTAACAAATGACGATATCGATGCTATTCAACAGTTAGCAGTTTGGTATTATACCAATGATGATGCATATCATGTAGACAACAATCCAACTATTCAATTAGGATATCAAGATAATAGTTATAGTAGTCTTAGTCCAAGTGATGATGAAGATAATGCAAGAATCCATGCTATGGATGCCCTATTTGCTTATTTAACACAAACACCAAAAGCAGCAGGATTTAGTTATGATTATGAAACAGATGGTGAAACTTCTAGTCCAGTAGAAATTAAACAAACAAATCCAATTGTAGTGACAGAAGGAAATAGACATATTGTAGGACCATATACAATCAATCAATTAAGAAATATTACTTATACTTTAAATGCTACATTTACAGATGGAAATGGAACAACAATTACTGATGTAAAATTCTTAAATAGCAGTAAAGTAGAAGTATCAGGAGCTACTATTAAAGATATGGTAGGAAACAATAAAGTTTTCTATATTTCTATACCACAGGCAACAAATGCAACTAATATTAGAATGAGTATTACAGGTAATTATTTTGATACAACAATTAATTACTGGTCAGTAGCAAACCCAGATCCAAGAAGAGATCAACCAGTAGTACAAGTTGAAAAAGGAAATAAACCAATTACAGGACATATTGATGCTCAAAAAGAACCAGACAAGGAATTTGACTTAGCATTAAGAAAATTTATTACTTCTATCAATGGAAAAACATTGACAGGAAGTGATAGCAGAGTTCCAACGATTAGCTCTACAGAATTACAAAACTTAGCAAACAAACAAGCAACAGGTTGTAACAGTACAACAGCCAATAAAGTACATAGAAAAGATGCTTTAAAAGTAAAAACTGGTGATAAAGTAGTTTATACGATTCGTATCTATAACGAAGGAGAAATTAGTGGATTTGCCACAAAAGTAACGGATTATTTACCAGACGGATTAAAATTCTTACCAGCAAATGAAAGTACAATAAATGCAGCTTACGGCTGGACTAATCCATCAGGTGATGGAAAAACAATCGAAACAGTATATTTAGCAAATCATAAGATAGATGCTTTTAACGGAACAAACTTAGATTATGAGGATTTACAAATAGAATGTGAAGTAATTGCTACACCAGGAGAAACGGCTAAAAGTATGAAAAACGTAGCAGAAATTACAGAACATAGAGATGAAAATGGTAATACAGGTACTAATTTAAAAGATCGTGATTCAACACCAGGAAGCTTAACGAATAACCAAATTAATAACTATGGAGAACAACCAAATAATTATCAAGATGATGACGACTTTGAACATTTAATTATGGAACCAACAGTGCCAAAGAAATTTGACTTGGCTTTAAGAAAATTTATTACTTCTATTGATGGAAAAACATTAACAGGAGACAATAGTAGAGAACCAGTTATTACAGCAGAGGAACTTCAAAGACTAGCAAATCAACAAGCAACAGGAATTAATAATACATCTGCTAAAAAAGAACATAGAAAAGATCCTTTAACTGTTCAAACAGGTAATAAAGTGGTTTATACCATTCGTGTATATAATGAAGGTGAAGTAGCAGGTTGGGCAACACAGATTACAGACCATTTACCAAGTGGATTAAAATTTGTGCCAGCAGCAGAAAGTACAATCAATAGTACTTATGGTTGGACAGTATCAGAAGATGGAAAAACAGTTACAACTAATTATTTAGCAGCAGAAAATAAGAAAATTAATGCCTTCAATGGAACAACTTTGGATTATGAAGATGTACAAATTGAATGTGAAGTAATGGCTGTTGCGGGAGCAGGTACAAAGACTCTAAAAAATATTGCAGAAATTACAGGAAATAAAGATGAAGATGGTAATACAAATAGAGATTTAGATCAAGATTCAAAACCAGGAAATCTTACAGATGACCAAATTAAGAATTATGGAACAACTAGTAAAGAAGATGATGATGATTTTGAAGATCTAAAATTACTACCAAAAAATGAAAAAATATTTGACTTATCTTTAAGAAAATTTATTAGCGATGTAAAAACAAATGGAAAATCACATGTTCTAACAAGTAGAGAGTCAGTTGTTGACACAAAACCATTATTAGAAGGAGAAAATACTGCAAATTATAATCACACAAAGAAACCAGTAGGTGTATCTAATAATGATATTGTAACTTATACGATTAGAGTATATAACGAAGGTCAAATAGATGGATATGTGACAGAAATTAAAGATCATTTACCACCACAATTGGAATTCTTAATTGATGATGAATTAAATAAACAATATGGATGGCAAATCGTAGAAGAATCTAATGGAAGAGTTGTCAAAACAGATATTACATCTCCAAAAACAACAAATTCAGCTAATAGAGATTTAATCTATGCAGACAGAAGCGAAGGAAATGACAAAGTTCTATTAAAAGCATTTGGTTATGAAGAAGGAGATACTTTAGACTATATAGATGTACAAATTAGATGTAAAGTAAAAGAAAATATTAATTTATATCAAAAAATTACTAATATAGCAGAAATATCAGAATTTACAGATAAAGAAGGACTTGAAGTAGAAGATAGAGACTCACAAGAAGACAATACAACAATTCCATCAGATGAGACATTGCCAGAATACAAAGATCCAGAAATTGAAAGTGGAAAAGAATACATTGAAGGACAACAAGATGATGATGACTTTGAAAAATTAGAATTAAGAATTTTTGACTTAGCTTTAAGAAAATTCATTACAGGTGTTACAAATGGAGAAAAGACAACAGAGATTACAAACCGTGCACCAGTATTTGTAAAAAATGGTACAGAGTACAGCTATGAACACACAAAAGAACCAGTAGATGTAGCAAATGGAAATATTGTTATCTACACTTTAAGAATTTTCAATGAAGGAAATGTAGCAGGATATGCAAGTAAAGTAAAAGATGATTTACCACAAGGATTAGAATTTTTACCAGAACATAGTATTAACACAGCATTCCAATGGAAAATGTACAAAGAAGATGGAACTGAAACAAAGGAAGTATCAGAAGCAAAATATATAGAAACTGACTTCTTATCAAAAGACAAAGAGAAAACAGAAAAAGAAAATCTAATTAGTGCATTTAATCCAGCAACTATGGATATGCCAGATTATAAAGATGTAAAAATTGCATTCAAAGTAACAGAGCCAAATACATCAGACAGAATTATCATCAATCAAGCACAAATTTCAGATGATAGTGACGAAGACGGAAATCCAGTAGATGATGTAGATTCAACACCAGATGAATGGAATGAAGGAGAAGATGACCAAGATATAGAAAAAATCAAAGTAAAATACTTTGATTTAAGTCTAAAAAAATGGGTAACAGAAAGTATTGTAACAGTTGACGGAAAAACAACAGTTACTAAATCTGGTCATACAGGAAATGAAAATCCAGAACCACCAATGAAGGTAGAAATTCCATATGGAAAAACAAACACGATTGTAGTAAAATTCAGATTCAATATCAAGGTAACCAATGAAGGAGAAATTGCAGGTTACGCAAAAGAAATTGAAGATTATATTCCAGCAGGATTAAAATTTGTAGCAAAAGATAATCCAAAATGGAAAGAAAAAGATGGAAGAGTAACAACAGACCAATTAAAAGATAAATTGTTACAACCAGGAGAAAGCGCAACAGTAAATATTGTATTAACTTGGATTAATGGCAAAAACAACATGGGTGAAAAAGTAAACTGGGCAGAAATTAGTAAAGATGAAAATGAATATAATTCACCAGATATTGACTCAACTCCAGGAAACAAAGTAAAAGGAGAAGACGATATTGACCAAGCACCAGTATTATTAGCACCAGCAACAGGTTCAAGCCAAACATATGCAATATTAGTTCTAGGATGCACAAGTATTTTAGCAGGAGGAATTTTCTTAATTAAGAAATATGTAATCTAGTAGAAAACGGGCAATAGCCCGTTTTTTATTTTTTCTTAGTTCTAGGAAAGTGCTATATAGCACTTAACGTAGAAATAAGTTATGCGAATAATACAACATCTTAAAAGCTTTGCTTTTTAGATGTTGTTAATTCGTTTTTTTTAAAAAATGTTTACATTAAAAAGTGCGTATGATATAATTAATTTGTAGTAATATAATTACAATTATTGTACAAAATAGATAAAAACAAACTAAAAAGTGAGGAGAATACAAATGAACCAAATCCTTATGATAGAAAAGAAAAAGAAACAAACAAAACAAAAAAGTTCAGGTAGCGGAGGGGCAATAGAAACAAAAAGTATTGTTCGCTTTTTTGCTATTGTAATTATCGTATTTGGTATTATTTTAATGGGACAAGGTTCATATGCAATTTACAAAGAAGCGGCAGATAAAAATCCAGCCAATATGCCAAAGGTAATGGTTAGTAGAGAAAGTGACAAAGTTATTGTTAGTGTAGAACATACAACTGAAATTTCTAAAGTTATTTATTCTTGGAATAATGGAGAAGCTACAGAAGTGCCACAAGGAGGATTAACAGCTTATGAGGAAATCTTACTTCCAAACCAGAATAGTATTTTAAATATTACAATTGAAGATATGAAAGGTAAAAAAGCTCATTATCAAAAAGAATATATTGTAGAAGGGCTAGATATTACTAAACCAAAGATTGATATAAAAGTGGCAGACGGAAGCAAAAAAATGATAATTACTGCAGAAGATGAAACAGCTATGGCATATTTATCATATCAATGGGAAGATGGAGAGGTTGTGAGAGAAGAAGCAACAACAGAAAATCAAACAAAAATAGAAAAACAAATTGACTTAACACCAGGAACAAAGAAAATTACAATTATAGCAGAGGATAGCAGTGGAAATATAGAGCAAATGGAAAAAGAAATTGTTGCTACTACTTCAGAACCAAAAATGCAATTAATTAGAAATGGTAGAGAATTTATTATAGAGGCATCTGATGAAGATGGAATCAAAGAGATTAAGTTAAACTTAAATGGTAAGCAATATGTAAATCCAGTAGATAACCAAAAATATATTAAAATAGGTCCAGCTATGTTACAAGAAGGAAATAATACTATTTTAGTAGAAGTAACCAATGTTAATGGATATACTAAAAAGGCAAAAACAGAAATTAGATATCCACAATAAAAAAGAAAACAAATGAAGGAGAAAAACATGGCGCAAGAAATTTATATCATTGATAATGACAATGAGTTAAAAAGTAAGCTAGTAGACATTTTCAAAAAAGAAAAAGAATACAAATTTAAAAAAGCTAAAACAACTGAAATTGAAAATGTTTTAAAGAATATTCCTGCATTAATCATTATTAATGAAGATGGAATACAAGAAGATATTATCAAGTTATGTAACCAAATTCGTGAAAATGAAGATAACAGTATTACTCCAATTATTGTAATATCTTCTAATAAAGAAAAAGAACACAGAGTTGAAATTTTAAAGGCATGTGTAGAGCACTATATTAAAGTGCCAATTGATGAAGAATATTTATACTATACTATTAAAAATGTCATACGTTTATTAGATACAAATCGTAGAGTAAGTCCTTTAACTGGATTACCAGGAAATGTTCAAATTCAAGCAGAAATGAAAAAGCGTTTATTGAATAAGGAAGAATTTGCTATTTTATATATCGACTTAGATAATTTTAAGGCATATAACGATATATATGGTTTTCTTAATGGAGATGAAATTATTAAATTCACCTCTAGATGTATTTTAAAGCATGTTCACGACATGGAAACAGAAGATAGTTTTGTAGGACATATTGGAGGAGACGATTTTGTTGCTATTGTTTCTAATATTGAATGTGAACATACTTGTCAGGATATTGTTTTAGAATTTGAAAGTGGAGTGAAAAAATATTTTAACGAAGAGGATCTTGAAAAAGGCTATTTAGAAGTACCAAATAGAAAATGTATTTTAGAGCAATTCCCACTTACTACTATTTCTATTGGAGTAGTAATTGTAGACAAAGGAAGATTTCACAATGTATTAGAAATAGGAGAAGTAGCAGCACAGGTAAAACACTTAGCAAAAGTCACACCAGGAAGTACCTATATTATTGACAGAAGAAAAAATGGAGATGAGGTGCCAAGTTGCGCTATACCAAAAAGGAATAAGAAAATAAACTAATATAAAGCAGATATGAAATATCATATCTGTTTTATAAATATTAACATAATATTTTAGATAAAGAAGGGGAAGAATATGGAGAAAGAAATTATTGTTGCATCAAATAATAAAGGAAAAATAAGAGAAATAGAAGATATTTTAAAGGGATATAAAGTAATATCCATGAAAGATTTAGGAATTGATATAGAAATAGAAGAAGATGGAGAGACTTTTGAAGAAAATGCTTTAATCAAAGCAAGAACCATTGCAAGAATGACGGGAAAATTATGTATAGCTGATGATAGTGGACTATGTATGGAAGCATTTGACGGGTTTCCAGGTATTAAGACAGCTAGATTTTTAGGAGAAAATGCAACTCAAGCAGAGAGAAATAATTATATAGTAGAAAAGGTACAAGGGTTGCCAAGAGAAAAAAGAAAATGTAAATTTGTTTGTACTATTGCAGTAGTTATTCCAGAAAGAGAAGAAAAAACCTTTACAGGAGAATTAGAAGGATATATTACAACTGAAATAAGAGTAGAAGGCGGTTTTGGTATGGATCCAATCTTTGAATTAGAAGATGGAAAAACTCTTGCAGAAATTGGAACACAAGCCAAAGATAAGATAAGCCATAGGTATAAAGCACTAGTACAACTAAGAGATTATCTAGAGAATGTTATGTAAAACATATAAGACAAGCTTAGAAAAGACTAGAATACAAGAAAAAGATAGTTATCAAATTTCGGAAATAAAAAGACGAATAACTAGAAAAAATTTCTCATACAATAGAATGGAACTTGATTTCAAAAAAGTAAAATCAAGTAAAAGTATGGGAGATTTTTTTATGGAAACTAGAAAAAAAGAACAAAATATTATGGTAAACAAAGAGGGGCTACAGCTAAAAATGAGAGCAAAAATGCTACTATTAATAGTTACCATAATATTCGCACTATTTAGCAATACAGCAATATGCTACGCAGACCTAGAAGATGAAGAAGAAATAGATTTACAGGAAATTCAAAAAGAGGTTGTGCAGGCTTCCAAAACTATAACAGGAGAACCAAAATTAAATGCCAAAATAGGTCTTGTTTTTGATAGAGCTTCTAAGACTATTTTATATGAAAAGAATGGACTAAAACAGGTTCCGATGGCAAGTACAACTAAAATAATGACAGCAATTGTTGTACTCGAAAATGCAGACTTAACAGATGTTGTAACAATAGATAAAAAAGCAGCAGGAACAGGGGGCTCAAGATTAGGGTTAAAAGTAAATGATAAGATAACAGTACATGATTTATTATATGGGCTTATGTTAAAGTCAGGCAATGATACAGCAGTTGCTTTAGCAATACATGTGGGAGGAAGCATAGAAGGCTTTGCAGAAATGATGAATAAAACAGCTCAGGAAATGGGATGGGTCAATAGTCATTTTATAACGCCACACGGACTAGATGCACAAGGACATTATACAACAGCCTATGAACTTGCTTGCATGGCAGACTATGCCTTGCAAAATCCAAAATTTAAAGAAATTGTTAGCACAAAGACTTATACAGTAACGATTAATGGAAGACCACAAGTTATTTCCAATACAAATGAATTATTAGGATATTTGGACGGAGTATATGGTGTAAAAACAGGTTTTACCAACGGAGCCAATAGATGTTTAGTTACAGCATGCAAAAGAGGAGATTTTGATATTATAACTGTTGTATTAGGAGCAGATACAAAGAAAATTAGGACACAAGATAGCATAAGCCTAATAGAATATACACATAAGAACTATCAAGTAGTAAATTTAGAAGAAATTATAAAAGAAAAATTTGAAAATTGGAAACAATTGAATGAAAGGCGCATATATATTAATAAAGGAAAAACAAATCAAATACATATACAGTTAGAAGAGATGCCATATAAAACAATGACAGTTAAAAATACAGAAGTAGACAATATAGAACTTGAAATGAATAGTCTATATTATTTAGAAGCTCCTGTACAAGAAAAGCAGACAATAGGAAATGTAAAAGTACATATAAAGGATAAAACAATAGGAACATTAAATATACAAAATCAAAAAGTTATAGAAAAGAAGGACGTAAAGGACTATTTTATGGATTTTTTAAGCCTATTACCTTGACTTTTTCATAGAATTTTGATATTATAAGTATGCTTGATTTCTATAAGGTTAAGCATAGCTGCAGGTATAGTTTAGTGGTAAAACATAACCTTGCCAAGGTTAAGTTACGGGTCCGATTCCCGTTACCTGCTCCAAATATGGCGCTATAGCCAAGTGGTAAGGCACGAGTCTGCAAAACTCTGATCCCCGGTTCAAATCCGGGTGGCGCCTCCAATAGACAGAAATACTCTCTGCATAAGGGAGTATTTTTGTTTTGTCTGCTTGTATTTTCTTAGAATATGCTGTATAGTAGTAAAAGATAGAGAAAAGATTATTTAATGTGATTAATCAATAATTTCTTCAAAACGATATTTTTGAGTAGCATCTGGATATTTTTCGTGATCTACTTCAGATAAAAACATATCCAAAGGTCTTGCATAAATACCATCTTTGTGATTTGTTTTGCCATTATTATCCATACAACGATATACAACTAGCTTTTCGCCAGTTTCGCTATGTTCTGCTACTGTAATCACAAATGAACGAGCTCCCTTAAAATGTCGCCACATGGTAAATGGTTTTACAATTCTTTCTTCCATCTTGTTTCCTCCTATTAATATTTATAAAAGTTATTATAACATAACAAAATAAGAAATACAATTATTGCTTTATAATTCCGCTTTTGTAGGCATATAAAAGTTTAGATAAGTCATCAATTTGTTCTTGCAGTTTTTTTCCAATATCCGTATCTTTTATTCTCTTCCTTTCCACTTTTTCAACTATTTGCTTCGAAGAATGTAAATCTGTTTCTTGAAAAATGGCATCTTCTGTTGAACTAAATTTTTCATGAGCTGCTAATACCAGGCCATATGAGTTAAAAATTAGAGTATATCCAGCAATTCCTGTAGTCTCTTGATATGCTTTTGAGAGTCCTCCATCTATCATCAAAAGTTTTCCAGAAGCTTTTATAGGGTTTTCTCCTTTTTTATATTTTACCGGGATATGACCACAAATGATATGCCCTATATCTTCATTAATTCCAAAGTCTCTAAGTATTTCTTTACAAACATTTTCATCTTGACAGAATGTATAAAATGGATTTTTATACTCTTTCCAAGTTTCTTCATCATTAATATAGTATCTTTCAAATGTTTTCATGGCATCTTTACAAAAAATGGGAGAGTTTTCACCACACCATAAATACCATAAAAAGTCCATTCCATTTGTTTTTTCTGTAGAGTTTTCATCAGCAAAATATCCTTGCCTTACTATTTTTTCAATTGCATCAAAATAGTCTTTACCTTGCAACAATTTACCATCTACATCTATTTTTCTAAAACTGCCTTCATCATTCATTAAGATACAACCATGAATAAGCAAGTTGTCGTTATATATTTTGTACAAACTACCTTTAGTATATAAAAATTGAATGTGCTTCTGGAGCTTCTCGCTATTTTTGAAAGAAAGAACTAATTTATCAATTACTTCCTTCTCTTCTAAAGTCAATTCACATGGATTATTTGGATTAATTGTTGGAAAATAGGTATTGTTTAATTGATATATTGTATTATCAATATTAATAGTTCCCTTTTGATAATCAATATGATCTAACATTAATCTATTTTGCATGTGATATTCAGGATGTCTTTTTATCATTTCTCCTTCTACTTTAAACTGCATAATAGCAGCAGCCTTTTGAATTTTGCCCAGTAGACTTGTATTAGTACTTGAAATAATATCGTTTTTTGCAAGCTTAGGTTCAAATTCTTTTTGTGTTTCATGCGTATAGGTATCCATAGCGAATTCAGCTATATTTCTAATATTTATACCATATCCGTCTTCTAGTATATCCAAATTATTATATCTAGCGCAAATACGTATTACATTCAAAATACAAGCTTTACTTCCACTAGCAGCACCCATCCAAAGAATATCGTGATTTCCCCATTGTATATCTATAGAATGATATTTTAACAGTTCATCTAATATAATATGTGGACCAGGACCTCTATCATAGATATCACCTATAATATGTAAGTGATCTACTGCCATTCTTTGAATTAATTTGCTAATGGCAATAATAAAGGCTTCAGCTCTATCTAAACCAATAATACTGTCAATGATCTGTTCATAATAATACTCTTTATCAAGTTCGTTTGCATTAGAATTTATCAATTCTTCTATAATATATTCATATTCTTTTGGCATAGCTTTTCTGACTTTTGATCTACTGTATTTTGAACATAGATGCTTACAAATTAATATGAGCCTATGTAATGTTATTTTATAAAATTGATTTAGTTCTTCCGTTTCTTTTTTTATTAATTCTATTTTTTCTTCAGGATAATAAATAAGCGTAGCTAATTTTTTTCTCTCAGATTGTGTCATAGAGTTTTCAAATAGCTCATCTATTTTTGATTTTATAACACCAGAAGCATTTTTTAAAATATGTAAAAATGATTCATATTCACCATGCAAATCACTTAGAAAGTGTTCGGTGGCTTTAGGTAAATTTTGTATTGCTTTTAAATTGATAATTTCAGTACAGACGTCTTGAACGGTTGGAAAATTTTTAGACAATAATTTTAAATATTTTAATTCTTCTTCGTTATAATGATACATTTTTATCTCCTAATATTAAGAGAAACTTTCACTATTTTGATTAGCGAAAGTTTCAATAGTTATTATACTGATTAATATATGCTGATTATATCACTTCATTCGTAATGAAGTCAATGTTTTCAATTTTGTGTAATACAGTTAAAGGTAGTATAACAAATAGAAGAAAATAAAAGTAGTTGACAAATGAAAAAAAAGATGCTATACTCATTAACATAATCAAAAAAGGAGAATATTTTTTATGACAAACTTATTCAGAGGTAACAAACATCATCATAAAAAATAGCTTGTGTCGCTAAATATTAGGCACAAGCTTTTGATGATGCTTGTGCCTTTAGTGTTTCTAAGAGCCTTAAAGGTACATGATACCTTTAGGGCTCTTTTTGTATTTTATCAAGTGCGCAATTGATGAAATGCAAAAAGAAAAAACTTTTTTGAACAAAATTAGGAGGTTAAAGAAATGAAAGGTTTAAAAATTTTAATAGTAGTTATTATATTAATTGTCATAATTGCAGGAGCAGTGATGTTAGTAAAAGAAAATGGAGCAAAAGAGGAAAATGTATTTACAATAGGATTAGATGACAGTTATCCACCAATGGGATTTAGAAATGAAAAGAATGAAATTGTAGGTTTCGATATTGATATTGCAAATGCAGTATGTGAAAAATTAGGAATGAAATTAAAGTTACAACAAATCACATGGGCATCTAAAGAAGATGAGTTAGATTCGGGAAGTATAGACTGCATTTGGAATGGATTTGCCTATAATGAAGATAGGGCAGCCAAGATGACATTAACAGAACCCTATATCAAAGGAGAAATGTATTTTCTACTAAGAAATGGAAGTACTATAAAAAATCAAGAGGAACTAAAAGGAAAGAAAATAGGAGTGCAATCAGGTTCTATTCAAGCACAAGATTTGGAAAATTCTGAATTTGGAAAAAATGTTGAAATGATAGAGTACAGAGATAACTTAACGGCTTGTATGGACTTAGAAGCAGGAGGAGTTGATGCAGTGTTCTGCTCTAACATTATAGGAAATTATATTATCACAGACAAGAAAAAGGATTACATAACAATTCCGTCAGTAGGCATAACAACATCAAAAGGAAGTGTTGTTGCATTCAAGAAAGGAAATACAGAATTAAGGGATAAAATTCAAAACGCTTTATATGAATTAAAAGAAGAAGGAAAATTGACTGAAATATCTGAAAAGTGGTTTGGAAAAGATATGGTGATTGTAAAATAATAGGAGGCAGAAAAAGTGAGTATAGAAGAAATATGGAATGTAACTAAAATTTTATTTTCAGGTATAGGAGTAACCTTAGAAATATTTATCTTAACCCTTGTATTAGCTATACCCTTAGGAATTATTGTGGCAATTTTAAGAAATTCAAAGTGCAAAATTATTGCGTTTATTATGAAAGTGTATATTCTAATTATTAGAGGAACACCTATTATGCTTCAAATTATCATTGTTTATTTTGCACCATATTATTTATTCAAAATTAGTTATGATAGATTTTTAGCCATTATATTAGCTTGTGTTATCAATTACGCAGCATACTTTTCAGAAATATTTAGAAGTGGAATGAATAGTATACCAAAAGGGCAGAGAGAAGCAGCTTATACATTAGGTTTTAATAATGTTCAAACTTTCTTCTTGATACTCTTACCACAAATTGTAAAAATTATTTTACCGCCACTTTCTAATGAAGTAGTGTCACTCTTGAAAACCACCTCGTTAGCACAAATTATAGGGGTGACAGAAATGTTTTCACTAGCACAAAAACAAGCAAATTATATGTTTTCTATTATGCCACTAGGAATTGCAGCAGTATATTATTTGATTCTCACATTTTTCGTTACTCTCCTATTCGGAAAAGTAGAAAAGAAATTGGAATATTATAGTTAATAGGAGGAAACGGAATGAAAGTATTAGAAGTAAAGAATTTAAGAAAAAGGTATCAAGACATAGAAGTAATCAAAGATGTTTCCTTTGAAGTAAATGAAGGAGAAACTCTAGTCATTCTAGGTGCATCAGGATCAGGAAAATCTACTATATTAAGATGCATCAACAACTTAGAAAAGATAGATTCAGGTAACATAATTGTAAATAATGAAACAATGGTAAAAGAATATAAGAAAGATAAGCCAATATACAACACCAAAGAAGTTTTGAAAAAAATTAATTTATCTATAGGAATGGTATTTCAAGATTTTAACCTTTTCCCACATTTATCTGTTAAAGAAAATGTAACACATAGTTTGTTACATGTACTAAAAATGGATAAAAAAGAAGCAGAACAAAGAGCATTAGATTTACTTCAAAAAATGGGGCTAGAAGACAAAGCAAATGCATACCCTTGTAATCTATCAGGTGGGCAAAAGCAAAGAGTTTCTATTGCAAGATGTTTAGCTATCAATCCTAAAATTATTTGTATGGATGAACCAACTAGTGCATTAGACCCGGAATTAGTAGGAGAGGTACTTAAAACAATTAAGCAATTAGCAGAAGAAAAAAGAACAATGATTATTGTCACACATGAAATCAAATTTGCAGAAGAAGTAGCAGACAGAGTCATTTTCATGGATGATGGTGTGATTGTAGAACAAGGAAAACCGGAAGAAGTGATCAAAAAACCAAAAAATAAAAGAACACAAGAATTTTTAAAAAGATATGTAGAGGTAAAGGAGGTCAATTTGGAAAAGTTAGATATTAATAAAGAAGAGCCAAAAGAGGTATTAAAGTTCTTTGAGGAGGTTTCTAAAATTCCTAGAGAGTCTGGAAACGAAGAAGGAATTAAGAATTATTTAGTGAATTTTGCAAAAGAAAGAAATTTTAAGGTATATGAAGATGCAAATTATAATGTGATCATAGAGAAAGGAGCAGCAAAAGGTTGCGAAGAAAAAGAACCAATTGCACTACAAGCACATACAGATATGATTTGCGAAAAAACAGAAAATAGTACACATAATTTTGAAAAAGATCCCATTATTTTGTACAAAGATGGAGAATATGTAACAGCAGATGGAACTACCTTAGGGGCAGACAATGGAATTGGAGTAGCACAAATACTAGCTATTTTAGATAACAAAGAAATGAAGTCTCCTAAAATAGAAGCTATTTTTACCGTACAAGAAGAAACCACAATGATAGGGGCAAAAGAGATAGATTTAAGCAAATTAACAAGTAAGAAGATTATTTCTTTAGATGGAGGAAGAGAAGGCAAAATTTTAGTAGGTTCAGCAAATTGCTTAGAGTGGAAAACAAAACTCCAAAAAGAATATCAAGAAGTACCAAAAAAATATGAACAATATGAATTAGTATATAGCAATTTTAAAGGTGGTCACTCTGGAGGAAATATTGGAGATACTAGAAGAGGAAATCCAATTAAACTAGGAATAGAGATTTTGAAAAATGTAAAAGATGTATATATTCAGGAAATTTACGGAGGCAGTAGAGTAAATGTTATTCCAAGAGATTTTAAAGTAACATTTTTTATGAAAAAAGATAATTTAAAAAAGGTCAATAAAATGCTAGAAGAACAAAAGAACTTTTATGGAGATGTAAATATTGAAATTCTGCCAAAAAACGAAAATACAAAAGCACTTTCAAGAGAAATAACAACACAAATAATTGGTTTTATCTCTAATTACGAAAATGGGGCAATTGAGTATGAGAATGGAAACGTGATACTTTCTTGCAATATGGCAGCTATTAGAGAAGATGAGGCAAATATTTATATCGAATATTCTACTAGAGCAAATAATATGAAGTTAAGAAATGAATATTTAGAAAGACTAGAAAAGTTAGTAAAGAAATATGAATTGAAAATTATATGGAGCCAAGAACTTAAAGGAGTAGAACAGGATATTTATAATAGTTTAATTACAAAATGTAATAATACCTATCAAAAAATGTATCAAAAGGACTTGGAAAAAATGATGACACAAGGAGTAGTGGAAGGAGGCTTTTTCTCGGATAAAATAAAAGATTTGGAATATGTTTGCATTGGACCAAATACAGAAGATGTACATAGTCCAAATGAGAGATTATCTATTCCGTCACTACAAAGAACATGGGAATATTTAAAAAATGTAATAGAAAGTTAAAAAGAAGAAAGTAGATACTTTAAAATATCTACTTTCTTTTTGAAAAATGTATACATAATTTAATTATTTTAATCTTGAAGCAGCTGTATTTACCATAGTAATTAAAGAATTGTATTTAGTTACTTGTGACATTGACTTAAATTCAACTCTGTTGTTTTTAACTTCCCAATTAGATTTATTTTCTTTTAAGAAATTGAAAACATCATCAATTTTAGATAAATAATTATTTATATTATCAATTGTTTTATTTACATCTGTCAATTCACCTTCTAATTGAATACTGCTTTTAAATAAATCTTTGTATTTTCCAGATAAACCAGCTTCGTCTGCTCTTTTATCCTTATATTCATCTGTAACCATTTCAGCTAGTTTTGTTTTAGCTTCTTCACCTTGTTTTTTTACGTCTTCAATTAATTTTTTAGATTCTTTGAATTCAGGTCCATCTTTTTTGTAATTGTCTGCTGATAAGATATTAGTCAATTTTTCATTTTCGTATTGTTTTGCAATTGAAACAGCAACACCTTGATACTCAACAACGTAGTCTTTTAATGCCTTTTCTACATCAGCATATTTTCCACTTGATTTGATGTCTTCGTCTATTTTTCCAGAAGTATTGATTTTTTCCATTTCTGCACCAATGATAGCTCTTTGAGCAAAGTCATTGACAAACATAAATCCAATTACTCCTATTACTGCGATAACTGCTACAACGATAGCGACAATCACAATGACCTTTTTGTTTTTAGATTTTTTTTCATCCATTTTTTTCAAACACTCCTTTTATTTTAATTTGTCGTTTGAGTATAACTCAAACGCATTTAAAGTATATCACTAACTCCTTAAGGATACAAGGGGTTTAAGATAATTTATTAATGACTAAAAATATATTGAATACCACCATAAGTTGCAGCAGTAACAGCTAAAACAATGATTCCAGCAGTAAGTACACCAGCTACAATTGGTGGAATAGCCTTTTTAGGTGGTAAGTTCAAGAAGTTAGCAATTAAAGAACCAACCCAAGCACCAGTACCAGGAATCGGAATAGCAACAAATAAGAATAAGGCTAAAGCTGTGTAAGTTTGTAGTCTTTCGTTCTCTTCAATTTTTTTAGTAGCTTTATTGGTAGCCCAGTCAATAATAACTTTAAAAGGTTTCCACCTACCGAAAAAATCAAATAAAGGACGAATAAACTTTACAATAAAGTAGATAGGAATGATATTTCCTAAAAAGCTACAAATAAAAGCTTCGAAATAAGAAAGTCCCATTCCAACGCCAATTGGAATAGCCCCTCTAAGTTCTATAATAGGTACCATACCAATGATAAATGTAATTAAATATTTTAAAACAATTGGCATTTTTTTGCCTCCTTTTCATTTTTCATAAGCCTTATTTTATAATACCAAGCATACTTTGTCTAGTGATAAGGCAAAAATTAATAAAAACCTTAGGGAATACAACAAAGCACAATAACATGACAAAGTGATTGTAATAATTGTCATAAGAAAGACATACAAACTTAACAATTCGAAAAAAATCGATATAAGCCTAGAAAATCCGTAAGAAAAAATAAAACCATTTATTAGAAAAAAGAAGAAAAGTGCGATTGACACGTTTCTTTTTTTATTTATAATATGATACTAATCGTAAGCTAAAACGAAAATTGGAAAGAAAGGAGCCAAAATTGGAAAGCAATCAAGTCAAAAAAAGAAAAAGAAGAATTGTTATTGCAGTTCTCATTTGTATTTTTCTTTTATTAGGAAATGTTGCTACCATTTTAGCGGCAAATGACGTAGATTTATTAATACCTACAGACGACCAATATCTAGAACTTAAAGCAGTTCAGGCAAAGGATGTTACAGGGCAGAATAAACAAGTCATCATGCAGCTATGGGGGCACAACCTAGAATTTAGACGGATTTGATGTTAGATTTTCCTACTTAAGTACTAAATTACAACCATCGAATATCACAACTAATATAATAACTAGTGATATCACAGAGTACTTTCAATTTGAACCTCAATTTAATAATGGCTCCTTAGATATATTTGACTTACCATATGATGATAGTCAGATTCAAGAAGAAGGTATTACAAAAGAAGAAGGAGCAAGTGTCATTAGAATGATAGGCTCAATCAATGCACCTATTGCTGGTGCAACAGATCACTTTGTTCTAAAAGAAGATGGGAAATATTCCTTCAATACGAATGGAGATGTCTTAATTGGAACAATGAGTTTTCAAATGACGGCGGACGAATTTGACGTTTCGTGGTTTAAACTAGTACCTTCAGCAGAATACAACCCAACAAGTGGAATAAAGATTAGTGTGACAACTACCAAACGATATGAAGCACAATCTACATTCCGATTTACAGATGAGGTAGCGTCAAAAGAAGCCAGTTTAAGTAATTTAGTAGTAAGTACAGGAACAATTGATACAGACAATCCAGATAATTCTACCTATAAAGAATATCCACTTACACCAACGTTTGATAAAGATACACTAACATATGAAATCAAATTGTTAGAATACTTAGAAAATATGGATATTACAGCAACCACTTTAGATGGAAAAGCAACTTTAAAGATAAAAGTTCCTAAAAGGGACGAAAATGGCAATTTAGTTTATCAAGCAGATGGAACAGCCATAGAGTATGAAGAAAAAGAAATGTTAGATAAAACGCCATTCAATGTTATCTTAAATAAGTTAGGAGAACCAGACACAATTCTAACCATTATTTCAACAGCAGAAGACGGGAAGACAAAAAAGGAATATCAACTAACCATTAAAAGACCGTATGCAACTATTAAAGGAAAGGCAATTCTAGCAGATTTTGATGATGAAGGAAAAGTGCAAGATATTTTAGATGTATATGGAGTAGAGTTGAATAATAGAGTAGATATCAATTTGTACAAACCAAACTTAGCTGAATGGGAATCTATACCAGATATTTATCAAATTATTTACCCAGATCCATTTACTTATGAAAAATTAGAGAATGTAGCAAAAGAGACATCTATCAGTAGTAAGAACGACGGAACTTTTGAAATACATATCATACCGGGAGAATATGACGTCCAAATAACAAGGTTAGGATATTTAGATTATATTTATTCAGATGTAGAACTGAATGAGGGGGATGTCATAGAAATGGGAGAAATAAGGTTGACAGCAGGAGACATTAATAGAGATGGTACCATTTCACAAGAGGATATTAACCAAGTAAAACAAGTTATGGATATGTTAAATGACAATGTGGACTTTTTAGAGAATTACAATCCGTCACAGATAGGTGTTGTTGCACAAGAGGATTTAAACTATGCAAAACAAAATCAAGATAAAAATTTGACAATTGTATATTTTAATTCTAATCATTCTTAAAAAATAAAAAAAATATATATGTAAGGAGGAAAAAGATGAAAGGAAAGCACGCTAAATCGTTAGCGGTGCCAAAACGAATGCAAACTAGAGATTTAGACGAAGAAAAGCAATATAGTCAAATCTTAAGTAAAGCTGATGAATTGTTTCGAGAAAAAATATTGCAAGATGCAGAAATCCAAGAACTAATAGAAAAAACAAAACAAAAGCAATATGAAGAATCGCAGTCAGTCAGTAGAACATCGTTTTTTGGCAGGCTAAGGGAAAAAGCAAAACAAGTGACCAAAAAGCAAGTAACAGCTTTTAGTACTTTAATGATTATGATAACGCAAATGTTTTCACCTTATACTGTATTATTAAGCACAGTAAAAGCAGCTGTTGACCCAACAACAGATACTTTAATAGCTGTTACAGCGTCACAACCAAAAACTTCTAGTAGTGGGAATAAAATAATTGAAGTAACCTATGCTATCACAGGAGAAAATATTGTATCTGCAGATTTATCGATAGGTTATGATAGTACAAAAATTAAGCCAGCAAGAAGAGGAACAGGAGCAGCATGTACAGTGACCAAATTAGCAGCGAATAACCCTACCACAAGTTGTGCAGAGTTTGGAGATGCATTAAGCTTTTTAGACTTAGACACAGGAGCATTAAATACAACCAATAGTAATATCAGAATTTCAGTATCTTGTCCAGCAGGAGGAGATAGAGTATTAGATGTAGGAGGACAAGGATACTCACAAGATGACTTGGGAGAAGAAGCATATGGATATAATTATTATTTACCAATTGTAAAATTATATTTCCTTTTGGTAGATGAAAGTATTACAGAATTAACACATGATATGCTATATTTCTCAAAGGTATCAGATACATGGCCAACAGGATATAAATATATTTACAATAATACTGGTACTAGTGACAGAACTTGTATAGATCCAACAACAGTTTCCTATAATGGATTTGCAGAAGCTAAAAAAGCAGTAAGCAGTATAGAAGTAACACAAAATCCAACAGATGTAACTTACAAAAATGGAGATACATTGGACTTTACAGGTGGAACTATCACAATTCACTATGATGATGGTTCTAAAGATGAAAATGTAAGTATTGCAGATGGAATACAAGATGGAAGTATTACAGTAGATACACAGTACGCTTCCAATGGAACGAAAAAAGCAGTCATTACTTATTCAGGAAAAACAGCTGAAATTCCATACTATGTTTTATCAGGTGCAAGCTTAAAAAACAATATTACGAAAACTACTTATGATCATGGAGATAACTTAGACTTTACAGGAGGAGAAATAGATTTAATCTTTACTAACAGTAGTGGAGCAGAAATTAAAGAGGTTGTGTCTATTCCAACAGGTTTAGGAAATCAAACCATTACGACTGATACAACAACAGCAAATGTCAATAAAAATCCAGTAAAATTGACTTGTGAAGGATATACCATAAATTTACCAATTACAGTCAATGATCCATTAGATCATATTACAGTAACACCACCAACAACAGTAACATATGATCATGGTAAAGATATTAGTTTTGCAGGAGGCTCTATCACTACTTATACAAAAAGTGGAGCAACAGCAATAATTCCAGCGACAGACCCGGGAATTAGTATATCACCAACAAAGGCTGATATTAATTTGGTAGCAAATCCACAACCAATAGCAGGCGGATTAAATGCAGGACCACAAGACATTACAGTAAGTTATCAAGGAAAAACGGCTAAATATACAATTACAGTCAATGATACAATTGATAATATTGATGTTACTACACAACCAACAGCAAAGAATAAATATGGAGAAACAAATCCAAGTTTTGCAGGTTTGATAGTAACAGTTAACACAGCAGGAGGAGCAAGTTTTACAGTCGATCATAATTCAGTTAACATTGATAAAAGTTCATACAATGCTAATACATTGAATGAACAACAATTTACAGTAACTTATAGTGGTAAAACAGCGCCAACAAAAGCAAAATTAAAATTACAAGACTATATTACAGATATGGTACCAACATTTCCAACAACGGTCTTTGAATATGACACACCAGTTGCTACAATTATCAATGGAGCAACTTATGTAAAGAAATATGCAAGTGGTGCAACAGGAGCATCAGAACCAATTACAGCAGGAATGGTTAGTGGATATACCCAAAGACCAGCACCAACGTTATTTAACAGTTTGCATGAATGTAGTCAAACTATTAACATAAAGTTAACAAGCGGAACCAATTCCTTTGATGAAGTACCAATTACAAAAACACAAGCTATTACGATGAAGGATAAAATCACAGGAATTGCCATAGATAACTATCCAAGTACAATGGGATTTGATTATGGAGATGCGTTTGTAGCTACAAATGGTAGAATCAAGACAGTATATGCTAGTGGAGCAAAGGGAGACAC
Organism: uncultured Clostridia bacterium; assembly: GCA_910589185.1. Taxonomy (GTDB): domain Bacteria; phylum Bacillota; class Clostridia; order TANB77; family CAG-508; genus CAG-273. The sequence continues at coordinate 37,907 of CAJUSU010000014.1, forward strand.
CATATATATGTCAGATCCAAGTGTAAAATTAACGCAAACAGATGGCACAACTCCAGTTACCACTCAAGTAGCAAAATCCAAATTTACAAATGGACAAGCAACAGAAACCGTAAAAGTAACTTACACGAAAGATAGCAAAAATTATACTACTACTTATGACATCACGATTTCAGACAAAGTAACAGGAATTGCTATTACAACAGACCCAACCAAGGCATTTGAACATGGAGCAACTTTTGGAGTAGGAAGCGGTAAAATTACAGTAAGTTATGCAGTAGCAGATCCACAAATTATTGCAATGTCAGATGCAGATGTAATAATTAAGCAATCAAATGGTACAGCCATTAACATGAGTCCAACTACTTATGACGCAAATCACAAATATACAGAACATTTAAAAGTAGAATATATGGGACAAACAGCAACTTATGATATTGTAATTACAAATGTCATTACAGGAATTACTTTGAAACCAAGTCCAAAAACAAGCTATACATACCAAGAACCAATAACAAATGCAGGAGGAAGTATAGAAATTACAAGAAAAGATGGAACAACCAGTACTCTTCCAATTACAGATAGCATGATAACAGGACTTAACACAGATACAGTAGGAACTAGACAAGCAACGGTTACTTATACAGAGAACAATGTGACGAAAACAGCAAAGTACAGTTATACAGTAGCTAATTCAGTCACAGGAGTAACCATAACTGCTCCAAGTAAAACAACGTATAAACATGGAGAAACATTAGCAGTAGGAACCGTTACACTTACTTATGCAGATGGAACAACAAGTGCAGGAAATTGGTCAGATGTAACTATCACAGATGGTGGAACAGCAATTACAGCGCTTCCAACCCCAACAGAAGCAGAGTATAAAGCAAGTAGTACTACCCACAAGATAAGTAAAACATTAAAACTAAATTACAGCAAAGACGGCGTTACAGCAACAGAAGTAAGTTATCCAATTGAAATTATCAACTATGTAAAATCAATTAGTATGTACACAACACCTAAACAAAATTACAGTGTTAATGATGTAATTGATGTTACAGGCGGAGAAATCATGGTAACAAGAGCGGTTGGCTCAGAGGCAATCGCAATTACCAAAGAAATGACAAGTGGATTTGATAGTAGTAAAGAATACTTAAATAATTCTTTAACGATTACTGTAACTTATACAGAAAACAATGTAACTCCTGCCCCAA
>CAJUSU010000015.1 GCA_910589185.1 uncultured Clostridia bacterium
TTTGTATATTCATTTATCATATTATCTATACTATTCATGTACTCTTGTTCATTTTGGATTGCTTCCTCAGTCTTGTTTTTGGCTTCTTGTGCTTTTTTGAAAATGCTATTATCTCCCATTGTGTACATGATAGTTATACCTGCCAAAATTAATAGCACTACTATTGTTACTACTAGTGCTACTAATGTTATACCGCTTATTTTCTACATTCTTTTTCATTTGTTTCCTCCTTCTTATGTCAGTTAAAAATACGTCCCAAAACTGACATCCTTTTCTTTAGTGTTTACTTCTTTTTGAATTTTATTCATTTCTAATAATTTTTGTTTTTCGGCATATCTTATTTATATATATCTTATCAATACGTGATATAAAAAGTCAATATCTTTCACATTTTTTTGTCAAAATCACAAGAAAAAAGCACTTGCAATTAATCATGCAAGTGCCCTATTTTTATTCTATTTATTTAAATTCATATTTGTTTCTTTTTCTTCATTGTATCTATCAATAAAGTATAATGGTCTGTGTTTTGTCTCATTAAATGCTCGTCCTAGATACTCCCCTATTACTCCTAAAAAGATTAGTTGTATTCCTCCTAAGAATAGAATCACTACCATAGTTGAAGCATATCCTGGAACATCTACACCAGTTGCAATGGTTTTGATAATAATAAATATCATATAAATAAATCCGACTAAAGATACCAAAATTCCTAGTAATGCTGCCCATCTTAATGGTGATGTAGTAAATGATGTAATACCATCAATTGATAAGTTAATTAAATTCCTGTAATTCCATTTTGTTTGTCCCGCTGCTCTTGGATCTCTGGCATATAGAATTTCTTTTTTATTATATCCTATCCAACTAAATAATCCTTTTGTATAGCGCTGTGTTTCTCTAATTGACTTTAATGCTTCTATACAACGTCTATCTAATAAACGAAAATCTCCTGTATCTTTTTGAATTTCAATTCTAGTAAAAGCTTGTAATACTTTATAATACATTTTAGAAGTAAATTTTTTAAGCCATGTTTCTCCTTCTCTGGATTTTCTTTTTGCATAAACGTCATCATAGCCCTCTTCCCAATATTTTAACATCTCAGGAATTAACTCTGGTGGGTCCTGCAAATCGGCATCAATAATAACTACACAATCTCCTTTGCAATAGTCTAATCCTGCTATCATTGCAGTTTCTTTTCCATAATTTCTAGATAAATTCAAATAACAAACTCTTTTGTCTTTTTCTCTTAATTCTTGCATAATTTGAAATGTTTTATCTTTACTTCCGTCATTTACTAATAATACTTCAAAGTCATATCCTTCATTTTCATCCATTAATTTTTGTAATCTATCATATAGCATATTTAAAACTTCTTCTTCATTATATGCTGGTACCAATATTGTAACTAATTTCTTCTTATTTTCGTCCATAGTTCCTCCTTAATATTAGTTTTAATGCTATAGTTATATCATACTTTTTCAAGTTTGTAAATGGAACTGCTCTGTTTTACACACTATTCGATTTTCGCATGATTTAATAAACGATAGGTTCTACAGATATTACAGTCTTTACACACTGATACTCTACCTTCAAAAATTTGCTTTATTGTATCTATAAATTCATCTTCTATACCAATAACATGCATTTCTACTTTAGCTGGTAATAAAGTTAATAAGGTATTAAGTGCAAAGTCATTAGAAGAAAAAGAAATATCTGATAAATATTTGCTATTTAAAATGTTTTCTGAAACAGATACTATATTTTTATCCGCATCTAATAGTATAGATTCTCCATTAATATAAATTAAATGTAAAATTTCACATTCTGCTGGCTTAGAATCTATATAAATCTTCAATAAATTAATAAATTCATTATATTCTTTTTCAATGATAAACTGATTTACAGCAGTATCTACAATATTATCTAAATAACTCATGTATTCTTTTAACCTAAAATTGACAAAACCGTCTAATATCATAGATTTGCTTTCTTGTATGAAAGATAACAATGCTTTTTGTATCATTTGTTTTCTATTGATATTCTTTCTATTCTCTGCTACTTCCATGTGATCATTTTCTATAGTATGCATACAGTTATCACATATTTGTATTCTCTCATATTCGTCAAAATAAAAATAATTGTAATTTAATATTTGATAAATCAGCTTTTCTTCATAAAATTCTAAAATTACTTCTGTTATTAATTCACTTAAAAAATAGGAGAAACTCTCTTCGTCTTTTCCTTCATAATGAATAATGACATTTTGATAAATCTTAAATTCGTTTTTTGAATACGTTAAATCTTCAAAATCTATTTCTTTTGTTCTACTTAGTAGATAATCTAAAATATCTTCATTATTTGTTTTAATGCAAAAAGATTTCATTATTCTACGTCATTTCTCCTTTCTAATATGTCTTCCATATCTTATTCTTTCCAGCTTTAATCTGTAACATGTTTTATCTTATTTTTAATTATTAATCTCTTCTAGTCCGCCTTTTAAATTGTATACATCTTCATAACCCATTGTTTCTAACATTTCTTGTGCTTCTTTACTTCTACTTCCAGAAGAACAGTAGGTAATAATTGTTTGTTCTTTATTAGGAAGTACCTGACTTGCCTGTTTACATATATCATATAGACAAAGAGGAACACTGCCAGAAAGATGCCCTTCTTCATATTCTTGTTTACTTCTTACATCTAATAAAATTACATTTTGATTTTGTGTCAGCATTTTTTTAGCTTGATCATAAGTTATTTCTTTATTACTCATACTCCTATAAAAAATCTTCTTTATCCTTTCTAACATTTTTTCACTTTCCTTCTTTATTATTTTCAAAGTATCGTTTTTTATTCTAAAATTTATAATAAAAAAACAATACTCATTTTATTATATGAGTATTGTCAATTTTTTGTTTATTTATTTTCTTCTTGATAAGTAGTTAGTTTTTTCTCTTGTTTTGCAGTAATGATTGTAATAACAATAGCATATATTGCTAATCCTATTGGTGTTACTAATCGATTAATTGGAATTCTGCAAATTGCCAAAATGCTTAAATATAGTAATTCACTAGCAGCTGCTGTCAATACATATAAAGCTAATGTTTTCCAAACCCCAATTTTTCTAAAACGAATCATTACATAGGCTAAAACTACTATCATACTAATTGCTATTGGCAATAAGTATGGCATTAACACACTAGATAATCTGATGTGTGGTTGGTATACTTTAGCAATGTTTTCCTTTTTTAATTCTAAACTAAATTTTTCATTTAATTTGTTTGTTAATTGTTCTATCTTATTATCTATTTCTTCTACTTCTTGTGAGATTGTAATAGAAAACATATCTCCGTAGTATTCTATTTGTTGCACTAACATTCTTTCATTTCCAAACACTTCTTTTGCAACTTGTTCTATATCTTCTTTTGTATATTCATTTCCTAGGTATATATCTAATCTTAAATTTTTACTATACGTAATATCTGTTTTTAGTCCCATAGTAGCTATTACAATTGCTCCTGCAATAATAACACATATTAAAATCGCATAAAATACTTTTTTGTTCATTTCTTTACCTCTTTTCTATATTTCTTACGCATTTTTGGTATCTACAACTAAAGTTCTTGTTATGATTAAGTTATATAAAACAATTAGTAATAGTCCCCAGAAAATTACCATTCCAAAGCTGTAAATTGGAAGCCAACCTGCAAAACATAAAATGATTGATGTAATAGCTACAGGAATGAAAATGAATAATGTTTTTATTAAAGCTTCTTTAAATACGTGTGATGCTTCTGCTACCGTTCGACTATCTTTATGTTTGATTAAGCTTAGTAAATATACTGTAAAAATGTAGTTTAAAACAATGGCTATAATGATTGCAATCATTCCTTCCATAGTTAACATTACATTTGCATAACGTAACACTAGTAATAATACTGCAGTATATCCAATAAGGGCAAGACTACTTAGTAAACCGTTCTTTTTGTATTTTACAATTAAGAAAACAATTCCTATCAATAGAGCTGCTCCTATTATTGCTACAGGAATATAAAACATTTCTCTAGTGATATCCGACATAACATATCTATTTTCTGAAATAGTGTAAGTAAGTGGCAATTCTCCACTATTTAATAATACTACTATATTAGAAGCTTCTTGTACATATCCATCTATTGTATCATTATTAGTGCTTACTCCTCCAATAGACATTTGAATCATTCCATTAGAAACTTCACTATCAAATGCAGTTTCTAGTAATGTTGAATCATCTATTTTCATTTTGATTTTCTTTGAGTTGTCTTTTCCTTCTGCATCTGTTGAAGTCACATAGTTTTTAGTAATGTCTTGAAAAATTTGAGTTCCTTCTTTATTTAATTGAATGGTTAAATATACGCTAGTTCCTGTTGCTCCTGAACTGTATCTTACTTCTGCTTTTTTAATATGGCCATTGTTTAATAAAATTTCCTCGTTTTCGTTTTGTACAGTGAACTTTCCTTTAATTGCCATATATTGAGTAATTAAATCTGTATTTTCATTTTCTGGAATTTGTATATATAGTTCACCAGTTTTTTCGTTTTTTCTAATAGTATAATCTGCTGTGTGCATTAAATCTAATCTTTTTTGTATAATTTCTTTTACTTTATCATAGTTTTCTTCTGTTAAGGTATCTTCAGGGTTTACTGGCTCCTCTTTTTTGGTAGTTCCTTCTCCTTCTTTTTCTACTACTTTTCCATCTTTATCATAAATAACAGTATTTTTTGAAGTATCTACTCCTAATGTTATTAGTCTTCCCCCTGCTAAGTCCATTCCTAATTGATAATCTGGAATTATGTTTTCTACAAACTTCATTTTTTGAAGATAAATTCCTCCAAATGAAATGAGTGAGATTAATATAATTACTAAAATAATTAATGTTACTTTTAACTTTTCTTCTATTTTCACTTTTCTTTCCTCCCGTTATTTATAATAATTTGGTATCATTAATAATTAATTCAAACCATATTCCCAAATATTTTGCTGCATATTTGCTCATCATAGTTCTATCCATAAATATCTCGAAATAATCTAATACTGGTGATATTTCCGTATCAATCTTTAAGTCTAAAATTACTTTTTTCTCTTCTTTATTCATCGTAAAATTTGCATTTGTTACTGCATAATTTACTTTATCGTGTTTATCAAAAGTAGATATATTTTGATTAACCACCCTGTCACGATGTACATCTGACTTATCTGCTAAAATTAATGCAGCCGAAATATCATTGACTGCTGTTCCAGTTTGTTCATCATGGTTTCCAATAGCCATCATAATTTCTGTACGGTGATGAGCTTCCATCCCCATATCTTTTAAAATTTGATAAGCAAGTATCGCTCCTGAATGTGCATGGTCTGTACGATTCACACAATTTCCAATATCATGCATATATCCTGCAATTTTTGCAAGTTCTATTCTTTCTTCTGGATAATCTAAAGTTTTAAGCACTTCTCCTGCACGCTGTGATACAATACTAATATGCCTTATCGAATGCTCTGTATATCCTAATGCATTTAATTGCTTCTGCGAACTTAAAATTAGCTCTTTTACTTCTTCATTTTGCTTTACATCTTCTAATGTTATCAAGTTTTTTCCTCCTATGTTTTTTCTCATGTATATATTACCCTAAAACATAAAAAATAGCAACTATTTTACGCAATTTCTTCGTAAAAAGTGTTGCTATTTTATTTTTATTTTTTACTTTTTTACTGACAAATTTACTCCAATAATTCCTCCAATAATTCCTGTTATGACACCAACTATTAACATTAATAGAGAATTTATTGATATCGAAAATCCTACTATAGCAATGCTAGAAGCTAAATACAAAGCCAAAACATATACTAATCCTACAATTCCTCCATAAATTAATCCATTCTTTTTTATTTTTCTACTGCTAATTGTTCCTCCAATTAAAATGCTCACTCCTGTAATAGTTAATACTACTGGCATCATAGTATTTTCGGAAATTGTGGTATTAACCAATAATAGAGCATAAATTGTAAGTAAAATAATTGAAAATATTATGGCAAATAAACAGCCTTTTGTAATTGCCATTACTTTCTTTTTTATTTCGCTTTCTTCTGTTGTAATATTTGTTTTTAATATATTTTCTTTTTCCATACAAAAACTCCTTTACATAGGCTTTTATCTTATTGTATGCCTATTAAAAGGAGTTTAGAATTATCTTTTGATTATTGTTGTGTTGTATTGTTATTTTGTGTTAAATTATTTCCTGTTGTATTTCCATTTGTACTACCTTGTGTATTTGCTGTTGTTTGATTTGTTGTAACTGTATTGGCATTAGTTGCTTGCGTATTGTTATTGACTGTATTAGTTGTTTGTGTATTGTTTGTAGTGGTGCTATTATTTATTTCATTTGCTACCGAATTTGTATTATCTGTATTTTGATTATTGCTTGGCTGATTCGTACTTGGTTTTACATATGTTTGAATATACGTAATTACATTCATTACTTGTTCATTGTAAATCATGTAATAAGTTTCTTCTCCAGCTGATGTGGTAGAATAAATTGTCTTCAATGCTATTGGCAACAAGTCTTTTCCTTCAAAATCTTTCATACCATATAAGTTATCCTTTTTTACCACAATTCCTTTATATTCTGGAAGTAGTAGAATATTATTGGCAGTTTGAGTTGTAGAGCTTCCTGCTCCTGCGCTACAACCTAAGTCTTCATATTCTATTGGAAGAATTTGTCTACCATTTTTATCAAAAATACCCCATAAGTCACCTTTTTTAACTGGTATGCAATTGTCATATAATAAGTATTGATTTTTGATGTTATTACTATTAAATCTATTGCTATCAATTCCAATTTGATCATATTCTAAATATACAATAATGCTTCCTGTGCTATTAATAACACCATGTTTGTTATTATTAGTTACTAAATATAATCCTGTATCTTTATCAATCTGCTTAATTTGGTCATAGTCTGGGCTAATTTTTGTCGTTGCATCATAAGACATAATACCCATTTTTCCCTCTGCTGTTGTTACTATGAATTCCCTTGTACTTTCTACATATTTAATGCTAGTATATTTAGTTCCTAATATTTCATTTCCAGATAAGTCTGATACACCATAATAATTTTCTGTATTTCTTACTATTAGTCTATTGTCTAATAGTGCTTTTTGATTACTAAAGTTTTGTCCATCTCCTGCTATTGCGGAATCTTTAAACTGTGCAGAATATTGAGTTACTAAATATGGTAATGTATAAATAGTTATTTTGTTTTGCTCTTGATTGTAATCAAATACAATATTAAAGGCTTTTTCTGCACCTTCTTTTGTAATATATAATACCCCATTTACCATTTTAATAGGTTCATTAATTATAAAATATTCATAATCATTTCCATTTGTTAGCAGTTTATAAATTTTGTCTGAGTTCATGGTAAAAGAGGCTATTTCATTAGCACATTGTACATAACATTTGGTATTATCCTCTGCATATTGTTTGTAGTCTCCACTATAGGAATCATAACCTACGAATTGTGCAAAATTACGAATGGGTACATAGATTTGCCCATTTTGTATGAGTAAAATTTCTTCTAAATTACTATTCGTCTTTCCATCTATTGTAATTTTTAATTGTGTAGATTTCCAGTAGTACATAAAAGCAATTAAGCCAATGCAAATAAAAAACAGTATTATTAAAATAATTCCTATAATTTTCATCCACTTTTTTGCTTTTAATTGTTCATTACTTTGCTCATAGTTATTGCCAATTAAATCATTCATATTTTCCTCCTCTTTTGTCAGGTTGGGGACGTTAGTTTAACTGACATCTGTCCCTCAACTGACACCTCAACTTTCGTAACCATATTTTTTATAAAACTCATTTTTGAAGTTTTCTAAATTATCGTTCTCTATTTCTATTCTAACTCTTTCCATCAATTTCGTCAAGAAATATAAATTATGAATGGATAATAATCTATCACCTAATATTTCTTTTGTTTTGACTAAATGTCTAATATATGCTCTTGTATAATTGCGACAAGTATAGCAGTCACATTCTGAGTCCAATGGTCCCCAATCTCTTTCATAAGTTGCGTTACGAACCACTACTTTACCATTCCATGTCATGGCAGTTCCGTTTCTTGCAATTCTTGTTGGAAGCACGCAGTCACACATATCGATTCCAGCAAGTGCTGCTTCTATCAAATAATCTGGTGTTCCCACTCCCATCAAATATCTAGGCTTGTTTGCTGGCATCAATGGTGCAGTATAATATAGCATTTTTAAAAATTCTTCTTTTGGTTCACCTACACTAATACCACCAATTGCATATCCTGGAAAATCTAAATCGATTAAATCTTTTGCTGACTGCTGTCTTAAATCTTCATAAAATCCACCTTGAATAATACCAAATAAAGCTTGTTTATCTGTAGTTGTATGTGCTGCTTTGCAGCGCTTTGCCCATCTTGTTGTTCTTTCCATAGATTGTTTGGTATATTCATATGTTTCAGGATATTTCACACATTCATCAAATGACATAATGATATCGGCTCCAAGTGCTTCTTCAATTTCCATTACTTTTTCTGGCGAGAAGAAATGCTTGCTTCCATCTAAATGTGATTTGAATTCCACGCCTTCTTCTGTAATGGTTCTTAAATCACTTAAGCTAAACACTTGAAAACCACCACAGTCTGTTAAAATAGGTCTATCCCATTTCATAAAGTTGTGAAGTCCACCTGCTTCTTTTACTAAATCGTGTCCTGGCCTTAAATATAAGTGGTATGTATTAGATAAAATAATTTGTGCCCCTATCTCTTTTAATTCTTCTGGTGTCATTGATTTGACCGTTGCTTGTGTACCTACTGGCATAAATACTGGTGTTTGTATATCTCCATGTGGTGTATGTACCACTCCTCTTCTTGCTCCTGTTTTACTATCTATATGTAATAACTCATATGTTACTGCTGGCTTGTCCATATTTTCCTCCTTTTTGTCAGGTTGGGGACGTTCCTTTTTCTGACATTCTTGTCATGTTGGGGACACACCTTACTTATCCCCTATTATTGATTTTATACATTTATCTACATCTAGCTTTTCAATGTCTCCTACCTTTATTTCTTTTCCTAAATGAATACAATTTGAAATTAAGTTGTCATATTCCTTTTTTAATCCATTATAATCATATTCAAAATATGGTTCATATTTTTCTTTATTTCTAAAATTATATTCCTGCAAATAATGAGATGGATGCCTTTCTATGGAACTTTCTCTAATATTCAATCTCTTCCAAATTGTTTCGAAATCTTTTGCAAATAGATGCATAGTATATACTTGGTAATTGTACTTACTTATCATCTTCTCAAAAAATGTTATCCATTCTTTTTTAAATGGATATTCTACAATGACTACTTCATCATCTCGCTTCATTGCTTCTTCTATGAGCATTTTATATACTTTTCTATAAATCAATCGTAGAGACTTTTTTTGTGATTTATCTTTAAATCCCATAATGTCATAGATATTTTCTGCTAAAATATCCAATGATATTAAAGTACTGTTTTCTATCTTTTGATACATTTTTTTAGCTAATGTGGTTTTTCCTGTTCCACTAATACCCGATATGATAATTAATTTTTTCATTTCTATTTTCTCCTATTTTATCAACATAGCATCTCCAAAACTAAAGAAACGATATTCTTCTTTTACTGCTTCTTCATAAGCTTTCATCACAAAATCTTTTCCTGCCAAAGCAGATACTAACATAATCAAGGTAGACTCTGGCAAATGAAAATTAGTAATTAGACAATCTAAACATTTAAATTGATACCCTGGATAAATAAAAATATTTGTATCGCTTTCAGTTTCTTTTACCATACCATTTTCATCCGCTATCGACTCTAGTACTCTGCAAGAAGTAGTTCCCACGGCTATAACTCTATGTCCTTCACGTTTTGCTTTATTAATTTTTTCTGCATCTTCTTGCTTGATATAGAAATGTTCTGAATGCATATCATGCTCTTCTACATTTTCTACTTTGACTGGTCTGAAAGTTCCTATTCCAACATGTAAAGTAACATTGGCAATTTCTACACCTTTTGCTTTGATTTTTTCTAATAGCTCATCTGTAAAGTGTAATCCTGCTGTTGGCGCAGCACTTGATCCTTCATATTTTGCATACACGGTTTGATATCTATCTTTTTCTTTTAATTTTTCATGGATATATGGTGGTAATGGCATTAATCCAATTTCATTTAAAATCTCATTAAAAATACCTTCATATTCAAACTTTACTTTTCTACTTCCACCTTCTAATTGCTCTAAAATTTCTGCCTTTAGCAAAACTCTAGGATTGTCACTCTTTTCTAGTAAACCTTCTCCAAAAATAACTTTGGTACCTGGCATTAATTTTCTTCCTGGTTTTACCATAACTTCCCAAATATTGCCTTCTATTCTGTGTAATAGTAAAAACTCTACATGGGCACCCGTTTCTTCTTTTACTCCATACAAACGAGCAGGAATTACCTTTGTGTTGTTCCTAACTAGACAGTCTCCTGGCTCTAGATAGTCTATAATATCTCTAAAAATCTTATGGTCAATAGACTTGCATTTTCTATCTAATACCATTAACCTAGATTGATCTCTGTTTTGAATTGGTACTTGCGCTATCAGTTCTTTTGGTAAGTTATAATTAAAATCTGATACTTTCATTTTTGCTCCTTTATTATATTACTTTGCTCTTGATAACTAGTAAATAACTTACTGACTCTATCAAATATACTTCTAATTACTTCAATAATGTTTTCTGGTTCTTTTAGTACTTTTAATTGCCTACTATATTTAAAGTTACTTTCATGAGTAGGTTTATAAGTAAATATTTCTTCTGGCAGACCTATCTTTTCTCCATTGCTTTTAATTTCTTTATTCATATAAGCAATGTACCATTTTTTTTGTCCTTCTAGTCTTTCCTCTTGATAACCATATTTAGCATAATCATGTAAAGCTGGAACTTCGTATCCATACTCCTCAGCATTTCTTTCTAATGTATGCAAAAACTCATGAATATACACTTCTTCTGGAAAAGTATTAATGCGATAATGATATTTATAGGCATAGTTATTTTCGCTATCTGGTAATCGAATATTAGAGTATCCGATTCCGAAATATTGCATTCCTCCAAGACCAATCCAATCATTCATTAAGACATTACTTCCCTTTTGCAGATTTGCCATTCTAATTCCTATATAAATGTGGTCATATTCGTTTTGTTTCACATAATCTTTAATGTATTCATATACATCTTCTACTGAAACATAATAACCATTTTCTTCATCATAAGAAAGTGATTTGATAGGTTTATTAATTGTGTGAATATCATAAGTAACACTCATTTTGTTATTGCTCATTGTTCTAATGGATTCTTTAAATCTAGCCATGTCATCCTTTAACACTTGTATATCACTATCAGACATCTTTAGACTAACATGTTCTTCCTTTCCATTTATTTCTACATCTACATCAATTTGAGGAAAGATAAAACATACAAATTTCCAGTTTTTGTCTTTACTTGCTATGCCCTCTTCAACTTTGAAATCTGAAAACCAAGCAGTTCCTTTTGACATTTCTTCATAACCACCTAGTCTAAAACTAACATCTACCTCTTTTCTATCTTTTGAATTGAAATAAAAGGTAAGTTCTTGCCAATCTTGCGTTCCAGACAACATAATAGAACGTTCTGTAGTACCTGCAATAGCCATATGTGCACCACCAGTTTTTGTATTATTTTCATTTACAACATTTTGTACTTTGACTTTACAAGTTACTTTATATGGCGTATTAGGGGTTACTGAAATTGTTTCATAGAACATAGCATCATTATAATCTGTATTTTCTATTTTGTAGCTATCCATGTCAGAACATTTTATTTCATGGTCACGTACAAAAGTAGTCTTATCTCTTTCACGAACGCTTTTAATAAAATCATTGTAATTATACTTACTATAAATAACAACCAAAGCAATAATGGTAATTACCATTATTGCTATTGATAGAATATTCTTTACTCTTCTTCCGTCTGCTCATCTTTATCCCCTTTAAACGTTATATTTGTTTTACAAGGTTTTCACTATATCAATTTCTTTGTTATTTTAATGAATTGCATTACTACATCTATGGCAAATCGTTGGATTTTCTTTGTCTTCTCCTACAGTTGTAGAATATTTCCAGCATCTTTCACATTTTTCACCTTCTGCCACTTCTACTTTTACAACTAATTTTTCTGTTTGGTCTGCTGGTTTTGCTTCAATTTGCAAAGCAGATACAATAAATACTGTTTCTAATTGCTCTTGATTTTCTTTTAAGAATGCATATTCTTTTTCATCTGCCCAAAGTGTAACTTTTGCATTGAGAGAATGACCAATTATCTTTTCTGCTCTTGCTACTTCTAGCTCTTTTGCCACCATTTCTTTTAGTTCTAAAATGTGGTTCCATTTTTCTTCTAATTCGTGGTTTTCATATTCTGGCTTCATTTCTGGCCAGTAGTTTAGCATAACACTCTCTAGATTTTCATCTTTTTTATGTGGCATATAGCTCCAAATTTCTTCAGTTGTGTAGCAAATCATTGGCGCTAACATTTTTACTAAGCTGTCTAGAATAATATACATAGCAGTTTGTGCTGACTTTCTTTCTACTGAATCTGGCTTTGACGTATACAATCTATCTTTGATAATATCTAAATAGAAATTGCTCATGTCTGATACACAGAATTGATTGATATCATGATATACCATGTGGAAATTGAAGTCCTCGTAGTTCTGTGTACAGTTTTTAACTAATTGATATAGTCTTAATAATGCCCATTTATCAATTTCAAGCATATCACTGTAGCTTACTTGTTGCTCTGGGTCGAAGTCTGCAATATTTCCCAAAATATATCTTGCAGTATTTCTAATCTTTCTATATGCTTCACTGATTTGTTTTAAGATGTCTCTTGAAATACTAATATCTGTTTTAAAGTCAGAAGATAATACCCAAAGTCTTAAAATATCTGCACCATATTCTTTAATAATATCTTGTGGGCTAATTCCATTTCCTAATGATTTTGACATTTTTCTTCCGTCTTCATCAATTACCCAACCATGTGTTAGGATTGCTTTATATGGAGATATCCCTTGTGTCGCAACAGAGGTTAACAATGATGATTGGAACCAACCTCTATATTGGTCATGTCCTTCTAAGTATAAGTCTGCTGGATAGTCAATTCCTCTTTCTACTAATACTGCTTGATGTGAAGAACCAGAATCAAACCATACGTCCATAATATCTGTTTCTTTTTTGAATTCATGGCTTCCACAGTGAGGACAAGTAGCGTTTTCTACCATTAAATCTTTTTCATCTAAATCATACCAAGCATTAGAACCTTTTTCTCTAAAGATTTTTTGGATTTTTTCAAATCCTTCTTTTGTAGCATATTCTTCACCACATTCTTTGCAATAAAAAATTGGAATTGGCACACCCCAAGTACGTTGTCTAGAAATACACCAGTCATTTCTATCTTTTACCATACTAGTAATTCTTTCTTCTCCCCAACTTGGTGTCCATTTTACTGTTTTAATAGCGTCTAATGTTTCTTTTCTAAATCCATCAACTGATGCAAACCATTGGTCTGTTGCTCTAATGATGATTGGATTTTTACATCTCCAACAATGTGGATAAGAGTGGCTAATTTTTTCTGTTGCTAATAAATATCCATTGTCTTGTAACCAATTTGTAATAACTTTGTTAGACTCTTCACAAGATAAACCTGCAAATTGTCCAGCTTTTTCTGTTTGATATCCTTTTCCATCAACACATACAATAATTTCTAGCCCATTTTTTAGTCCACACAAGTAGTCCTCTTTACCATAGCTAGGTGCTGTATGTACTGCACCAGTACCTGTTCCAAGTTCTACGTTAACCGTGTCTTCACTACCAATAACTACTTTAGAAGTTCTGTTTGCAAATGGGTGCTGGCATAAAATTCCTTCTAATTCTGAACCTTCTACTGTTTTGATTGTTTTGTAATCTGTAATTCCTGCTGTTTCCATAACTCTTGCTACTTCTGAGGTTGCCATAACTAATTTTTCTGCTCCAGTGTCAACTACACTGTACTCAAATTCTCCACCAACAGTAATACCAGTATTTCCTGGTAATGTCCAAGGTGTTGTTGTCCAAATTACAATTTTCATGCTATTGTCTAGAACACCTTTTCCCTCTACTACTGGGAATTTTACATAGATAGACACATTATCTACATCTTTGTATTCAATTTCAGCTTCTGCTAGTGCTGTTTCGCAGTCTGTACACCAATATACTGGTTTTAGCCCTTTATAGATATATCCTTTTTGATACATATCTGCAAATACGCCAATTTGTCTTGCTTCAAATTCTGGTTCTAAAGTAATATATGGGTGTTCCCAATCTCCAAGTACTCCAAGTCTTTGGAAGCCTTCTGTTTGTTTTCCGACATATTCTAAAGCAAAATCATGGCAAATATCTCTAAATTTAGAAATGCTCATTTCTTCACGTTTAAGGCCTAATTTTTGAATTGCCTTTTTCTCTGTTGGAAGTCCATGTGTATCATAGCCTGGCACATATGGTGTATAATATCCTTGTAAGTTTTTAAAGCGTACAATCGTATCTTTTAATACTTTATTCAAAGCATGCCCCATGTGGATTTCTCCATTCGCATATGGAGGTCCATCATGTAATACATATGATTTTTTTCCTTCATTCTTTTTTAACATTTTTTCGTATAAGCCATTATCTAAAACTGCTTCTTTGATTTTTGGCTCTTTTTCTGGTAAATTTCCTCTCATTGGAAACTCTGTGTTTGGCAAATTTAATGTTTGTCCATAATCTTTCTTTTCTTCTGACATATCAATTCCCCCTTATATCAATGGAAGCCATTTCATCCTATTGTTTTAGGACGAAATGGCTTCAAATTTCCGTGGTACCACCTAACTTAAAAGAAATAAAATTCTTTTCACTCATTTTCTTTTAACGCAAGAATTACGATTGAATTTACTATTTTTGTTCAATTCAATAGCCAAAAGGTGATAACAATAAGCTATTTTCCTACCAAACTCTCAGCAAGTTATTTGGCTCTCTGTTAGGCTTTTTACTTTATTGTGTTGTCCTTTATTACCGCTTTTCCTATGGCATTTAGTCTATCATATTTTTTCTATTTTTTCAAGTGGTATAATGGATTTAATTTTAAAAAATAGAGAGTTCTTTTGAACCCCCTATCAATTTTTTATGCACTTGTTCCTGTTCTTTTAGTCGTTTTTGCTCTTTTTGTTTTCGCTGGCGCTTGTGGTTTTTTTGCTGGTATTTCACGATTATTATTGATAATAATCTTTGGAGCCTCACCATTTTCTACTGTTTCTCCAGTAATCACACATTTTTCTATTTTAGGATTAGAAGGAATTTCAAACATCACATCCCTCATAATTTCCTCTATAATAGAACGAAGACCTCTTGCACCTGTTTTTCTTTCTATTGCTTTGTCTACAATTTTATCTAAAGCATCTTTTTCAAATTCTAATTCTACATTATCTAATTTGAATAGTTTTTGATATTGTTTTACTAAAGCATTTTTTGGTTTTGTAACAATATCAATTAATGCTTCTCTATCTAATTCTCTTAGTGTTGCAATAATTGGTAATCTTCCTACAAATTCAGGAATCAAACCAAATTTCAATAAATCTTGTGGTAGTAATTCTTCAAACACCTTATATTTATCAATATCTTTATTACTTTCAATTTGAGCACCAAACCCAATTGATTTTTTGCCCATTCTATCTTTTACAATCTTTTCTAGTCCCTCAAATGCACCACCACAAATAAATAAAATATTCGAAGTATCAATTTGAATAAACTCTTGATGTGGGTGTTTACGTCCTCCTTGTGGTGGAACTGATGCAACTGTACCTTCTACAATTTTTAATAAAGCTTGCTGTACACCTTCACCGCTAACATCTCTTGTAATAGATGGATTTTCTGATTTTCTAGAAATCTTATCAATTTCATCAATATAGATAATACCTTTTTGTGCTTTTTCTACATCATAATCGGCAGCTTGAATTAGTTTTAGTAAGATATTTTCAACATCTTCGCCTACATATCCTGCCTCTGTTAAGGTAGTAGCATCTGCTATTGCAAAAGGTACTTGCAGAATTCTAGCCAAGGTTTGTGCTAATAAGGTTTTACCACAACCAGTTGGTCCTAATAACAAGACATTACTTTTTTGTAATTCTACATCATCTTCTGTATCATTTTCATGATTTATTCTTTTGTAATGGTTATATACTGCAACAGATAGTGTCTTTTTGGCTTCTTCTTGACCAATGACATACGAATCTAAAATGTCTTTTATCTCAGCTGGTGTTGGCAATTTTTCCTGTGCGGTAGTAGTATAGGTAATTTCTGCATCTTCATAAACATCATCATCTATAATATTGGTACAAACTTTGATACATTCATCACAAATATATACACCTGGTCCTGCAATAATACGATTTACTGCTTCTTGGGACTTTCCACAAAAGGAACATCTAATATTTTGGTTTTTATTATTTGCCATTCAAACTCTCCTTTTTAGTTTCTTTTTTCCATTATGCCATCTATTAGTCCATATTTTAGTGCTTCTTCTGCTGTCATATAATTATCTCTTTCTGTATCTTTTTCAATTGTTTCTAATGATTGACCTGTTCTATCACTTAAGAACTTGTTTAATTTTTCCCTTGTTCTTACCATATGGTCTGCATGGATTTTGATTTCTGTTGTTTGACCAGATAATCCTCCTCCACCAATTAATGGTTGGTGAATTAAAATCTCTGCATTAGGTGTAGCATATCTTTTTCCTTTTTCACCTGCTGCTAAAAGTACTGCTCCCATGCTAGCTGCCATACCAATACAAATAGTAGAAACTGGGCATTTAATATAGTTCATGGTATCTACAATTCCCATTCCGTCTGTAATAGAGCCACCTGGACTATTAATATATAAGTGAATTTCTTTATCTGGGTCTTCTGACTCTAGGAATAGTAATTGTGCAATCACTAAACTTGCTGAAGTCTGGTTAACATCCTCTCCTAAGAATATAATTCTGTCTTTTAAAAGTCTTGAGAAAATATCATAAGACCTTTCTCCCTTTGCTGTTTGTTCAATAACATAAGGTACTAAACTGTTTTGTTCTTTCATTAATTTAACCATCCTTTCTTGGCTAATATATCATATTAGCTCTTTTTCTTGTGAATCTTATTTTTTGAATTTAGCATTATCAATAACAAATTGAATTGCTTTTTCTACTTTCATATTTTCTGTAATGTAATCTTTTAAATATGTATTTTGAAGCATCTCTTCTTCTGTCTTTTGATAGTTTTTAGCCATTTCTTTTAATTTTTCTTCTACTTCTTTGTCTTCTGGCTTAATATCTTCTGCTTTGATAATTGCTTCAATGACTAATCTTGATTTTACATTCTTTTGGGCTGTTTCTTTCATTTCATCTCTCATAACAGCCTCAGGTTTTCCTGATAAAGCATAGTATTGTTCTAATGTTAAGCCTTGATATTGTAATCTTTGCTCTACATCTTTTACCATGTTATCTACTTCTGTTTCAATCATTCCTGATGGAATTTCTAATTCTACTCCATCACAAACAGCTTTGATAGCATTGTCTTCTGTTTCATATTTTGCTTTGTCATCATTTTCTTTTTGAATTTTCTCTTTAATACTATTCTTTAAATCAGCAAGTGTGTCGAATTCACTAATATCTTTTGCAAATTCATCATCCATTTTTGGAAGTTCTTTATGCTTAATTTCATGAACTTTTACTTTAAATACAACTGGCTTTCCTGCTAACTCTTTTGAGAAGTAGTCTTCTGGGAAAGTTACATTTAAGTCTTTTTCTTCGTCAATTTTCATACCAATCACTTGGTCTTCAAATCCTGGAATAAAAGTATTACTTCCAATTTCTAATTCATGTTTTTCAGCCTTTCCACCTTCAAATGGCTTTCCATCTAAGAACCCTTCAAAGTCAATAACTGCAATATCACCCTTTTCAACTGGTCTATCTTCAATTGTTACTAATCTTGCATTGTGTTCTGCCATATGTCCTAGTTCGTGCTCTACGTCTTTATCAGAAACAGTATACTCAACTTTTGGTAATTCTATTCCTTTATATTTTCCTAATTTTACTTCTGGTTTAGTTTGTACAACTGCTGTGAACACTAAATCTTGTCCTTTTCCAATTTGAGAAACATCAATATTAGGACGACTTACTGCTGCTATATTATTTTCTTTAATTGCTGCATCATAAATTTCTGGTACTAATTCATTAAATGTATCTTCATAGAAAATCTCACTACCATAGTGTTTTTCTACCATTTGCATTGGTGCTTTTCCTTTTCTGAAGCCCGGAATAGTAAAGTATTTTGCTGTTTTTACATATACTTTCTTCATAGCTTCATCAAATTTTGCTGCTTCTATTGTGAAACTTAATTTTACTTCATTTTTGTTTTCTGTGTTTTCTACTTTTACACTCATTGTTTAATCTTCCTTTCAAAATTAATTCGCCCGTTCATTATATCACATTTTCCGTAAAATGCAAGCCCTAACGCTATTGTATTTTACGAAACTTATGTTAATCTATTTTTATCAAATCAAAATTTAAAAAATCACTACTGACTAACTTAAATGTAATACCTTCGTATTCTCCTTCTATGGCATCTTGATGCGACTTTCCATGTAGGTGTCCATAATAGCATCTTTTAATTTGATACTCTTTCATAATGTTGACAAAGTCCATACACTGGTGGTTATAGACACTATTAAGAGTGACTGGCGGATAGTGCATAAATACGATAATCTCTTTATCTTTTCCATATTTTTGAATACCATCTTCAATTGCTAATTTTAATCTAATGCTTTCTCGATTCATCATCTTACTGCTATTTTCTGTATCCGCTAAATTCCAGCCCCTAGTACCTGTCAAAATCTTATTTTCTACCAAATGGCTATTATTATAGATGAAATCAATATTTTCAAATTTGTTCTCAGTTAAGTACTTTTTCATATTGGTTACTGTTGTCCACCAATAATCATGATTTCCTTTTAACAATAACTTTTTTCCTGGAAGTGCATTTAGATAAGCAAAATCCTGATAAGTATTTTCCAAATACATTGCCCACGAAAAATCGCCTGGCAATACAACTGTATCTTCTGGCTTCACTTTTGCTATCCAATTCTCCTTTATCTTTTCAGTATGCCCTTCCCAATTTTCGCCAAATATGTTCATTGGCTTATCTTCACTAAAGGCAAGGTGTAAATCTGCTATTGTGTATATTGCCATGTTTTTCCTTTCTGTCAGTTTAGGGACGTTAGTTTAACTGACATCTGTCCCTCAACTGACAATCTACCATATTTTACCAAAATGTCAGTTAAACTAACGTCCCCAAACTGACAAATTAGGTACTGCATTTAAGCTTAAGTCTGACCTTGTTCCTGCTAAGTATTGATAATATCCTGCTGAAGCTATCATTGCAGCATTATCTGTACATAAAACCGGTTCTGGATAAAAAATCTGATATCCCTGTTTTTCTAAATCAATGAATTGTGCTCTGATATAAGAATTTGCTGATACGCCTCCTGCTAGAGCAATCTTTTTAATCTTTAGCTGTTTGGCTGCTTTTAAGGTATTTTCTATTAGCTCTTCTGTTACCACTTTTTCAAAACTTGCACATAAATCTGCTTTATTTAAATCTGGTGTTTTATGATGTAAATTAATAACAGCTGTTTTAATGCCACTAAAACTAAAGTCTAAATTATCAAAATGTGTTTTAGGAAGTTCTATGGTTGGCTTTCCTTCTTTTGCTAGATTATCTACTTTTGGTCCACCTGGATAGCCAAGTCCTATTACTCTTGCTACTTTGTCAAAGGCTTCTCCCACTGCATCATCTCTGGTTTTTCCTAATATCTCAAATTCAGTATAACTTTTTATATGTACTAAATGAGTATGTCCACCTGAAATGATTAAACATAAAAATGGTGGTTCTAAATTTTGGTGAGTAATATAGTTTGCTGCAATATGTCCGTGAATATGGTTTGTTCCTATCAATGGTTTATTTAGAGCATAACTTAATGCTTTGGCATAGGAAACTCCTACTAATAATGCTCCTACTAATCCCGGTCCATAGGTACAAGCAATCCCGTCGATTTTATCCATTTCTATATTCGCCTCTTTTAGTGCTGTGCTTACTACATTTGAAATAGCCTCTATATGATTTCTAGAAGCTATTTCTGGCACTACTCCTCCAAATTGTTCATGTATTTTTATTTGTGAATTGATGACATTAGAAAGAACTTCT
Source organism: uncultured Clostridia bacterium (assembly GCA_910589185.1). Classification (GTDB taxonomy): domain Bacteria; phylum Bacillota; class Clostridia; order TANB77; family CAG-508; genus CAG-273. The sequence goes on from CAJUSU010000015.1 coordinate 20,415, forward strand.
CTTCCATTTTTTACAATAGAAGCAGAAGTCTCATCACAACTTGACTCAATTCCTAGTATATATGTATCTTCTTTCATTATAATCCAAATAATCCTCCTACTAATCCATCGATTCCGCCTGTAATAGCTTCAATTACTGGTGAAATAATCCTGCCTGAAATTGGCGTTATCCAAATGACTAAAAAAATGATGTAGAATAATTGTGTATGGTCCTCAAACCATCTTTTTGCATTATATGGCAAAAATGCCATTAATATCTTAGAACCGTCTAATGGTGGTAATGGTATTAAGTTAAATACTCCTAGCCCTACATTAACTAGCACTGTACATTGTATCATAGTCATAATAATCATTCCTGTTTGTGTTGGAACAAAACTAGGTGCAAAAGCTTGAATAGCGTAGAAAATAATTGCAAATACAAATGCTAGAATGAAGTTCATGAGAGGTCCTGCAAATGATACAATTGCTTCTCCTGTACGTGCTGATATTTTCCTACTAAAATTGTTAGGGTTTATTTGTACTGGTTTTCCCCAACCAATATGAGCAAATATTAGCATGACAACACCAATTGGGTCTAAATGTGCTAGAGGATTTAAACTTAATCTTCCTTGATTTCTTGGTGTATCGTCTCCTAATTTATCTGCTGCAAATCCATGTGCGAATTCATGAAAAGTAATGGCAATTAAAACTCCTGGTATGGTCAATAACAAGCTTAACAAATCAAATCCACCACCTGCTAAATTCGCCACCACGATAATGATTAAAAATAGATATAGATATCTGTTATCAAAATACATAAAACGCTCCTTATTTCTATTCCATTATTTGGAATTTCTATTGCATACTATATCATATTGTAATAGAAATTTCAACATATATTAATTCTCTTTTCTCAACTTCAATAATTCATTATTTTTCACATAATCTGCTATATTTTCAAATACTTTTTCTGTAAAAATTGGTCTGTCGTTTTCAATAAATAAATCTGCAATAGATTTTGCCCCTTCATTTAGTAATCGTTGAATTCTCTTATCTTCTAGAAGAGGTTGATTTTCCTTTTTTTCTATGTTCATACAACCTTCTTCACAATATATTTTACTCTGAATATCCGCTTCTAACTTATCACACATTTTAGCAAAAAGAGATTCTTTGGTTTTCATTTCTTCAAATTCTTCTATTAGTTCCATATATTGAACTTTTTTATCTAAACTATTTAGTACTTCTTCCACTGCTTGTTTTCCTAAAGCTCTTCTTTCTTCTTGTGTTTGTTTATCAAATGGTGTTAAATCTCCAATTCTGATTTCTTCTACTTCATGTAACACAAGCATCATCACTATTTTATGCAAATCAACTTGTAGTTCAAACTGAGAATCAATTGCTATCGCTAAAATGCATACGCCATAAATATGTTCTGCTACACTTTCTATTCTTTCTCTATCTATACTCCATACTTTCCAGCCACTTCTAATTTTATCCTTTAATTCTGTGGCTAATAAGTAAAACTGTAATAAGTTTTTTATTTTCTGTTCCATTGTTTTCCCACCTTTGCCTTCAGATTATATCATAAAAATAAAAAAGTGTATCTCCAAATGCTAAATTTCTCTAACATTTGAGATACATCTCTTTCCTAATTAAACTCTTCCACTATAGATTTTATTTGATCTACTAGTTTTCTTAGTACTTCTTTTCTATTAGTAGAAGTATCTACATATATAAATCCATATTTTTTACACTTGGCAATATTCATTTTTTCTATTTCATAATACTCTCTACATTGCTTTAGCATAGTCTCATCATCTCTTTTATAAGAATATTCATCTGGAGTATCATACTTTCTAATATTTTCTAAAATTTCTTCTGGAAGTAATGTTCCATGTCCTAAATAAATAACTATTGAATTTTTTATATCAAACACTTCGCTTACTTTATCTGGTAATACTTGGCATCCTTCTATAATATATCCCTGCTTATTTTTTAACTCATCATGCTGCCAATATAGTAGTCTAGATACATAATCTGGCAACGCAGTTTCATTATTTTTCCCATTTCTATCATTAATTTCTAATTCAGGAAATACATCTCCAAATGCATTTCTAATAGCATCTATTGAAAAAATATGATAATCTCTTAGTTCTTCTATCAGTAACTTTGATAGTGTCGTTTTTCCAGCCCTTGGTACACCAAAAATTAGTATATCTTTCATACTATCTTGCTCCTTTTACCAACTTTAAAGCTCTTTATAACATTAACTACTCTGAAAGTGGCTTCATAGTTGGGAATAATAGCACATCTCTAATAGATGCTGCATCTGTTAATAACATTACTAAACGGTCAATTCCCATTCCCATTCCTCCTGTTGGTGGCATACCGTATTCTAGTGCTGTTACAAAGTCCGTATCCATCATATTAGCTTCTTCATCTCCTGCTTCTCTTGCCTCTACTTGTTTGCTAAACCTTTCATATTGGTCAATTGGGTCATTTAGTTCTGAGAAAGCATTGGCATATTCTCTACCACCAATGAATAATTCAAATCTTTGTGTCATTTTTGGATTTTCTGGGTCTTTTTTAGCAAGTGGTGAAATTTCAATTGGATATTCATAAAGGAAAGTTGGTTGTCTTAATGTCTCCTCTACTTTTTCGTCAAAAATTTGTGCAATCACATCTCCTCTTGAAGTTTTAATTGGGTCTAATTCAATATGCAATTCTTTTGCTACTTTTTGTGCTTCTTCATCTGTTGTAATATTGCTAAAGTCTACTCCTGTTACTTCTTTGATAGCGTCAATCATAGTTACTCTTCTAAAAGGTGGAGTTAAATCAATTTCTTCTCCTTGATAAGTTAGTTTAGTTGTTCCTGCTACCTTTTTAGCGCATTCTACAATTAGCTCTTCTGTTAAATTCATCATACCTTCTAAGTCAGTATATGCTTCATATAACTCTATGGTTGTAAATTCTGGATTATGTTTAATGTCCATTCCTTCATTTCTAAAAATTCTTCCAATTTCATATACTTTGTTAAATCCACCTACGATTAATCTTTTTAAGTATAACTCTGTTGCAATTCTTAAGTACATGTCTAAATCCAAAGTATTATGATGTGTGATAAATGGACGTGCATTTGCTCCACCTGGAATAGTATTTAATATTGGAGTTTCTGCCTCCATATATCCTTTTGCATCTAAAATTCTTCTAATTTCTGATACAATTGCTGTTCTCTTTTTGAAAGTATCTTTTACTTCTGGATTCATAATTAAATCCACATATCTTTGACGATAACGTAAATCGGTATCTTTTAATCCATGGAATTTCTCTGGTAATGGTCTTAGAGATTTTGAAAGTAAAGTTACTTCTTTTGCATGAATAGAAATCTCACCTGTTTTTGTTTTAAATACAAAACCTGTAATACCAATAATATCTCCTATATCATCTTCTTTAAATTGTTTATAGCTTTCTTCTCCTAATTCATTAATGCTAACATAACTCTGAATTTTTCCTTCTTCATCTTGAATATGACAAAAAGAGGCTTTACCCATGATACGTTTTGCCATAATTCTACCAGCTATTGTAACATCTTTATTCTCTAGCTCTTCAAAATTATCTTTAATTTGTTTACTATTATGAGTTCTTTCAAATTTAGTAATTTTGAAAGGATCCTTTCCTTCTTCTTGTAGTTTTGCTAGTTTTTCTCTTCTTACCACCATTAAATGGTTTAAGTCTAATTCTGGCTCTTGATTATTATTTTCTTCCATAAGCCCATCTCCTCTCATATTCAAATAAGATATCATAAAAATGATATCTTATTTTATCGCTACTATTATACATCATAAGTTTACAGATGTAAACCAATTATGCGTTATTTTTGTCATTTATTACTGTCTCGTAAAAGCTTGTCTTATATTGTTCTACTCTTTCCGTATCTACTTTTCCAATTTTAAATTCTATTTGTTCATTAGAAATTTTATATAATACATCTGTTTTTACTAAGCTGTTTTTATGCAAATGATTTATTTCATCTTTTTTTAGCAATTCGTTTGATGCAAATTTTAATTTATTTAAATTTGATGATATCAGCATTGCGAAATTTTCAATAGAAACTGCTGTATTTTCTTGATCTATAATAACAAATAAATGGTTATTTCCTATTTTCTCATCAGAATATGTATATTTCTTAACAAACACAATATCCCCTATGGCATAATTTATTTTGTAAAGCTCTTCGTCTTCTCTTAATGCATTTAATACATTTTCTGTTTTTCCCTTATGCCATTCTTCTTCTACTGGGAATTTTTCAAATGCTTCTTGTAAATTTTTAACCTTGTTGTGCCTATAAGCTAATTTTAAAAATTCACTTAAGTTTTCTTTCATTTATTTGTTCTCCTTATTCTATTGTCACAACATTTCCACTTTTCAAACTCTTCTGTACATCTATCACTCTTTGATTTTCTGAACCTCTCCATTTTAAAGTAGGATTATGTAATTCATCTACATATTGTCCATCTACTAAAACATCAATATAGTTTAGTACTTCTTCATTTTTTAGGTCTCTGTCAAATAGAAATCCGCTCCATACCCATATTGTTTTATTTGGATACTCTCTCTTAAATGCTTTCGCTAGCCTTGTAGTTCCTGCTATATTGGTTGGATGCATTGGCTCTCCACCTAATATAGATAGACCTTCAATTGTGTCATTATCACATAATTCTAATATTTTGTCGATGGTATCTTCTGTGAATTCTTTTCCTCCATTAAAATCATGTGTCTCCGGATTAAAGCAATTTTTACAGTGAAAGGCACAACCTTGCATAAAGATAGATACTCTAATTCCTGGTCCATCTGAAATATCCATTTTGCGAATTTTATTATATCTCATGTTTTCCTCCTTTTCTTATGAACAAAGACATATAGGGCTCTTACCATATATGTCTTTTGTTTTACTTTATTATACCGCTTCTTGTACTACTGCTTGCGTATGGCAATGTTCGCATGCTTCGTCTTCTTTTTCATCATAATCTTTGTTGTCGATATGTAGTACTCTTTCTTTAATTTCTTGTGTTCTTCCTTTGTTCCAGAAATTACTTCCAATGTATCCACAAGTTCTTCTTGCTACATTTAAGGTATCATGGTTTCTATTTCCACATTCTGGGCAATACCATTCTAAATCATCATCAATTAAAATTTCACCTGTAAATCCACATTCTTGACAATAATCTGATTTTGTATTTAATTCAGCATACATAATATTATCATAAATATATTGAATCAATTGAACAACAACATCCAAATTGTTTTGTAAGTTTGGTGTTTCTACATAAGAAATAGCTCCACCTGGACTTAATTTTTGGAATTCGCTTTCTATCTTTAATTTAGAGAAAGCATCAATTTCTTCTGTTACAGGTACATGGTAGGAATTGGTAATATAGTTTTTATCTGTAATTCCTTCTACTACTCCAAATCTCTCTTTCAAGCATTTTGAGAATTTATATGTTGTTGATTCAATAGGAGTTCCATAAACACTGTAATCAATATTTTCTGCTTCTTTCCATTCTTTACATTTGTCATTCATTTTTTGCATAACTTGAATAGCAAAGTCTTTTGCTTCACCTTGATCTGTATGGCTCTTTCCTGTCATATATTTTACACATTCATAAAGGCCTGCATATCCAAGTGAAATAGTTGAATATCCATTATGTAATAATGGCTCTAGGCTTGCTCCTTTTGGAAGTCTTGCTAAGGCTCCATGTTGCCATAAGATTGGTGCAATATCGCTTGTTACTTTTGACAATCTTTCGTGTCTTACTTGTAATGCTCTATGGCATAACTCTAATCTTTCTTCATAAATATCCCAGAATTTCTTTTGGTCTTTTCCTGAAGATAAGGCAACATCTACTAAGTTGATAGATACTACACCTTGATTAAATCTTCCATAATATTTTCCTTTTCCTTCTTTGTAGTTCTTCGCATTAGAAATGTTCCCAAGATGCATTGTTCTATCTGGTGTTAGGAAAGAACGACACCCCATACAAGGATAGCAATCCCCATCTCCTACTTCATTTACTTTTAGTTGTTTCATCATTTTCTCTGAAATGTAATCTGGAACCATTCTCTTTGCTGTACATTCTGCTGCTAATTTTGTTAAGTACCAATATTTGCTGTTTTCATGAACATTGTCTTCTTCTAAAACATACAATAATTTAGGGAAAGCTGGTGTAATATACACACCTTTTTCATTTTTAAATCCTAAAATTCTCTCTTTTAAGAATTCTTCAATGATCATAGCTAGTTCTTCTTTGTATTCTTCTGTTTCCCCCAAATACATTGTAACTGATAAGAATGGAGCTTGTCCATTGGTATTTGTCATAGAATTAACTTGGTAATTGAAGGTTTGTACTCCGTCTGCTACTTCTTTTCTAGTATCTAAATCTGCAAACTTTTTCGCTTGTTCTTCTGTTAATCCATTTTCTTTATATTTTTTATAATATTTATTATAGCTACTTTTTACAAATGGTGCTAAGTGAGATAGTGATACTGTGGCACCACCGTAAGTAGAAGAGGTAACTGCTAAAATGATTTGTGTTGCAATGGTACATGCTGTAATAAATCTATGTGGTTTTTCAATCATAACTCCATTCATAATGGTACCATTTTGTAACATATCATCTAAGTTGATTAATTCACAATTCGTTAAAGCATTTTGTGCAAAATAGTCTGCATCATGGAAATGGATAATTCCTGCATCATGTGCTTTTACAACATCTTCTGGTAATAAAAATCTTCTTGTAATATCTGTACTTGTGATTCCTGCCAAATAATCTCTTTGTGTTGTTACTACTCTAGCATTTTTGTTAGCATTTTCACTGTTCCAATATTCACTTTCACCTTCAATTAATTCTTTAATACTTTGGTCTGTTGTATTTGCCTTTCTAACCAATGCTCTTGTGTAACGATATGTAATATATTGTTTCGCTAAATTATATTTGCCAATCTCCATTAATTTTTGTTCAATAATATCTTGAATATCTTCTACAAGTATTCTAGACTTGCCTAAATCTTCAATATACTCAATAATTTCGTCAATTTCTTCGTTTGTTGCTTTCTCTTTTCTTCTTACCTCATTGTTTGCTTTGCCAATAGCTACTCTGATTTTCTCAGGATTATATTCTACTATTGTTCCATCTCTTTTGATTATTTTCATGTTTTACCCCCTATGTTTTTTAATCCTGTGTGTTGTTTCTTATTTTCATTGTACTTCTCTTTAGGATGACTATATTCTATTTGAAAATTCGAATTTAGGAAAGTTGCTACGGCAACTTTTCGTAATTTTCTTTTTTAGGTTTGCGATAAGCCTTGTATTAACTATGTTTTTTCTAATATTACAATTATATTACAAAATATCTTCTTATCCAAACCCACATGAATTCACTTTTTATTTTTTTAGTGTTGCTATGGCAACGATTTTGTGATATAGTATTCCTATAGGTGATTTGAATGGTTAAAAATTTTGATAGTGATAATTTTGTAGATAGATTAAAAAGTAATTGTAGACTTATTGAAATCAAGGAATTTCAGGCTGATGAAATTATTACTACTTTGCTTTCAAAAAGAAATCAATTTTGTATCTTGTTAGAAGGAAAAGCACAGCTTTTGACTTATGATAAAGATGGTAATAAGAAAATTCTATATTATTATACGAAAAATGATGTATTTGGTGAACCTCTCTTTAAAATTTATATGGATAGAGAGTTATTTGTTTTAGCCAAAGAAAAGTGTAAAGTTCTTTTTTATCCTTATGATGCTGCTGAGAATTGTACAGAAGATTGTTTGTATCATATTGAAATTATAAAAAATCTTCCTGACCTTGTTTTTGCTAGCATTGCAAAGCAAAATTTTAGAATCTTACTGCTTACTAATAAAAGTGTTAGAGATAAACTTCTTACCTACTTTCAAATCTTGGCCTCTGAAAATCATAGTAAAACTTTTGAACTTCCTATGTCTTTAACAGACCTATCTGATTATTTGATGATTGAAAGAACTGCTATGATGCGTGAGATTAAGAGGTTAAAAGATGAAAAAATCATTAAGAAAAATAAGAATAAAATTACTTTGAGTTAAAAGTGCGAGGGGGACCTAAAATAGGTCCCTTATTTATACGATATACCATATTTTATTATCCTTAAAATATTGATTTAATTCTTGTCTAAAAAACTCTTCTCCTTCTTTTCTAATATCTGTTTGATACATGTATTTTCCTTTTCCTCTTCCTGTCATTTTGTTTTTATCAAATATCTCTATGCTATTTTGAAATGCCTCTTTATTGATAGCATCATGAACATAACTGTAAGTCATAAAAATGACTTCAAAAAATATCTTTTCTTTTGCCTTTTGGCTTAAATTTTCTTGCAGATATACAATTAATTCATGATATAACTCTCTCCAATTTTCTAAAAAGATAACTGGTGCAATTAAGATCCCTACTTCATAATCCGCTTCTACTAATTTGTTAATTGCCTCTACTCTCTCTTTTAGTCTAGATGTTCCAAACTCTACATTGTTAATAATATATTCTGGGTTTACACTCATTCTAATAATAACTTTATGCCTATGGTCTAGTGGTAACAAATCGTCTACATAGGCAAATTTGGTTGGGAATGTTAACTTTCCTTTTTCAGTATCCTTAAAGTTTTCTATTGTCCAAACTAAATTACCTGTTATCGTATTCTCTAGCACTAAATCACTATTACTTCCAATTTCAAAAGTTAGTTCTTTCTCTGATTTATTAGCTGTTTTGATGATTTTTTCTAACATTTCCTCTCTATTGACAAATAATCTCATATAGGCACATTTATTATAATGGCATACTAAATAACAATACATACAACTAGCAATGCACCCTGATGAGGTATATGGCACTAAGTAATCAGACACTTTATGATTTTCTACAAATTTATGTGTTTTTCTCGTACCGATAATTAGGTTTTTCTTCATTTTTAAAAATTCCGAGTTTTCTTTCTTCCTCATTTCTTCTATATTATTGTGATTTGCAATTTCTATTTTAGGAATATCCTTATATTTTTCTAGCAACATTTTTCCTAACTCATAATTTTCTATACCTTTCTCAAAATAAATGGCATTTGGTTTAAATATCATTTTTTTGCCTCCCATTTTATTTTTACCATTATGAGTATTTTTATCCCTTCCATATTTTTCTATTTTTCTATCAGTCCATATACCATAGCAATATTTGTTGGCACTATATACTTTGCTCCAACTGCTTCTGCTACTACTAAAACAAAAGCACACATTGCTCTTGTTGCATACCACCAATCTGGGTCTTTTACTTTACTTCTGATTTCATCTAATGAAATGGCTTTATAATATCTTTGTGTTTCACTTTTTCTTGTTTCTATATCCATCATAATTGGAGCGGCTTCGTCACTATATAAAGTATTTTTTTCATATTTGATACCAGAATTTCTGGCAAATTTTTCATGTCCTCCACCTGCTAATATCATTATATCAGCTTTTTCCTTTGGCAAATTTATTCTTTCTTTGATATAATTTTTTACGACCTCTAAATCTGTTATTGCGTAGTCTTCTCCTAAATCAGGAAACTCTTGCATAATATCTATCACGCCAATTTTAGTATTAACATTTTCTTTGATTTCATTATCATAAATTGCAATTTCTGTAGAACCTCCACCGCCAATAAATACACATACTTTTTCTTTCACAAACCTAGTAGTTCCAAAAACGGTTAATTCGTTTTCTCCTTGTTGTGAAATAATCTGAAATGGATAACCTGTTTCACTTTCAAATTTCTTTAGAAATCCATTTTTTTCTTCTTCTTGTAATCCTCTGAAAATACTCGTTCCACATATGTAGATATCTTGCGCTTTCTTTTTAACTTCATTAACACTATTTATTAATTCTTTTACATCTTCTTCTCTCAATTTTCCGTCTTCTATATAATGCCTTTTGAATTGTATCGTCTTTTCATCTATTCTTTTAATTGTATTTCCATCATACTTGTCAATTTTGGTACATGTTGACCCCACTTCTACTATTACTTTGTTCATCTTTTATCCTTCTTCTTTCAATTTAAATTTATTTATCATTTCTTTTGTTGCAAATCCATTTTCTCCTGATACTTTCTCTAAAAATACAATACCTTCTAAATGGTCACATTCATGTTGAATATCTCTCGCCGTAAATCCTTTTACTTCTTTTACTATTTTTTCTCCTTGTTCAGTATAATAGGTTACTTCAATATGAGTATATCTTTCTACTTTTCCTCTAATAGAAGGAACACTTAAGCACCCTTCATATTCTGCCGTCTTTTCTTCTGATAACTTTCTCCATGTTGGATTTATCATAACTGTTGTTGGTACTTCCTCACAATCTCTATAAGTACATTTTTCTTTTTCTACTTGGATAATAGCTATTCTTTTATTGATTCCTACCTGAGGTGCTGCAATGCCAAATCCTTCTGTAAAATTTAAAGTTTCTTTCATGTCTTCAATTTGTTCTAATAATTCTTTATCTATATGATTGATATCTACTTCTTCACATCTAGTAGATAAAATAGGGTCACCAACTTCTCTTATTCTTAAAACTCTTCCCATTGTCAATATATCTCCTTTTTATTTCCATATTCTGTCGCAGTTTCTTCTTTCTTTGTCCTTGAATGCCTTAAAAATATCTATATCATTCATATTTGCTATACTAAGTAAATAGATAAAACAATCTGCTAGTTCTTCCTCAACACTCGTATCATATTTCTTAGCAACATCTAAATGACCATTTGTATTTTTTCTAATTGCTTTTGCTAATTCTCCTAATTCTTCTAAAAATAGCATCATTTCTCTTTCAATTGTAACTGTGTCAAACTTTCTATCTTTCTTCATATCTTTGATATATTGTTGAATCTCTGCTACACTGCTATTTTCATCCAGCATTTCTAACTTTTCTTTTAATTCCATATTTTGCTCCTATTCTTTTATTCTGCCCATTCTTTTATAATATCTTTTTTATCATCATCTGCTGATGATGGGTGAAAACACTCAATTCCATCTAGTTCCGCTTCCCTTCTTAAATCATCGATAAATTTAATCGTATCTGGTATCCTATATTCAAATGGATGTGCTAGAAAAGCTTTTCCACCTGCCTTATGAATGATATCTATTACTTCTTTATATGGTGGTCTAAATTCTATATGGTTCATAAAATAGCTACTCTCTGGATTTGCTAAACCTTTCCTAAAAAATAGACCAAATGACTGTGTAAATTCTCCTAAAATAGAATGGTTTTCTTCATGTGCCATTACCTCTTCATAGATTGCTCTTTCTACATATTCAGAGGCAGTTTTAGGCTTTCTAATTTTATTTTCATCATAGATAATTCCATGTTTATCACAAATATCTAGTAATCTTTGATGACATATTATTTGTTGCTCTTTTAATTTCTCTTCCGAATAATACTTTTGGCACCAATTATCAATAATTTCAGGTTTTACATAATATGCTAGTATTTCAATATTTCTTTTTTGAAATACTGCATGTAATTCTGTCCCTTTTATGATTTTTCCACTAAAAATATTCTTTTTAAAAGCTTCATCTTGATATTGTTTACAAGTATCATGGTCTGTAATAGAGATATATTCTAATTTAATACTTCTTCTACTGTTTTATCTCCATCTGAATATATGGTATGCATATGAATATCTATCATAATTATTCTCCCTTCTATTCTTTCCACTGATATAAACTTAAATCTACTTTATTATTCACTACTTTAATTCCATCTTTTTCTAACTTCTGCTTTTGAATTCCTTTTCCGCCAAATACAAATGCCTCTGCCAATTCTCCTTTACTGTTTAGCACTTTATAACAAGGATATTTGTGCTCATCTGGATTTTTATGAAGTATATTTCCTACTGCTCTTGCTAGTCCTTTATTACCTAGACTTTCTGCTACCTGTTTATACGTAACAACTTTTCCCTTTGGAATAGTCGTTAAATAATCATACACTCTTTGAGATAAATTATCTCCTGCTAAACCACATTTATTTCCAATAGATAAATAATAACTGTTGTCTATTAAGTTATATATTTTCTCGGTGCCTATTGTATTGTCTAGCTTCACTGTTATCCAGCTCTTTTTATTCATATGATATCCTGGAAATATATTAGGCTCACTTAAGATTTCTTCTATCTTTTCTTTTTGGTATCTTAAATCTATTACTTCAACTATTTTATCTGACTCTAGTCCTAATTTGCTCTCTGATAGTGTTAATAGAACACCATACCATTTATCATTTTGCTTATTTCTCCAAATGGCATTGTTATCAAACTTCTCCCATAAAAATTCTAGCTCATCACCATATTTTTGCTTTATATATTGTATCACTTCTTTTGACTGCTTGCTTTTAAAAGCTTCTTTGCTAGTACATTTTTGAATGATATCGTCTATTACATTTCCATATTCTTGTCTTAGCTGCCCTACAAATTGACCAGTTGATGTTTCTATATCTACTAAAACAAATTCTTCCTCATTACTTAAGTCTACTAATTTGGAATAACTTTCTCTATTAGAAATAACTACCTCTATTTCAAACTGATTATTTTGTATCTTTGTTTGATAAATATATGTATCTTTTTTTCTTTTGAAACCATACTTTGCTAATTTTTCATAATTGATTTTTCTATTTTTTAACTTTCCTTCTAAATTTCTCATTTATTTTCCATCCAATTGATTTTCTATTCTTCTATTATTTTATGTTGCTCTGGATACCAAGCTGGTGTACATGGCATAACAATATTGCAGTCTGCCTCCCAGAAATATACTTCTCCTTTATCAATTAAAATAACATCACCTTTTTGAAAATGGATTGTTTCTTCTTTTTTGTTTAAAGTTCCACTTCCTTCTATCACATAAATTAGTTCTTTACATTCTTCATTTACACAATATCCCTTATCTGGATATCTGCCCTTAATCACTGCTGTTGCACAGTTAATGTCTTTGTCTTCTAGTGGATATTCCCAGACTGTACATTTATCGCTATTATTAAACTTCTCTGCTTCATTTAATTTTACTAATTTCATTTTTTACCTCCTTATATAATTCCATCTTCTTTCATCATCTGTATTCCTTTTTCGTGATCATCTTCGTCTGCTGATATATTGATAAATTTATTGTCCCATAACTCTACTTTTTCATCACATAAACTAATACTAAAGATTTTTGGCTTTCCTTTAAATATCTCTTCATGTTCTTTTTCATTAAAATAATATTCTCCGATATCCATATTCCTTTTGTAAAACTCCTGTGCTGTTTCATTCCAAATTTCAAAAGTATATAATCTTAAATATTTTTTATTGTGTTCTTTTGCTATTTTAATCGTATAATCTAGTAGCTGCTTACCATATCCTAATTTTCTATATTCCTTCTTTACCCCAAACCAACTGAGCCAAAGTGTATCTGCATATTCAGGAATTTCATAAATTCCTGTTACTCCGATAGGTTCATCTCCATTATATGCTATAAACGCTCTATATAAATGGTCATTTTTCCCTGTCACCTTCTTTTTATAGGTTACATAGGCACTGGAATTTGGAAATATTTCATATTGCGTTCTAGCTGCAACTTTTATATTTTGTTTGGTTAATTCTTCAAATTTTAGCTTTCTCATTATCTTACAATTTTTTGCTATCCTTTCTTTCCCTGTTATTGCTTCATAAATTTCTAATATTTCACTGATAATATTATCTTCATTATCTTCACTTTTAGAAAACAGAAGTGGTGTATATATAACACCATATAAAAATAAGTCAAAATTTAATTCTTTACATCCTACATTTTCATAAAATGCTTTTCTTTTTTGTCTTACTAAATTTTCACTCTCATCTTTTCCTAATCCGACTTTTTCAATTTCTATAAAAATTCCCTTACTTTCTTTTTCTTCTTCAAATAAAAGTTTTAATGCCTTTGTACCAAATTGCTTATTTCTATATTCAGGTAATATGGCTAGATAATCTAAAATAATATATCCATTTTCTTTTACTGTATTTAATGTCATAAATCCTACTAATTGATTTTGATACATTATTTTTATAATGTTTACATAGCCCTTTCTATATCCTGTTTCAATTTGTTTAATCGTTTTTCTCTCTTCTTCTGGAAATATTGATAAATAATATGGATATATTTCTTGTTTAAATTCTTCTATTGTTATATGTTCTAGTTTTGTATCTTCCATTCTCTCTCCTATTTATTTTTAATTATTTTCTACTTTTATATGTCTTTCTTTTATCTTTATATTTCTATCTTCTAATTCGATTTCCAAATATATACCATCTGGAATTCCTAACATATCAATATTATCTGTTAAAGAGCCTACTACATAATAGCTTTTTCCATCTTCTATAAGCTGTTTAGTCCAATGCTGATGTCCATTAAATATAGCTATTACATTATCATCTAACTTGATTATTTCTTTTACTTCTTGTCTATTATTCATTAAACCATCTTCTGGCTTCTTTTCAAACCAATAGTTTCCTATTTGTCTATCTTCTGCTAAACCAAAATGAGTAAATATTATGCAAGGTAATTTATTCTTGGCTAAATCTTCTTTTAGCCAATTAATTTCTTTTTGCGACATACATTGTGCCTTATAAATTCCTCCATCATCTTCGCCTAAATCTTCCCTTATATCAGTAGTCAATATAATAAAATGGTACCCCTTTAAGTTGAATGAAAATGTTGCATTTTCATATCCCATAATTTTCTCAAGTTCTTTTCTTGAATTCATAGTACGTAAATCATGATTTCCCATTACTGAATAAAATGGTACTTGAATATTTTTTAATTTATTCCAAATAAAAGTATAATTTACAATATCTTTATCATGATTGAATGTGTCTTCGATTAAATCTCCTAAACATATACTTATGTCTGGTTTATCTGTATTTATTTTATCTATTAACTTATTGATTACTTCTATTGAGTATTGTGTAAGCTTTCTGCTCAAATTAAAGTCTACTTTCTCTGGTCTTTCTTCTAAATAATGAATGTCTGAAAAGATAACTAACTTGCATTTACTCATTATTTGCTCTCCTAAATTTAATTTCTCTTAATTCTATAAATCTTATCTAATTTCTTTCTCTTTTCTATAATTTAATAACATCTAAGTCATCTGGTACATATATATTTCCATTAAAGTATTGTCTTGCTTCTTCTGTATATAACTTTTTTCTGTTTTCTAAATTATTATCACTTGCATGATATAATACCAAATTTTTAATATTCAAACTTGTTGCTATTTCTGATGCCGTTTTTACAGTAGAATGCATTTTTTCATATGGCTTAAATATATCTGCCTCTGAATCCATACACATTGCCTCATGTAATAACCATTCTGCATTTATTACTTCATCTCTTAACTTTTCGTCAAATGTCTCATCACCTAAAAATACAAGAGTTTTTCCATTTTCTAATGTTGTCCTAAAACCAAATTGTCTATCTTTCTTTGCCTGAACATCCAAAAACTTAATATTATAATTTAGTATCTTTACTTCTTCTTTATCCTCCACTGTGTTAAAAATAATTCTGTTATCTATAAGTTTTGTAAATTTTGTTGGTAATACTTCAAACATTATTTTTCTAATTGTACTTTCTAATTCTTTGTGCATGTAAACATTTAGATTTCCATCATAGTTATTATTGTCAAAAAATTTCTGTGCATATCTTATAATCCAAAACATACCTAATATATGGTCTGTATGCTTATGTGATAAAATAATATTATGTATTTTTCTAAAATCTATTTTTGCATCTCTTAACTGCTTTATTATTTGTAAACCTCCACCTGTATCTACTAGTATATGTTCTCCTTCATTATTTTCTAATGTAAAGCAAGTATTATAACAATCTAATGTCATTGCATGACCGGTTCCTAATATGTTTAACTTTTCCATATCTATCTCCTCCTAATTTCTTTCTATTATTATATCTGCTACTGTCAAATTAGTTTCATTTGTAACATTATCTATAATTGTTTTAGCAACATCATAAGGTTTCATAAAAGTAGATTGTTTTTCTTCTGATACATAATCTCTACTATTTTTATAAAACTCTGTATTAATTCCTCCAGGATATACTCCTATTACTTTTACACTTGTACCTTTATAGCAGGCTTTTAAACTTTCTGTATATCCTTTTTCTCCCCATTTTGTAGCACAATATACTGCTTCTTGTTTATTTCCTCTTAATGCTGCTGATGACATTATATTTACTATTTTCAAATCTTTTTCTTCTTTTACTTTTAAAGTTTCTGTTGAAAGTAAAATCATACCTTCTAAACCTTTAAAGCATTTTTCTATATCTTCTTTTTCATATTTTGTAGGTAACTTAAATGATGGTTCACCAGCATTATTGATTAGTATTTTTATATCTCCTAAATTTGATATTTCTTTAATAATATCTTTTACAAATGCACTATCTGAAATATCACCTATAAATCCCTTATAATTATCTTTATATGTATTGTTTAACACTTTCATTTTTTCAAAATCTCTATCTATATTACATACAAAATAATTCTTCTCTATAAATTGCTTAACAAGTTCTAATCCAAGTCCACTTGCTCCGCCTGTTATAATCGCTATTTCGTTGTTCACTATAATTCCTCCTTAATCTTACTACTATTAATGACAAAATTTCATATTTGACTTATTTATACCATAAAATTGGTATAAATACAATTGATTTCAAAATATTCATTTTTGAGTTATTATGAACAACAAAAAAATAACAGATAAATAAATATCTGTTATTTCATGGCTCTCCGTGTTGGACTCGAACCAACGACCTATCGGTTAACAGCCGAGCGCTCTACCAACTGAGCTAACGGAGAATATTTAAACCTGGCGACAACCTATTTTCTCAGCAGGGTAACCCACAAATATCGTCGGCACATTGGAGCTTGACTTCTGTGTTCGGTATGGGAACAGGTATTTCCTCCATGTAATCATCACCAGAAATGTTTAGTATACTTTCATAATGCTTCTTGCATTACTTCTATACACTCAAAAATATATAGAGAAAGTTTTTTGTTCGTAAACTTCTTTCAACTCTTCCATTCATATATATTAACTTTTCAGCTAACTTAATATTAGTGGTTAAGCCCTCGATTTATTAGTATTGGTCAGCTCAATACATCTCTGTACTTACACCTCCAACCTATCTACCACGTAGTCTACATGGAATCTTACTATCTTACGATATGAGATATCTTATCTTGAGGTGGGCTTCACACTTAGATGCTTTCAGCGTTTATCCCATCCATACTTAGCTACTCAGCCGTGCCACTGGTGTGACAACTGATACACCATCGGT
>CAJUSU010000016.1 GCA_910589185.1 uncultured Clostridia bacterium
ATGCTTTTACAGTATATGTACCTACTTCTTTAATAGCACTTGTAAAGTCTGCTGTGGCTGTAGCTGTTGTTGTAGCTACAGTTGCTGCATCAATTGCTTTTCCATCTTTATATAAAGTTACAATAACATTTTTGCTACTTGCAGGTGCAGCATTTAGTGTAATATCAAATTTATTTTCACTTTCTTGTGCTGCAATAGTTTCAATTGTTGTAGTAGCTGCTGTTGCATTGTCATTTGGAATTACAACACTTCCTTCTGTTCTACTTCCATAAAAATCTTCTAATACATAGTATAAGCTTTGTCCTGAAGCAGCAACATCATTATTGGTAATTGAAGTTTCTCTTAGAACATTGTTTGTTACTGTAATAGCTCTTCCTTCTTTTACGATATCTTCTTTGCTAGGCTTTGTGCTTGCTATTGTGCAATAAATTTTAACTATTTTTGCATTTTCTGCACTTTCTAAGCTAACTACTGCATTATCTGATCCTACTCTTGTTGCTACTACATTTGCTTTTAAGTTTGTAGTAGCAGCATGTTTTTCAACTTTAACTTCTCCTACTGTCTTTCCTTCTAATTCTAGACGTACTATATAGTTTCCATCAATAACTTTTGCATCTGAGAAATCTAACTCTTTTGTTACTGTTTTTTCATTTGCATTTCCTGTAAAGGTTACGCTACTAATTTCGCTAACTACAGTTTTTCCATCTTCTTTTACTACTTTAATAGTATATGTTTTAGCTACAAATTCGTCTTTTGGTGTGATAACTACTTTTGCAGCACTTACATTTTCACTATTGATTATGTTGTTTTCATTAGTCTTTAATGTGTAAGTATAATTTGTTTGTTCTTCTTCTGATTTTAAGCTAATGTTTAAAGCTTCATTCTTTACAATAAATTTAGCTAATGTTGTAACATCATTTACATTAATTTTTCCATCATGAGCTACATCAGCTGCTTCTTTTACAACACCTGTTGGTGTTTTGAATACTGCTTTAGCAGTTTCTGTAACATCATTTACATTAACACGTCCATCGCTATTAACATCACCATATACTACTACAGTGTGTTCTTCTCCAGATTTGTTAAATGTTGTTCCTGTTTTTACTGTTGTTCCATTTGATAGAGTAACTCCAAATTCGCTATTTAAATCTTGAACAGCTACTCTATCGTTTGCACTTGATAGAACATAAGGAACAATTGCTTTTCCTTCTACTACTTTTCTATAAACACCTAATGACTTTGTTGTTGCTGCTGATACAGTTGAAATTCCTGTTGCAGCTAAAATTCCAGCCATTGCTAGTGATGATATAACTTTTAAATTTTTATTCACTTTTTATTCCCCCTAAAAGCTTTAATTTTTTGTTTTCATTTCTTATTTATTTTTTCTAACCGCTAAAATAGCTCCTGCTGCAATAATGATTGTTACTACTGCTACTACATAAATAGGTGTTCCTGTTTGTGGATGTTCTGTAATTGGTTTTCCATTAATGTCAGTTGGTTTGCTTGGTTTTTCTGTGTTTCCTGGTTTTTCTGGGTTTGTTGGATCTTCTGGATCTTTTTGATCTTCTACTTTTTCTACTTTTAGTGTTACTTTTCCAGCTTCTTCTACTTCTTCTGCTCCACTTACAAATCCTGTAACTTTAACTTCTGTAGACTCTACATCTTTTAAAGCTTTAAATGTCATTACAACAGCTTCTGTTGTTGTTCCATTCATACTATATACCATAACTCTTCCTGTTCCATTTGATACTTCGTCCATTACTTCCATTCCTGTTGGCTTTTCTGTTCCTACATATTGTAATTCATCTGCGTTGTAGCTAACATCAAATTGAACTCCATCTCTTGCTTCACTTGGTTTAACAGTTATTTGTACTGTTTCTCCTGCTTTAATTGTTGTTTTATTTGCAGTTACACTTGCTGCATTTACACTTCCAATTGCTGCTAATAACATAACAGCTACTAAAATTGTTACTAATATTGTTTTTTTC
This sequence comes from uncultured Clostridia bacterium, assembly GCA_910589185.1. GTDB lineage: Bacteria > Bacillota > Clostridia > TANB77 > CAG-508 > CAG-273. Next base: position 1,989 of record CAJUSU010000016.1, read on the forward strand.
ATAATTAATTACCTCTTTCTTTATTTTTTCTGTGGTACATCTATTTTCAATATACCTTTTAAATTTCACGTGCTTTGCAAACCACTCTTTGTGCTCCGCTAGGTGTGCACGTTACAATAGTGATTTCTCTTTTTCCATCACTATTTTGACGATAACAATCTACGTCGTTTGGTCCACATGTAAATACGCTACTAACTGCATAGGTAACTTTTGTTTTTGTTTTCCTATTTATGGTATAGAAGGTATCTCCGTTTTTTTAAGGTATGCAATTTTTCAAATTGATAACCCCTGTGACCAACAATACAGAAATTCCCTGGCGCATTTAATTCAGGTCCTGAAATTTTGCCAATTGATACTTCTAAAGCTGGATCTGAATAATCATTTAGAATATCACTATTTACTCCTATCTTGCTTATTATCAATCTGCCTGCAACTTCATATCCGCCAATTTTTCCAGGTATTGTAACATCTGAAACAATTTCATCTTTTCTTTCTTCTACATTTTGTTTGTCTTGCTGATTATCTTGACCTTCAGTTGCACTTCCTATTAATTTTGCCTCTCTATAAGGCTTTAAATCAAGTAGAGAATCACTAACCACTAGATAAATAATAGCAAGGACGATAATGCAGAATAAAATACCAATTATAATTTTGTTTCTTGTTCTTTTTTGTCTTTTTTTGGCTTTTGGCCCTTTAGAATATACTGCCATTTCCTTTCTATAAAAAACTCCCCTCCCTTCATTGTCATGTTTTGGTTAGATTATTTTGGAATTTTTAACCTGTTTCAGATTATCTTCGATTATTTTAATCTATTTTAGGTTAAATGTCAATAACCTAATTCAGATTATTTTAAAATAATTTTAAGTATTTTGTTCCATACTTGATTTAAAAGGTTTTTATGTTTTAGAATGGAGGTTTTAATGTTTAAGAGATTGCGAGAGTTAAGAGAAGATAAAGATTTGAATCAATCCAAAGTTGCTCAATACTTAAATATGTCTCAAACGGGATATTCTAAATACGAAACAGGAGAAAACGATATTCCTACCAAAGTATTAATTGACCTTGCTAAATTTTATAATACTTCTGTAGATTATATTCTTGAATTAACAGATGAAATGAAACCTTATAGAGAAAATTAAAAAGCAAAAAAGACAATGTGTTTTATCTCATTGCCTTTTTACTTTTTGTATTCTAAAAAAAATTGTTAATAGTTATATCCTTTTTCTATCAATGCTTCATCTATCTCATCCACTCTTTTTAAATAAGAAGTAAGCATTCTAGATAAAATAATTTTGCTATTTTTTAAATTGATAGGAATATTTTTAGCTTTACATGCCTCTTTTACTTCCATGTATTCTCTTTTCATAATAGGAAGAATAGATAATGCTATTGCTACGAGCACTTCTATCACTTCTGGATTTATTTTGAACACCTTTAAGGGAGTACATAATTTTCTGACTGTTTTTGCCACCTGTGCAGTACTAGTAGTTTGGCTATAAATAAAAGTAATATTACATACTAATAATAACTTCGCTGCCATCCACAAGGCATTGACATAGGTATCTAACCAGCAGTTAATGAGAAAGGTAAGTAGTACAAAGGGAAATATTTTTAATAAATTTCGAACTATTTTTTTGATATTACTTTTGGTCACTATCCACAATACCATGTTAATCATGAAAGGACATAATAGAAAAATATTATTTGGTATGAAAAATATGGCTGTTGCATATAGCAAAAATAAGATAAATATGATTACATTCTTCATTTTAAGGTCCTTCCTTATAATTTCTCAACTAGTTCTTCTACTGTATAATCTTGTAAATTAATCTTCTTTCCTTTTTCATTTAATTTACACAAAATCTCTAATAGTGTTGGTAATTTAATACCATGTTCTTCTATTTCTTTTGCTCTTTCTACTAGCTCTTCTTTTTTAATCTCTGTCACTAGTCTGCCATTTTCTAAAATCAAAGTTCTATCTGCTAACAAAATTTCGTCTGCTAAATTGGTAATGCAAATTAAAGTATAACCTTGTTGCTTTAGACTTTTAATAATTTGATATATCTTATCTTTTCCTAAACTATCTATCATTGTTGTTGGTTCGTCTAAAATAATATACTTTGGATTTTTCGCTAAAATTTCTGCTATCATCACTCTTTGTTTTTGCCCCAGAGATAAGTTATATAAGTCTTGTTCCTTGACTTGTAGCATATCTACTTTTTCTAATGCCTGTTGTACTCTATTATTTATTTCTTCCCTGCTTAATCCTTTTAGAGCAAAAGAAATTTCATCTTTGATATTACTAAATACAATTTGATTTTCTGGATTTTGAAATACTATTCCTATCTTATTTCTAATTTCTTGTTCCTTTTTTTTATTCTTACTATCTATTTCATCAATTGTAATACTTCCTTGTTTTAGTGGCAGAATACCTGCTATCAGCTTACCAAGAGTAGATTTACCACAGCCATTTTTTCCTACAATGGCTATAATCTCCCCTTCTTGTATTTCTAAATTCAAATTATCTAATACTTTTGTATCTGTTCCTCTATACTGGAATGATACATTTTCTATTTTTATCATGTTTGCTCCTATCTTGTCTTACTTTTTTAGCTTTCTACTGCTTCATTTCCTGTTCTTACATATTTGTCAAACGGTTTTCTTAGTACTTTCTCTATGAAGAATATAACAGCCACATGAATTGGTATCATAATGAGTTGTTTTACAACTCTCATGCCTAACAATCCCCAGAATGCTTTTCCTGTAGTAATTGCAGACCATAAAGTATTTAGTCCCATATTGCAGATAATAGCAACTAAAGTCGTTGCAATGATTAGTCTTATTAAAAAGTTGATATTGCTATATTCTTTTCCTTCTTTTTTATATAATAGTAATCCATAAATTAAACCAGCAATCGCTGTACTAATTGTGTATCCTACAAAATATGGTCCTGTTGGAAATAGAGTTGCTCCTATTACATCTCCTAATACATTTAAAAGAATCGTCCATTTTGGTCCTAGCCAAACTGCACAAAGCATCGTTGGTACAAAAGCAAAACTGATTTTCATATATGGTGTTTTAAGCGATAAAAACCTTGATAAAATAATAAGTAATGCTAATAAAACTGCTGTTAAAATAATTTTTTTGTTAGTACGCATAAAAAATTCCTCCTTTTTGATAATTTCCGCATCAAAAAAAGAGGGATATATTTTCATCTTTCTCTCATCTTCTTAGCGGAATGCGAAAATAAATACGCAAGTTTTTATCCTTTTGCCTTGTGAGCAACTTCCCGTCTACACAAGTCTTAACGATTTACTTTCTACTCTAATTCTTGAGTATTGTACCATATTTTATTTTATTTGTATATATTTTTTTGTCATTTTTTATTAGTAACTAAATTTGCTGATTATTTTTTCTGCAAGCTGTAAGAGTATTATACCTTCAAAATCCAGTCTATAATCACTTTCTTAATCTGGAAATATTCCTCTTTTTCAAATTGCATATTAGCAATACAATACTTTTTGTTTGCAATGTGGGAACAAAAAATACATTCTTGTAAATTATTACAATCTTGAATAAAGATAGAATGGTCAATTTTAGCAGAACAAATAACATTATAACTACTGCTACAACTATTTGAGTCATCTACTCTTAAGCAAAATTGAGAATTAGCAGATCTTTGTGAAGCAATAATTGCTTCACAATCTCCACATCCATCTGAAAATATAAGATTTTTAGAATCTCTACAATCTGTACAGCGAAAAGCATTTTCGCAGCGATATAATGGGTCACATTGTGCTACATTGATGCAATCATATACTCTTTCCGTTGTTGTATAATTAGTTAATTTCCAAACATTTAGCAAATCTTCTAGAGTGCGTACTTCTTGTTTTGGTATCATCCACCCTCTTTGCTCGTCATATCTTTCCATATGTTCTTGTGTAATATATCTTGAAGAATTAATTGCTGCTGTCCAAGTTGGTTGTTTCGAGGTGCTATCCATTACTTGTTGTGGCAGTTTTACATCAAAAGCAAATTTCTGTAAAACTTGTTCTAAGGTAAAAGGACTTTTTCTTCCAAAAATTTGCATAAATATATTATCTACTATTTCCATAGCCTGTTTTTCGTTCATTTTTTTATCACTCCCCTCTAAGTCACAGCATAAGTTCTAACTAAGAAAGCAGTTTTCCTTAGCTTTGACTTAACGGTTCTCTTCCTGAAGACTGCGAACCCATTAGTGATTTTAAACTAATCGCACTTCCTATCCCAAAACTACTGAAACCATTTAATTTAGTTTCTCCTAATTCACTTATTGCCCCTTTCGCTGTATTATTCCAGTCTTGATTTTTATTATTTTGTGGTTTTAAATAAATTTGCTTTGTATTTAAAATCTGATTGATTTTTCTTTTTGGAACTGGCTCAAAGTCTACGGTTCTTGCTTTCATTGCTGTTAATACTTTTCCATAACTACTTACTCTAACCACACATTCTCTGTTAGCCAATTTTGTTAGCATTTCTCTTCTTGCATGAAAAGAATTATGTACTGCCATTTCCATTTGAATATTGCCTTCCAATATTACTGCATCTTCTCTTGAAATTCTAAAAACATAATAGTTTAATGCATTAGCAAAAATTGCTTTTTGTAATTCCTCGCTAATTTGATTAAAATATTGCTGTGCCAACATTAACGATAAACTATACTTTCTTGCCTCTGCTAAAAATCTATGCAAAATACTATTTTCTACTACTGCTACTTCGTCAATTAAGAAAATAATATGTTGGTCAAAAGCATATGACTGTACTAATTCTAACATTTGTTGCATAACCAGTCCTGCTATTGTTTTTGTCACTTTTTCTCCTAATACTGTTTGATCTAGTGAAAAAATGGTTAAGAAATTTTCTTCAATTACTTGTTTCATTTGGCGTTGTTTCAAATCCGTATGAAATGCAGGTAACATTTGCATTTCGTCAATTAAAGAAATGATGGGCGAAATGGCTTCTTGATAAGATTTGCTTTTTAATTCATTAAAGTCTGTACGAAAGAATGCCACTGTACTATCTGTTAGCTTTTCTTCTAATTCCCCTAGTAAGTTGTTTCGATAGTCCATATCTAACACCATTCTTCTTAAATTATTAAAACTCAAATCTCCTTTTACAAGTAATGCATAAATGCTATGTCTTAAAACACGCTCTGCTTTTGAATTGTATTGGTCTGCCATTAACCCTTTTAATAAAGAAAGCATTAACTCTGTGCTAACAATTGGATCTTTACCTGTATTGACAAATAAATCCATACTGTTTTCCAAAGTTTTAAAATCAATAACTTCTGTATTTTCCAGACCTCCAATGTCTTTTTCTAAAGCTGCATGAGGGTCGATTACCACTACTTTGTATTTATTTCTATATTCTTCTCTGCTAGCTAAGTTGCTAATAAAATTACTCATAAACTTCGATTTGCCTGTCCCGCTTGCTCCTACCACTAGAGAGTGTACATCAAAATCATATTCACTCAAATTAAGATAATAATTTCCTGCCAAATATGGGAAAGTATCTACTTTTAGCACTGGGTCTTGTTTTTCATTTTTCAATAAATGCAAACTTTTTTCAATATTCAAATATTTCTTCGCGTCTTTTTTATATAGAAAACGATTATGCTCTGCAAAGTTGATACTTAGTAATGTTTGTGGGATACTAAATAGAGCAAATCTTCTTTTTAACTTTTTGCTGTTTTCTTTTTTAAAATATAGTCTTGTATGAAAGCGGAAATAGTTTTGCTTTAAAGGAAACATAGTAAATTTAGCAAATTTCATTTGCCTATTTTTTCTCGTTTCGTTATAGTCATAAACATCTAATACACTATTTTCCTTTTTCTTAAAAAATCCTAAAAACAAGTAAAATAGTCCCAAGCTAGATGCTGGCTCTTCTTCTACTGCTTCTATTTGTTTTAGTAAAAAGTCACCTAAAGAACTAACTACTGTTGGTAACTGTCTTCTTGTTTGTACAAAATATCTCACTTCATTATTTTCAATTCTTATCCATAAATTCCATTTATGGAATAATCCATTCAAATTTGAAATACCATTTAAAAGATTTAGCCAACTTTCTTCTGTGACATGTTCTGATGTCAAAAATATTTCTGTTGTATATTGCATTTTTTCTCCCCACCTTCTATTTCTATTTTACTAAATTCTGCCATAAAAAAACTGACTTTTCTCTTTTGAAAAAAATCAGTTTAATCTTCTATTGGTACCATAAACTCCGTCATACCATCATGGTAATATTCTAGTTCTGGAATTTCTCTTAAATTATATTTGCAACTTGGTACAAATTCATCACAAAAGCGGTGGCTTACTTCTTGTATATCTTTTGGATTCTCATTTGGAATATGAAATACTAGCCATTTACTTTTTGGAATAATATATTTTTTTAGTTCTGGTATTTTTTTGTCATACAATACCCAATACCCATTTACAATGTCTTGAAATCTATCTTGATATACTACCATTCCATAATTAGGGTATCCATAAGCCTTAGCGTATTTTTTGATGACTTCTTGAAAATGCTTTGGTGCATCTTCTCCTATCTTTTCTGTTGTTGTCTTCTTTTCTTCTCCATAAAGTACAAGTTCTTCTGTTTCTATAATGCTGTATTTCATACTTGGTTTTGCAATCTCTTGTTGTTCATCAAAATGAATTTTTGCAAATACTTTAAGACCTTCTGGCTGTTTCTTTACGCTACTTGGTTTTATTCCATGGAATTTTTCAAATGCTCTAGAAAAAGAGGTCGCATTATCGTATTGATATTTTATAGCTATGTCCATTATCTTTTCGTTTGTTTGTGATAAGTCATAACCTGCATTTGATAATCTTCTTTTTCTAATATATTCTGAAAGAGAAATATTACAAAGTAAAGAGAATACGCTTTGCATGGTATACTCATTTACTCCTAGTATTTGCGCTAATTTTGTATATGATATTTCGTTTTCTAAGTTTGCTTCTATATATTCAATTACTTCATTTAAGGATTTATAGACATTCATTTAGTTTATTATATTCTCCTATACTAGTTTTTGTGGATTGGTTGTAGTTAGTTCCTCTAGTTTTTCTTTTCCTATCATTTTCTCTAATTTCTTTAAAATCTCTGGTATTTGACAATATACACTGCCTGCTCTATGGCAGTCTGTTCCAAAAAAAGATATCCTATTTGCCTTTAGCAATTTCTTTAAAGTCTTTTCCGCTTCTTTTCCATACTGTCCCATACAACTTCCATAATTTGCTTGAAATAGCACTCCCATATCTGCTAGTTCATTTAATATTTTATAGTTTTTCTGGACGTAAGAATATCTTTCTGGGTGTGCAATGATCAAAGTAATACCCTGTGAAATAATATTTTGAATCACTCTTTCTAGTCCAAGAATTTGATTATGCATTGGGAGTTCCATCAGCAAATACTTTGTTCCATTCATAGTAGGAAGTTCACCCTCTTCTATTAATTCTACTAAGTCTGGACTAATATATGCTTCTGCTCCATTATATATTTTAATGTCCATCCCCTCTTGTTCTATTTGTTCATTTAACATATCAATCAATTCTTGCCTTTTTGCCTTTGGCGTATGGTAGCTTTCTTCTATATAATGAGAAGTAGAAATGATAGCTGTAAAACCTGCTTCATATGCTTCTCTTATCATTTCCATACTTTCTTCTATACTTCTTGATCCATCATCAATGCCTGGCAATATGTGGCAATGTACATCTATCATTTTTTAGCCTTCTTCCTTATTTATTATCATCTAAATATTGGTCAATTTGGTTTATGATGTCATCTTGTTCTTGCTTGCCTTCAGAAGCTGTTTCATCAACTTCTACATAAGTCACTTCTTCTTGGTGAATGCGACTAGAATTGTTTTCTTCATCTTGATTATTATTTCGTGAAGTATGCTCTCCTCCTTCGGTCTTGCTTCTTTCTCCATAATAGTAATACTTACTTTTATACTTTTTAAGTGATACAGGTATTCTGTTGATAATGACCCCTGCTATTTTTCCACCTACATTTTCAATATTTTTTTGCACAGTTTTTAAGTTCTCCATTTTAGTTAATTTATGAGAACTTACTATTATAGTAGCATCTACAATTCTAGAAATGATAACCGCATCTGTTACTAACATACAAGGTGTTGAGTCAAATAACACAACATCAAACGTTCTTTTTAATTCCTCTAACCCTTGTAGCATTCTTTCCGTTGATAATAACTCAGATGGGTTTGGTGGCACATTTCCTGCAGGAATAATCCATAAATTTTTTACTTCTGTTTTGATTAAATAGTCTTTGATTGACTTTTTGTCTTCTGCTAGGTAGTTAGAAAGCCCTGGGAATATCTTTGTTTCAAAAACATTATGCAATCTTCCTTTTCTCATGTCAGAGTCAATGATAACTACTTTTTTATCTGATTGTGCAAAGGCAATTCCTAGGTTAGAAGTAATCCATGTTTTGCCTTCTCCTGGCATAGTACTTGTTACTAATAAAGAAATAGCGTCATCTTTATGTTTCATAAATTGTAAGTTCGTTCTTAAGGTTTTAAAAACCTCAGAAATAGGAGATTTCGGATCTCTATGTGTAATTAGTTCATTATTCATCTTCTTTACCTCCTAACTTTACAGCTGGTACTTGTGCAAGGACTGCTAGTCCTGTTTTCTTTTCGACGTCTTCCCCAGTTTTTACGGTTGTATCAAATAAACTGAAAACAAAGATGACTGCACAAGAAAGCCCAAAACCACCAATCGCAAAAATTAGAATATCCTTGATGTGATTTACATTATATGGTTCTGTTGCTAATTCTGCTTTATCAACAATATATACGTTATTAATATTATAGATTTCCACTACTTTTTCACTAAATACATTCGCAAGTTCTGTGGTAATTAAATAGGCTATTCTTGGATCTTCATTGACATAAGTAATTTCTATTACCTGTGTATCTTTTACAGCTTTTACTGTAATATCTTTTTCTACTTCCTCTGTTTTCATATCGGTCATACTCAAATTTTGTAAAGCCTGATCAATTACTGTTTTACTTTTTATCAGTACACTATAAGTAGAAACCAATGTCTGATTTAAGGTGATATCTGTTTGCGTAATTTCATTTAGCTTATCTTCTGTTTCCTGCGAATTGTTCTGCGCTAACAATAATGTTGTGGCAGATTGATATTTAGGAGTTACTAAATATCTTGTGTATCCTACTCCTATGATTGCAAAAAGAATAGTTACTAATATAATAATCGCTTTCTTTTTCCAAAATACATTAAATAATTCTTTTAAATCAATTTCTTCTTCCATGTTTTTCTAATTCCTTTTTCCTTACTTATTTTATTATTCTAGCTTTTACCTCTTTTAGCATTTCTATGTAATATCTAAATTCTTTACTTCTGCCAAATAAGATAATAAATAATATCACGGCAATGCCTACAGCTATGATACCATTGCATATGAATTGCCATAAACTATTGTCTATTGTTATTACATTACATATGACAGCAGAAAGAACTGTCGCTATGACAATATAAACAAAGTATTTTACATTTTCTCGATAATATTCTCGATATGATTTATGAAAAATTGGCTTATAAATATACTTTGGATAACTATATATAATTAAGAATAGATAACTCATCGCCGTTCCTAGTATGACTCCTGCCACCCCAATTATCTTACATAAAATAATAGAAGTAACTAAGTTGATAATTGCCATAATCACATACATAAATTGGTCTTCTTTGCAAATACCTGCTGCTTCTTTATACATGGTAATTGCTCTTCTAATACTATCTGAGTAAATATAAAAAGCAAAAATCCAAATGGTAAAGTTAGATAATAGATATTCCTTCCCCACCCATAAAGTAATAAATGGTTGAATTGCACAAGTAAATCCTACGATAAATATTCCTGTAATGAAGGAATTTAGCATATTGATCTTTTTGTAAATATCATAACTTTTTTCCGTGTTGTTTTCTGTTAATAAATTTCCTACACTAGCTGTTAGACTTGAAAGAATTTGATAGATAATCGTTGTAATTGCACTTACAATCATATTATAGTTAGTATAATATCCAACAACTGTAATTCCTAAAAATATAGATAATACAATGTTATCTATTCCTTTATTAACAACAAAAGAAATTTTTTGCAAGAAGATTGCTTTAATTCTATTGATAACATCTTTTCTTTCTTGGCTTTCTAGTTTCTTGGCTGGCTCATTGATATATGGATGATGTTTGTTAACATATATGTTAATGATAATATTTTCTAATAGTCGATAGACTAATTTGATAGCTAAAAATACCACATAGTTTTTAAATATAGCAAGCAGAATAATTTGTGTAATATTCATGAAAATGGTGTATCCCATGTGTACAATGTTGACAATATAATTCTTTTGGTCAGCATATAGTAATGAACGCTTGTAAGTCATAACATAGGAAAGTATGGTATCTAGTAACGATATTAAGTATAAAAAGATTATACTTTCTGGAATAGCAACTTCTCCTACAATTGTTGGAACTATTGGAATAATGATTACACCTATAATTGTAATAACTAGTGCTACACATCTATAACAAATTTTATAAAAATTCATCCACGATTTTATTTCTTCTTTGTTATCTTCTGCAATTGGTTTGTATAGTTTAAATATAATGGTAGTCCCTATTCCTAACTCTGCTACTGATAACATTGTTAAAATATTAGTAAATAAACCATTGACTCCACTATACTCTATCCCTAAAATTCTAACAATGCATGCTTGTGTAATAAAGGTAAATATCGTGGCAAATAGATAAGAACCCAAAGAGCCTAACATGTTAAATATTGAATTCTTCTTTCTCATTTTCCACTTTCACCTCTTTCTATCTTAATCTTTCCAATAGGCCTCTATATCATGCCTAGCCACTCTCTTTTCTGGTGGCGGTGGTGTCATATAATCACCAAAAGTTGTTTTTAATATCATATCATAATTTTTTGGAATTTCTACTGTTAAATTTTCAAACTGGTGATTTTCTATTCCTCTTAAGTTTTTTGTTTCTTGTATTTCATGTTCTATTAAATAAACTGGCCAATTACTAATAGCATATTTTGACTCTTTAATGTTATATTGGTTATTTAATCTTCTATTTTTTTCCAAGATTCTTTCTAATCCAATGAAATTTGTATAATATCGTATTATCTGTTTTATTATCTTTTTCATTATGTTTTGTTCTGGTATCTTCTTTAAATTGTGATAAAAAATCAGCCTTTGATTACTTTTTATTTTTTTACAAAACTTTTTCCTCTCCCTTGCTTGATTTGGCAATCCTGTATAGCAAAATATATCTACATGCACTCCATAATTCTTAATTGATTTAAAGTTATTTTCTCTCATAACTGTTTTCGTATTGACTAACTTAGCAAATGGGTAAAAATAGTCTTTTTGTTTTGAATGGTCTAATAGCAAATACTCACTATCTTTATTCTGATTTAAAATATTCACTAATTTTTCATAATTATCCTTTGTTAGTGCAATATCGATATCATCATCCCATGGTATAAAACCATTATGGCGAACTGCACCAATTAGTGAACCTCCTATTAGAAAATACTCAATATGATTTTCTCTGCAAATCATATCAATGTATTTCAAAATATCTATTTGTATTTCTCTTAGCTCTTTTCCCTCTATCTTTCTCACTGTTTTGAATCCTCTCTTGTATTCCTTTTATAAAATTCTACTAACTCATTTACTGTATTATCTATATCAAATCCATTTAGTTTTTCATTGTCTTTTACTTCTTCTCTATGAATTGATTTTTCTAGTGTTGCTTGTGCCCATTCTTGAATGGTATTGTCTTTTAAACTAAGTCTTTTAATTCTTTTAGAACAATTTACTTCTTCTGGCAAACTATCTGTAATAATACAATTTAGACCAGATGCCTGTGCCTCTATCAGTACAATTCCTAGCCCTTCAAATAAAGATGGAAATAAAAAACTATCAAATGCACTCATATATTCATTAACGTTATTTACATAGTCTAAGTATATTACATTGTTTTCTATTTTCTTATCTTGCATATATCTTTTCACTTCATCTCTTAACGGACCATTACCAATTAACACTAATTTTGTTTTTGGATTTAATTTGGTAATCTCATGATAAACTTTTGCTAAAAAGACGTGATTTTTTTGTTCTACAAATCTTCCTACATTTCCAATGACAAATTCATCATCTTTGATATTGAGATTTTTTCTTATCTTCTCTCTTGATAACTCATTGTAGAAAAATTCGTCTATTTTAATTCCATTATTGCAAACTTTAAATTCTTTGTTTTTAAAATTTTGAAACATATCTTTTCCAGCATCACTAGAGCAAGCTAATTTTAGAAAAGAGGTATTGCCTTTTACAAATCTTTCTCCTATCCAACTTAGTAGTTTTGTCTTTTTAAAAACTATCTTATTATCTGCTATGTGTGAATGTAAAATAATGTTAGCGTTGGTATATTTTTTAGCATAAATAATTGGTTCAAAAAGGCTAAAACTCATTAAGTGGATATGAATAAAGTCATAATTACTTTTTTGTAAAAACTCCTTTAACTGCTTTTTGAAAGCAAAATAATTTTCTTTTCTATCTTTTATAAAGAATGTATTTTCTTTTATTTCTTCATAAAAGCATGGTTTTTGCTCTCCTAAAATTAGAAAATCCATTTGAATTTCTTCTTTATTGATTTTTCTATATATGTTAATTAAATATTTTTCTATTCCTCCCATATTAGCTGAAAAGCCAATATGTAGCACTTTTATGCAAGACATATTATTCTCCTATTTCTTGGTATAAGTCATACATTTTCTTCATATATTCTTGTGTACTATCTAACTTCTCTGCTTTTTTGCTAGCGTTCTTTGATAATCTTTCATACTCGTCACTATCTGTCAAAACTTTTAATATTTGTTTTGTAAATCCCTCTTCCGTTTCACATAGTTTGCCACAGGAATCATCTACAATGTTGACAAGTCCTCCTACTTTTGAGACGATACATGGTAGTCCTAAACTTAATGCTTCAAAAGCAACTAAACCGTATCCTTCCCATTTTGATGTTAAGACGAACATTTTTGATTTTGCCATATAAGTGTATGGATTTTCTTGGAATCCTACAAACTCCACATTTTCAGTAAGTTTTAGCTTGTCCCTATAAGAAATCATTTCTTCATATAGCTCTCCATTTCCAACCCATACAGCTTTTATATCTTTCCTCTCTTTTTTAACTTTGCTAACAACCTCTAAAAACATTTTTGGATTCTTCGCTTCTGTTAGTCTTCCTACACAACAAATATCATATTTTTTCTGGTAATCACTTTCTTCTACTCTCTCTAATATTTTATTTTTACTAACTGGATTTCCAATCACTTCAATTTTATCTTTTATTGCATTAGAAAAAATGTATTCTTCTTGTATCGAATTAGATACCGTTAATATCTTCTTTGCCTTTCTTCCTGCATATAGATAAGAAATAGAATAAGGACAAAGCTTTTTTATCCAAGGTGCGTTATTGTGCAAATGATTAATAATTGGTAATTTTTCAGTTGTTAATGCACATATTACACTAGCAGTGTAATCATGCGCCTGTAGTATATCTGGTTTCCACTGTGCAATAAACTTTCTGACACTTTTTTTGTTCATTTTTTCTATTACATAGTAGTTAATATTTTTATCTTGCAATATCTTCACAATTGGTCCATCTTGTGTTACATAAATCATTTCAAAATCTTTGTACTCTTTTCTGAAATTATCTATGATATTGCACACAACATTTTCTAGACCTGAATAACTATTCGAATTGATAATATGTGCTATTTTCATTCGTTTTCTCCTTATTCTTGGCATAGTTCAATGGCTTGCTTTTCTGCTATCTCTTCTTGTGGTTTCTCTTTGATAAGTAAAGTACACACTTGAATGGCAAGTACAAAGTTTAGTCCTGGATTGATTAAGTGACTCTCGCAACAACCATAAATCAGTGTCATAATAAATATTTTTGTCAATTTCCTGTCTACTTCTAGTTTTTCTCCTGATTTCCAATACAACCAGAAATAATAAACATAGAACACTAAACCTGATGATAAAATAATATGTAAATAGACATTATCAATGTTATTAAAGTTTGTGTTCGTTTGAATTTTACTTAAATTGTTCCCTAATACATTAAAAATCAATCCACTTTCCATTGTTGCATGAGCATAATATGGTCTGTAACTTAAAGCTTCGTTTAAAGGGCTATTCATATTAGCACCAAAAACTCCTAATAAAAGTGTTAAAGCTGTACCAATTGCAAAAAAGTATTTATTAATTTTTATTTTTGAACGATATAGAACATCAATTGCTAAGAATACAAAAATACACAAAAATCCCGTTCTACATAATGTTATTTTATATAGTACATAGGAAGCAATTAATGTTAAAAACCAAAATAACTTTTTGTTTTTGCAAAAATAATAGAAGCCTAATAAAATCATAAAGAAATAGCAATATGTTTCATTCGGATGCGCAAACCCTAATGAGTTTCTCTGAATTCTTACGCCATCAATAATTCTACTTAAATATGCTGACTCTAAAATTCCACATTGGTATAAAACAATAGTTATCATAAATACAATTACTAATGAAATTAAAAAATACTTGATAATATTCCTTGTATAATTTTTATCCTCAGTGAAAAGAATTCCTAGCATCAATAAAATAAGAATATCAACATCCCTTAATAGTACAATTTGCACTACCGCCATCAATGCTAAAATTAGAAAATAGTTGGTATTGATATTCTTGATTTTCCCTTTGGAACCTAGCCATATCAAAACAATAAATAGGGTAGCTAATAAAATACAATTACTTATTGTATTGCTGATAAAATTTTGCATTTTTAAATACTTAAATATAACAAGTAAAAAAACAATTATAAATCTAAGATTAAATTTTATCTTCATTATTTACCCTTTCTATCATTTGTGTCTAATTTTCTATAAATTTCTTCTAATTTTTTTACTTCCTTCTGTATGTCAAATCCCTTTTGTGCCATTTCATTTAGCATATTTTTCCTTTCAAACTGCTTTGTTGCATTGTCTATGGTATCTGCCCATTTTTTTGCGCCTTCATTTAATGATAAAAATGTAGTTGTTTCTAATACCTTTGTTTCTTTTGTCATATCATCTGAAAGCACATATAAAAGTCCGGCAGCTTGCGCTTCTACTCCAACAACTGGTAATCCTTCATATAAACTAGGTAATACAAACACATCCATTGCTTGGTATAATCTGTTAGCATCACTTCTTTGACCTAAAAACTGAACTGCTTTATCTAAGTTCATTTCTTTTGCTTTTTGTTCTATCTTTTCTTTTAATGGACCTTGCCCTGCAAGCACTAAAATGCTATTCTTATTTTCTTTATATATTTCATGGAATACATCTAACAAAAACTCATGATTTTTAACTGTTACAAATCTTCCAATATGTCCCATAACAAAAGTTTCTTCGTCAATATTCAATTCTTTTCTTACTTCTTCTCTTATTTTCTCATTATATTCAAATTTATGCAAGTCTATTGCGTTATTTAGTAGATAAATTTTTTTCTCGTCATATAATTTATCGCCAAATAGCCATCTCCCTGCTAGCTCTGAGCAACACATATAATCTGTTGCAAATAGCTTTGAAAATGGCTTCAATACTTGCTTCATTAAATTTTTCTTTTTTTCTTTTTTATTTGTGGTACTATGAGAATGTGCAATACGCACTGGAACTTTAGCACATTTGGCAGCAAACAAACTAAACACAGATAATGTGTTTATATGTGAATGCACAATTTTATAATTTCCTTCTTTTAAAATTCTTTTTAATTCTTTATGATATCTAAATAACTTTTGATAAGGTGGAATTAAAATTACTTTTCCACCTAATTTTTCTATTTCTTCATAAGGTATATTTGTAGAATCTTCATCACAAATAAAATCAAATTGTATCTTACTTTTGTCAATGTGACGGTAGTAGTTCATAACAACCGCTTCTACTCCACCGCCAACCCATTTTCCAATAACTTGTGCAATTCTAATAGGTTCTTGTTTTATATTTTCCATAACCTAGTTTCCTCCTAAATGTGTTTTTATGTCTTTTATCTTGCGCCTTCTCTTTTAAAAACTTTAAAAGCTGTTTGTATTAAAATTTTAGTATCACATTTCATTCCCTTTGATTGGTTATATGTATAATCTAAACTTAATCTTTCATCAAAGCTTGTTTCACTTCTTCCAGAAACTTGCCATAGTCCAGTAATTCCTGGTTTTGACTGAATAATACAGTTGTAGTAATGTTTCATGTCATCTTTTTCTCTTGGTAAATATGGTCTTGGTCCAACTAAACTCATATTTCCAATTAGAACATTGACTAATTGAGGTAATTCATCAATACTTGTTTTTCTAATGAATTTTCCTAATTTGGTGACTCTTGGATCTTCTTTTAACTTTTTATAAGTTTGATATTCTTTTCTTGCTTCTTCATTTTCTGCTAAATATTTTTCTAGAATATCATCTGCTCCCACTACCATAGAACGATATTTATACATTTTAAAAATTTTACCATCTTGTCCAATTCTTTCTTGTACTAAAAAAGCTGGTCCTTTGGAGTCTAATTTTACGGCAATTGCTGTAAGTGCCATAATTGGTGATAAAGCTACTAGCGCAATTGCTGAAATTACAACATCTGATGTTCTTTTAAAACCTTGATATACGTCCTCCTTTTTTAATAGACTTCTCTCTTTTAATTCTACTAATTCTGTACGCATTGGTATTTGCATTTGCATCCCATCTACATTTTCTGCTACTTCTATATTGTTTTGCATAATATGTTTTCCTCCATTATATATTGATTTATTCCTTCTTTCGTTTCTTGTTTTCTTTGGTTTTTTATATTATGCTTGTCCTTATGTTTATTTTGTATACCCTGTCTTTTCAACAATTTCGTTGCTGATTTGTTTTACGGCTTTAGATGGTTCATAATCCTCTTGTCCATAAATTTCTTTGTGCAATTTTGTTGCATTACTTTCTAGTGTAATTGGTGGTCCATACCAAATTCCATTAATGGTTGCTCCTTTGGTTTCATATGGCCAACCAATATTGTGTTTCATTTTATAAGTTGCAAGTTCTGGTATCATTGCTAAAATCTCTTGTGCTTCAATGTTGGTATATGTTTTTGGTAATAGAATATCTACCATTTTATTTAACTCTGCTACACTTAATCCTTTCGCTTTTTGAAGCATTTTTTCAATCACTGTTCTCATTCTTTCTGTTCTTTTATAATCTCCACCTGCTGTATAACGGATTCTAGAATATGCTAAAGCTTGTACACCATCTACTTGTTGTTTTCCTGCTATTGTAATATTGGGTGAGGAATGTTTTGTTACATGATTGATTTCTCCAATATATCCATTGATATATTTTGTTTCTTCTTCAGTAATGTCTAGTTCAATTCCCCCTAGGGCATCTACTCCTTCTACTACTACATCAAAGTTGACTGTTACAAATTCTTTAATATCTAAATCTAAGTTTGTATTTAGTGTACTAATTGCTAATTCTGGGCCGCCATAAGAATAGGCATGTGTTACTTTGTCTAAATACATGTCTGTCATTTTTAAGTAAGTATCTCTATAAACAGATACTAAACTAACTTCTTTGGTCTTTTCATTTAAGATTGCCAAAATAATGCAATCACTTCTATTTCCTTTATCATAAGTATTCTCTCTTGCATCAATTCCAAATAAAGCAATCGTTCTGTACGTTTCTAATGCATCTGCCTTTACTAATACTTCTGGATTTACTTGTATCTTATTTTGATCAAGTTCCACATAATTAATTTTTGCTAATTTATCATTAATATAGCAACTTCCTAATGTCACAATTGCTATGACGAGCAATAGTAGAACACTGAAAATACTAATTACAATTTTAGTCGTTTTTCCTGTTTTCTTTTTCATTTCTTCTTCCATGTTCTACTCTGCCCTCCTTTGATTTTGATTTGTGTTAAATTCATATACACCAATTGCTAAGTCTAATAATTGTTCGTATTCAATTTCTTTTCCGTATTCTATAATTAGTTCTTCTTGTTTTAGTTTCTTCTTAGCAGTTTCTAATTCAATCACTTTATTCTTGTTAGCTGATTTTGTTTCTGTAGTTTGTTTTGTTGGTTGTTTTGCTGCAGTTTGAGAAGCTTTCTTCATTTCTGTTAAGTTTTTGTTTACTTCTAATGCTAGTTTGTCATATCTTGTGTTAATTTTCTTTAATTCTTTCATAATCTCTTTAATCTGAGCTGAACTATCTAATTTTTCTAGTTTCTTCTCATTGTCTGCCTTCATTTTCTCTACTACTTTGCTTAGTTTTTCTTCTGAATCTTTGCTATTAATTGCTTGTTCTACATCTGTAATTTTGTTCATCAAGCTACTAATTTCATCTTTGTAATTTAAGTTTGCCATTTTTTCTTCTAATAGGCTTTGTGTTGCATTTTGATTTTCCATGATATTAGTAATCATTGTTTTGAAGTTTTCTTCAAGCATTTTCATCGTATTTTCTGTTGTCTCTGATTTCATAGCATTAAGCATATCTTGCATTTTATCTTCTAATAATTTTTGAGTTTCTAGTTTGCTCTCTTGAATTAGGTTTTTAGTTTCCATTAATGTATTTCTTGTATCTAGTCCTTGTATCTTCTCGTTTTGTTCTTCTTTCATCTCTAAAATCATAGCTTGAATTTTTTCTTCAATCATTTTAATACTTTCTTGTGTTTCATTGTTATTCATGTTATCTTCTAAGTTGTTAAGTTTGTTCATCAAACTATCGATTTCTTGTTTATAGTTTAAATTTGCCATCTTTTCTTCTAATAAGTTCTGTGTAGCTACTTTGTTTTCTTCTAGTAAATTTCTTGTTGCTAAGCTGTTTTCTTCTAAAATGTTTCTAGTTGCTTCAGTACTTTGTTCTATTAAGTATTTCGTTTCTTCTTGGCTATTGGTTAATAAATTTCTGGTTTCTACATTACTATTTTCTAGTAAATATCTTGTCTCTAAGCCGTTCTTTTCAATATTTTCATTTTGGCTTTGTGTTAGCATATCCATTCTTTCTAAAATGTCAGATAATACTTTACTACTGTCTAGCTCTTCCATTTTTCTGCTTTGTTCTTCTTTCATTTCAGAAATCATGTTAACTATTTTCTCTTCAGTAGTGTCCTGATTAATTGCATTTTCAATACTATCAATTTTTTGAATTAGGCCTGTAATCTCATTTTCACGGTTTAATTGTTCCATTTTCTGTGCTAGAACATTTTTGGTTTCTTCATTGTTTTGCTCTAATTTTTTGACTAATTCATTTTTGATAATATTTTCTTTGATATTTTCAGCTAATTTATTTTTATCAATTTCGTTCTCATAAATAGCTCTAATATCTTCTACAGCTTTTGTATATCCTGCTAAATTCATATCTGGAATTTTTAATAGTTTATCTTCTAATCCTTCAATTTTTTCAGCAAGTAAAGTAATTTGTTCTTCTTTGATAGTTGGCTCTAATACAACTTCTTCGTCTATTTCTTCTACATTTTGTTTTCTATTTTCAATTAATTCTTTTACACTATAAGTTTGTAATTCTACAGTTGTATTGTTGTCGTCTATTTTTCCATAGTAATATCCTTTTCCATATTCTTTACTTTTCATTTCTTTTTTGTTTAAAATGGCACCTTCAATATTACCACCAACGTTTTGAATTAACTTCATAACGTTTTTCAAATCTTCAATTTTGGTTCTTCTACATTCTGTAACTAGTACAGTAGAATCTACTATTCTTGATACTGGAATACTATCTGCTACTAAGTTACAAGGTGTACCATCTATGATTACTACATCATATACACATTTTAACATCTGTACTAATTCACTTAATTTGTCAGAAGATAGTAACTCTGATGGGTTTGGAGGTACTGATCCTATTGTCATAATATGTACTTTTGGCACATTCGTCTGTTTAATATAATTTTTTAGTGTTTTATAATCTTCACTATTTTTAATCTCTCTTAAACATTCTGATAAACCATTTTCATTCGATACTTGGAAAATGTTATGTTGTCTACCTTTTCTCATGTCTGCGTCTACAATAATAACGTTTTGGTTTGACCAAGCATAAGCTACTGCCATGTTTGCAGTAATCCAACTTTTACCTTCTGATGCATTACAGCTGGTAAATAAAATGGTTTGAGATTGTTCCTTTGATTTTGAAAAGGCTATGTTAGTTCTGATCGTTTTAAATGCTTCTGATACTACTGATTTACTATGGTGATGTACAATTAATTCTTCATCTGTTTTAGATTTATGGAATGGTACAACACCTACTACATTTAATCCAACATATTCTTCAATATCTTGTTCTATTTTGATTGTTGTGTCTAAAACATAAATAATAGATATCATAATTGTACACGCTACAAGCCCTGCTCCAAAGAACATCAAAATATCAACCATATGATGAATATTATATGGCTCTGTTTCGTATGATGCTTGGTCTACAATACTGATATTATCTATTTTATAAAATTCTCTAATTTCTTGGATAAATACATCATTTAAAGTTCCAGCTATTTTTTGTGCTTCAGCTGGATCTTCATGTATTACTCCAATTTCAATAATTTGAGTGTCTTTTACTTCTTCTATTTCAATATTTTTGTATAACTCTTCTTCTTCCATGTCTAAGTTCAAGCGTTCAATCACTTTGTTTAGTACACTGCTGCTCTTTAGTATTCTTCCATACGTACCAATTAAGTTTTTATTTAAATTGATATCGTTTTGTGTTAGACTGTCTGTATCTTTATTTACATTATCGCTTGTTAGTAGCATGGTAGAAATTGATTTGTACTTTGGTACAACCATATTATATGAGTAAAAGTATCCACATAATGTGAATAGAAAAAGTATTAGTACAATTTTTAAGCTATTTTTCTTTAATACATTGCTTAATCTTTTTAAACTATTCTTTTCCTTTTTATCCATATTTCACCACCTATACATAAATTATACCACACATAATTCATTTTTGCAACATTTTATGTTTACTTAATAGAAGTTTCTTATGGCTCTTTATTCTAAGTAACTTGAATGAACAAGAAAAAAGACCATATATCTACATATATAGTCCCTTATTTGTGTTTATAAATTTGATAATTTTTTAATTTCTTTCTCTGTTAACTCTGTTGCTTCTACAATAATTTCTACTGGTACTTTCGCTGCTAATAATTTTTTGGCTGTTTTTAGTTTTGCACGTTTTTCTCCCCTTTTCTCGCCTTCCCTTTTTCCATTTCTAAATATTCTTTTATTTTCCTCATCTATCATTTCTAATACTGCTAACATTTCTTTTCCTCCTTCTTTTAAATTCTTTATTAATTTATTTGCTTCTTCTTCCTCCAATTTTCTTCTTAATGTTAATGATATAATTATTATTAATAACTTCTTTTGTTCTTCTGTATAAACTTTATCTTTGCTATTTAATTCTTGTACTATTTTTTCCAAGTTAATGGCTAAAGTATTTCTATATTTTGCTTTTTCTATTAGCATTGTTTTTGATAAGAAACTTTCTTCTTGCAATAACTCTTCTTCTGTATAATTATTGATATCGATAATATTGTATTTGGCAAATTCTATTCCTTCATATCCTTCTAACTTTTCTTGTGTTTCTTTGATATAATTTTTTACTTTCCACTTTTTTCTCCCAGTATATAATACGATGTTATTGGTACCTCTAAGTTTAATGCTTTGTTAATAAATTTTCCTACTTCTTTTTTTGTCTTCTAATATCTTTCTAAATATCTTGTCATGCTCATTATTGACTAGTTCTCCAGCTATATAATATGTTTCATCAGTTTCATTTAATTGGTTTTCTGTCTTTCTTTTCGAAAACTTTTGGTATTTCAAATAGTCTATATATGTAAATATTTCCATATATATTTCTCCTCTATTATAACAATTTGTTTTTCTACTTTCAAGTAGTTTTATTCAATTTAATTTTCTTTTTGGAAATTTGTTAGAATTTTTTTGATATAAATATATTTTGATTTATAAAATAAAAATGATGTATATTCTCTTTTGGTAAGGAAATGCTTACCTTTAGAACATACATCTATATTAATATATATTTTGTTATTTTTCAAGGAAAACTCATCAACTTTTTTCGACATTAAAAGTATCAAGCCTTTTTACTACTGAATTTACAAGGCTCATTCCTTAAATGCAAAATCCTGGTGCTACACCGCCAGTATACCCCGCATCGTTACCGTTGCTATGTCCATTACTATCTATTGTGCAAAAGAGACCTCTGTTATAATAATAAGATGAACGGAGCCACCACCAAAGCGTATCACCTGATGCGTTTGGTCTCTTTTTGCGTTCTGCACTCGGACTGTTCCATGTATCTGTTACTCCTTGGTAATATTTATACTGTTCTCCCTCTTTGGTTATTGCATATCCTCTTGTATCTCCTCCATCATATCCCACATTTACTACTTCACTTGACGCTAATAACCATAAGTAATCATTACATATCGTTACACTACTTGCATCATTGTACGTTGCAATATAATTTTTCTTTACTTGTTTAATATAGCTTTTGTTATTTAAATTTGCTCCTAAGCCTCCAATCGCTTCACTTTGAGTTGCATCATTTGTTGTATATCCATTTAAATCTTTTCTCATTTGTGTTGCTGCCCAACCATTTTCATTTATATGGGTTGTGTTCATTGACATATATGTGTCACCTGTCATAAAGTCTAAAAATTCAAAACTGATACTTGCCTTTTCATGCGTTCCTCCGTAAACTGTTTGGTCTACTAAATCATCGTGTTTAAATCCTAATACTCTTACTCTTCTTACTTCTCCGTTATACTCTACTTCAAAGATATCTCCTGGTTTGATAGTATAACTTTTTCCATCTATTATTATTTTTACTTTTTCTGTTTCTCTTGTAATTGTATCATCTTTTGCTATCTCTTTTGCTATTTTTTCGATGGTTGCCCAATCTGCTTTTATATTTTCTATTGGAACTTCTTCTGGCCTGGTTGCTCCTCCATTTCCTGTTTCATTCAAATATTCATTTACCATATTATCGATTGAATTCATATACTCTTGCTCATTTTTTATTGCTTCATCTGTTTTATTTTTCGCCTCTTGCGCCTTCTTAAAGATACTATTTTCTCCCATTGTGTACATTATAGTTATTCCTGCCAATATTAACAATACCACTATTGTCACTACTAATGCTACAAGCGTTATACCTGATTGCTTTTTGCTGAACTTTTCTTTCATTTCTCCTTTTTTCCTCCGTTTCTCTTTTTATGCCTTCTATTTCTTTTTTTGTTATTGCATAATTCCTTGGTGTTCTACAAGTCAGATCCTAAATGCAAAATCCTGGTGCTACGCCGCCAACATAGCTTGCAAGGCTATTATAGTCTGCACTTCCATTACGATAGACAAATCCAAAGTTGTTGTTGTAATTGCAGCCAGGCGAACGAAGCCACCACCAGCTAGCACTGCCTGAGGAAGACGTCTTCTTTATACGGTTTGTACTCTCTGCATTCCAATCTTCTGTTATTTCTTGATAAAATTTATATTGACTTCCTTCTGATGTTACTGCATATGCATAATATCCATCTGCATGTCCAGCTTTTACTACTTCGCTTGATGCTAGCATCCATAAATAATCATTACATATTGCTACACTACTTGCGTTATTATATGTTGCAATGTACTTCTTCTTTACTTGTTTTATATAACTCTTATTATTTAAGTTTGCTCCTAGTCCTTCTAATGTTCTATTTTGGATTGTACTATTATCTAAATATCCGTTTAAGTCTTTTCTCATTTTTGTGTTTGCCCAACCACCTGCATTAGTATCACTTTCGTTCATTGGCATATAGTTTTCTCCTGTCATAAAATCTAAGAATTCAAAACTGATACCTGCTTTTGTATATGTTTCTCCATATACTGTTTGATCCACTAAATCGTCATGTTTAAATC
The DNA here is from genome assembly GCA_910589185.1 of uncultured Clostridia bacterium. Taxonomy (GTDB): domain Bacteria; phylum Bacillota; class Clostridia; order TANB77; family CAG-508; genus CAG-273. The sequence goes on from CAJUSU010000016.1 coordinate 26,077, forward strand.
CTAATACTCTTACTCTTCTATAAGTATTTTCATATTTCACATCATAAATATCTCCTACATTAATTGTATAACTAATTCCTTCTACTACTGCTGTTGCTGATGTAGAACTGCTTGTTATACTGTTATCTTTTGTTATAACATTTGCTTTTTTGTTCATGAGTTCCCAATCTGTTTCGACTGTAAAATTACAACTGGCTTTTAATTCTGTTTCATTAGTTATAGTAGCTGTTATTACTACTTCTCCTGCTTTGATTCCTGTTACTAATCCAGTATCACTTACTGTCGCTATATTTGTATCACTGGAACTCCAATTGAATGTTTTATTTGTTGCATTACTTGGCTTTACAGTTGCTATTAACTGAAATGTGCTACTTGGTTCTATTGTTTCTGTTGTTCGATTTAGGCTGATACTTTTTTCTACTGTTTCTCCTGCTATATATTTGTCTAGCATATTATCAATACTATTCATATACTCTTGCTCATTTTGGATTGCTTGTTCTGTCTTATTTTTTGCTTCTTGCGCTTTTTGGAAGATACTGTTATCTCCCATTGTGTACATTATGGTGATTCCTGCCAAGATTAACAATACCACTATTGTCACTACTAATGCTACAAGTGTTATACCTGATTGTTTTTGGCTAAATTTTTCTTTCATTTTTCCTTTTTCCTCCGTTCCTTTTTTATGCCTTTTACTTCTTGTTGTTTCTTTTTTGTTATTGCATAATTCTTTGGCGTTTTTACAAGTCAGACCCTAAATGCAAAATCCAGGCGCTACTCCATAAATGTAGTTCGCCCATCCAGTTGTGCTATTACCGTCAGAGTAGACATCACAGAAGCTACTGCTGTTATCGTAATGAAGTGAACGGAGCCACCAGCGGTTTGCACTGCCTGAGGATGATGTCTTTTTAACAAAGTTGCTATTTGCTGCACTTGGATCTATTCCTCCCTCGTGGTCTTTATACCATTTATACTGGTCTCCCTCTTTTGCTATGGCTAGTCCATATGCTGCTTCACTATAATCACTTCTTCCTTTACTCCATACTTCGCTACAACTTAATAACCATAGATAGTCGTTACATGTACTTGTACTTGCATTGTTATATGTTGGAATGTACGTTTTCTTTACTTGTTTAATATAACTCTTATTATTTAAGTTTGCTCCTAAGCCTCCAATTGCTCCACTTTGGGTTGCATTGCTTGTTGTATATCCATTTAAGTCTTTTCTCATTTGCGTTGCTCCCCAACCATTTTCATTCGTATTAGTTTCGTTTATTGACATATATGTATCCCCTGTCATGAAATCTAAAAATTCAAAGCTGATACTTGCTTTTTCGTGTGTTCCCCCATATACTGTTTTATCCACTAAGTCATCATGTTTAAAGCCTAGTACTCTTACTCTTCTTACTTCTCCGTTATACTCTACTTCAAATATATCTCCTACACTTATTGTGTATTTTTTGTTATCTATTATTACCATTACTTTCTCTGTTTCACTTGTAATAGTATCATCTTTTGCCATTTCTTTTGCTATTTTTTCGATTGTTGCCCAATCTGCTTTTATATTTTCTATTGGAACTTCCTCTGGCCTGGTTGCTCCTCCATTTCCTGTTTCATTCAAATATTCATTTACCATATTATCGATTGAATTCATATACTCTTGCTCATTTTTTATTGCTTCATCTGTTTTATTTTTCGCCTCTTGTGATTTTTTAAAGATACTGTTGTCTCCCATTGTATACATTATGGTGATTCCTGCCAAGATTAACAATACCACTATTGTCACTACTAATGCTACAAGTGTTATACCTGATTGTTTTTGGCTGAATTTTTCTTTCATTTCTCCTTTTTCCTCCATTTTCTTTAGTATTTCCCTTTTTAACAATTTTATACATAAATTTTCAGAATATTTTAGTATTCATATATAGTATATTTATATATATCTTATCAATACGTATTGTAAAATGTCAATATGCTTTTTTAACTTTTCTCTACTCATTTCATTTTTTATAATTTATTGCTTTTAGAAATTGACTTTTTTCCTTTTGTGGTATATGATGTAGACGTTAATAATATTATTTTAGGAGGAAAATTATGGAATTAAAGGGTTCAAGAACAGAGGCTAATTTAAGAGCTGCATTTTCAGGAGAATCAGAAGCTAGAAATAAGTATACTTATTTTGCTAGTGTTGCTAAAAAAGAAGGATATGAGCAAATCGCTGCTATTTTTTTAGAAACTGCTGAAAATGAAAAAGAACATGCTAAATTACATTTTAAATATTTAAGTGGTATCGGAGATACCCTATCTAATCTAAATGATGCAGCTGCTGGTGAAAATTATGAATGGACAGATATGTATGCTAATTTTGCTAAAGTTGCTGATGAAGAAGGATTTGCAGAAATCGCGGCTACTTTTAGAGGAATTGCAGAAGTTGAAAAACATCATGAAGAAAGATATAGAAAACTAATTGAAAATCTAGGAAATGGTGAAGTTTTCAAAAAAGGAAGTATTACTGTTTGGAAATGTAGAAACTGTGGACATATTCATGTTGGTATGGAAGCTCCTACTATTTGTCCTGTTTGTAAACATCCACAAGCATATTTTGAAGTAAATTGCGAAAATTATTAATAGAAAAAGACTAAGAATTTTATGTTCTTAGTCCTTTATATTTTTTATCACAATTTCTCTTTTCAATAAACCATTTTCTATAATGCCAGTTCCAATAAATTGATTTTTTTCATTATAAATTCGATAAATTTCATGTTTCTCTTTTCTCGTCTGCTGTACACCATTGTAAAATAAAGTTAATTGTCTTTCGTTTAATACTATACTGGATTTATCTTTGAAAAATTGCTCTATTGTTATTAAGTTCTCTTTCCAGAAGTTTGTGCCTTGATTTTTTTCTGCTTGTTTCATTGTTTCTGAAGTCTCTATTGCCCTGATATCTATAGCTTGCCCTAAGGTAAATTTCCCTACTTTAATACGATTTAATTCTTTCATATATCCTACTGTATTCAACTTTTCTGCTATTGTTTCACATAAGCTTCTAATATATGTACCTTTTGAACAGTGCACTCTAAAAGAAATTGCTTTTTCTTCTTCATTGAGGTCTATTAACTGCATATTATAAATTTCAATCTCACGTTCTGGAATTTCTATTTCTTCATTTTTTCTTGCATACTCATATAGCTTCTTTCCCTCTATTTTAATTGCAGAATAAATAGGCGGTCTTTGTTTTTGTTTTCCTTCTAATTGTTTTAATACTGTCTGTATTCTTTCTGTCTTTACTAAATTAGTGTTTACTCCCTTTTCTTCAATTACTTTTCCTTCTCCATCTGCTGTATCCGTTTTTTGCCCTAGTTGAACTACTGCCTCATAAATTTTGTCATGTTCGATTAAGTATTTAGAAAGCTTTGTTCCTTCACCTAATAGTAATGGAAGCACGCCTGTTGCTATAGGGTCTAATGTCCCTGTATGCCCTACTTTTGTTTTGGCTATTCTTTTTACTTTGGCTACTACATCATGTGAAGTACAGCCTTTTTCTTTTTTTACTATTAAAATTCCATCCATTTTTATTTTCCTTTATTTTTTCCTCACAGTATAATAAATATCTATTATACAAGTGGCTATAATAGATATTCATTGTTTCTATAAAATTAAAGTAATCTAATTACTTCATTTAATACCTTTTCTTTTGCTTGTTCTATCGTTCCTTGAATAGTAGCTCCTGCTGCTCTAGCGTGTCCGCCACCACCAAATATGGCACATGCATCTGCTACATTAACATAGTTGTTTGAACGAAGTGAAATTTTACATCCTTTTTCTGTTTGACGAATAAAAATAGAAACTTCTACTCCTTCTACACATCTTCCAATATCTACTATTCCTTCATGGTCTCCACTTTCTGCTCCAACTTTTTCCTCATCTTCTGCTGTGATATAAGTATAAGCAATCTTTCCTTCTTCTAAAAACTCTACTCTATTACTAGCCAATCTATGTAACTCAAAATTTGGCTTTGTTTTCGTTTCTAATACTTGACGATAGATGCTAGACACATTAACACCTTTATTTAATAGCCACGCTGCAAATTCAAATGTTTCTGCTGTTACACCTTGATATTTGAATCCACCTGTATCTGTAATAATTCCAGCCAAAATACAAGTACCAATTTCTTTTGTCATTTCTATTCCAAAGTATTCTAAAATGACCAATAAAATTTGTGCGCAGGCTGGTGCTGCTGGATTGACATAGTTATAATCTCCAAACATAGTATTCGTACTATGGTGGTCAATGCAAACCTTTACCTTTGCATTTTCAAAATAGTTAGCAAATCCATTTAACATTTTAATTGTTGCGCAGTCCAATGATATGGCTAAATCGTAATTTTCTATATCACTTTCTGTTTTAATATCTTCTACACCTGGTAAGCAATTAAAAACTTTAGAATGTACTGGTATAACCACATCTGGATTTTTTCCAAATGCTCTCAAAGCATGATACATTGCTAAACTACTTCCTATGGCATCACCATCCGGGTGTTCATGTGTTAATATTACAATTTTTTCTGCTTTTTTGATTTCTTCTAATATGTTATCTAACGTCATATTTTTCTCCTTTTGTCCAGTTAGGGACGTTAGTTTAACGGACAATATTATGTCAAATGTCCGCTAAACTAACGTCCCTAATCGGACACTATTTTTCTTTGTGATTTAACTCATTTAATATTTTATCTATCTTAGCACCGTATTCCATAGAATCATCTATTTCAAAACTTAGCTCTGGTGTTACTCTTAAATTCATGGTTTTAGCAATTTGTGCACGTATAAAACCTGCTGACTCTTTTAAGCCTTCCATTGTTTTAGTATTACTTTTTGAATTTAATAAACTTACATAAACTTTAGCATATCTAAAGTCTGGTGTAATTCTTACTTTTGTCACACTAACCATGCCTGTTACTTTTGAATTTTGAAGTTCAAAAGTAAGGACATTGCTAATCGTTTTTTTCAATTCTTCATTTACACGGTCTAATCTATTGTTTTTGGTCATCTCTTAACCTCTTCCATAATATAAAATTCTAATACATCATCTTCTTTAACATCGTTATAGCCTTCAATTTGAAGTCCACATTCAAAGCCTTTTGTTACCTCTTTTGCATCATCTTTGAAACGTTTTAAAGATACTAGTTTTCCGTCATGGATAACGACATTTTCACGAATAACACGAACGCCTGCATTTCTTTCTATCTTACCGTCAGATACATAAGCTCCTGCAATTGTTCCAACGCCAGATACTCTGAAAGTTTGTCTTACTATCGCATTTCCGATAATCTTTTCTTCATAAATTGGTTCTAGCATTCCCTTCATAGCTGCTTCAACATCTTCTAATGCTTGATAAATAACAGAGTATTGTTTGATTTCAACGCCTTCTTTTTCTGCCATATCTTTTGCTGTGTTTACTGGACGTACGTTGAAGGCAATAATAATGCATTTTCCTGCTTTAGCAAGTTGTACATCAGATTCTGTAACTGCTCCTGCTACTGCATGGATAACTCTTACTTTTACCTCGTCATTAGATAACTTCTCTAAAGATTGTTTTAATGCTTGTGCTGTACCTTGTACGTCTGCTTTGACAATAATATTTAATTGTTTTAGGCTTTCACTTTCCATTTTTTCAAATAGGTTGCTTAAGGTTACTTTGCTGTTTTCTGCCATGATTTGTTCTCTTTCTTGGCGTTTTCTTCTTTCAATTAAGTGTTTTGCCATCTTTTCATCTTTTACTTCATAGAAAGTATCTCCTGCTTCTGGCACTTCTGTTAATCCCATGATTTCAACTGGTGTAGATGGTCCTGCTTTCTTTACTTTTTGTCCTTTATCATTTTTCATAGCACGAATTCTACCAATTGATTTACCTACAACGATAGTATCACCTTCGTCTAAGGTTCCTCTTTGTACAAGCATTGATGCAATAGGTCCTTTTGCTTTGTCTAATCTTGCTTCAATAACAGTTCCTTTTGCTTGTTTATTAGGATTTGCTTTTAATTCTTTCATGTCAGCAACTAATAATACCATTTCTAATAAATTATCAATATTTAATTTCTTTTTCGCAGAAATTGGCACATAAATGGTATCTCCGCCCCATTCCTCTGGTACTAATTCATATTCCATTAATTCTTGTTTGATTTTTTCTACATTAGCACCTGGCAAGTCAATTTTGTTGACTGCTACAATAATTGGAATTTCAGCAGCTTTTGCATGATTGATAGCTTCTACGGTTTGTGGCATAACACCATCATCTGCTGCAATAATTAAAATTGCAATATCTGTAATTTGAGCACCTCTAGCACGCATTGCAGTAAATGCTTCGTGTCCTGGCGTATCTAAAAATGTAATCTCTCTACCTTTAATATTTACTTTATACGCACCAATATGCTGGGTAATTCCTCCAGCTTCTCCTTCAATAACATTAGTACTACGGATAGCATCTAATAGTGAAGTTTTGCCGTGGTCAACGTGTCCCATAACAACAACAACTGGTGGTCTTGCTTCTAATTCATCAGCAGTGTCTTCTGTATCGTCAAATAGGATATCTTCTTCTTTGACTTCTTCTTTCTTGGTTGCAGTAATGCCAAATTCTTCTGCTACTAAAAAGGCAGTATCAAAATCAATCGTGTTATTAATCGTAGCCATAATACCATAGTTGAATAATTTTTTGATAACTTCACCACTAGTCTTTTTCATTTCCATTGCTAAATCTTTAACAGTAATCATTTCTGGAATAGTAATTTCTTTTAATTCAAAGATTTTTTGTTTTGTTCTTTCTTCCTCTCTTTGCGGTTTACGTTTATTTCTCTTTCCACGAGCAGTTGTTAAATCATAGTAGTCAAGCATTCCACCTTCTTGGTCGTCAAACATGTTAGATAGTTGGTTTACTTGTTTTAAGTCTTTCAACTTTCCTTCATTAAAGCTTTCTTGGAAACGGTCACCTTTTTTGGCCTTTGTTCCTTTTTTCGCTTTGTTGTCTTCATAACGATTTGCTTTTTCTTTATCAATGGCTCTTGTGCTAATGTCTCTTTTATCTTCTTTTTCTACAATCTCAGTAGCCATAATATCTTTGATATTACGGTCAATTCCTCTATTATCTAATGGGCGATTTCCATTTTGGAAACGATTATTATTGTATCCATTTCCTTGACGATTATTTTGATAACCATTATTTTGTCCATATGGACGGTTATTATTTCTATCAAATTGTCTATTGTCACGGTTTTGGTAACCATTTTGTCTGTTATCTCTGTTTTGATAACCACCTTGTCTGTTATCGCGATTTTGATAGCCATTTTGCCTATTATCATAATTACCATTTTGACGATTACTATATCCATTTCCTTGGTGATTATTTTGATAACCATTGTTTTGATTATATGGACGGTTATTATTTCTATCAAATTGTCTATTATCGCGATTTTGGTAGCCATTTTGTCTATTTTCATAGTTACCATTTTGACGATTATTATATCCATTTCCTTGGCGATTATTTTGGTAATTATTTGCTTTATTTTCTGGATAAGAATTTTGTGCATTAGAAGGAGCAGTAGTATTTTTGCTTTCTTCTACTACTGGTTTTTCTTCTTGTTTTGGTTTTACTTCTTCAACCTTTGGTTCTTCTTTTGGAGTTTCTTTCTTTATTTCTTCTACTACTGGTTTTTCTTCTGCAATTTCTGTTTCTATTGGTTTTGTAGTTTCTTCTACAACTTCTTCCTTTTTCTCTTCTTTTTGAGGAGTTTTTAAACCAAATAATTCACTTACTGTCATTGGTTTTACAGGTTGCTTTCTGTAAACAATATTATAGTCTTGATTTTTTCTTCTTTCTACAAAACCAACATCATTTCTATTGACTTCATGCTTTTCTTTCTTTTCTTCTTTTTCCTCAATATCAGTACGAATTACCTCACGTCTAATAATGACTGGGGTTTGTTTTTCTGCCTTCTTTTTATCGCTACTTTTCTTTTCTGACTGTTCTTCTTTCTTTTCTGTTTTTGCTGTAGTCTTCTTCTCTGCGCCTTTGAAGCTCTCTTTAATTTTATTTGCTTGTTCTTCTTCCACGCTACTCAAATGGCTAGTTGCCTCAATTCCTAATTCTTGTGCTTTGGCTACAACCTCTTTACTTCCTAATCCTAATAATTTTGCTATTTCGTGTATTTTAATTTTACCCAATCACTTCACCCCCATTAATGATACTTATCATCTTTTTCGAAAAACCAATATCTTTAATTCCTATCACTGCCTTATTTACCTTCCCCATTGCTTTACTTAATTCCTCTATGGATAATATCGTATATATTGCAATCTGATATTTTTTTGCTTCTTCCTCAAAGGTTTTCTTTGTTCTTTCAGAAGCGTCCTCAGCTACCAATACTAACTTTACTTTGCCTTTTTGCATTTCTTCTATACAGGCATCTGTACCAGCTACAATTTTTCCTGCCTTTGTGGCAATCCCTATTAGTCCACATATTTTTGTGCTATCGCTCAAATTCTATTACTCCTTTATTCTCTCTCTTAACTCTTCATAGATGTTATCTTCTATTTTCATTTCAAAACTTTTTTCTAGTCTTCTTGACTTAATCGCTTTTTCTAAACATTCTATATTATCACAAAGATATGCTCCTCTTCCTTGTGCTTTCCCTGTTTTGTCAAGAGAGATTTCCCCCTCTTTATTTTTTACAATACGAATTAAGTCTTTTTTATCCTTTTGTGTATTGCATCCAATACATGTTCTTTGTGGTAATTTTTTCAAAATGTTTGTCACTTCCTCCATTTTAAATGTATTTGCGAATTTTATACATTATTCATCTGTTTTCTTTTTTGTCTTTCTTGTCTTCTTTTCCTTTGCAGGCTCTTCTTTATTCTCTTCTGATTTTTTAGTAGTCTTTTTCGCTGTCTTTTTAGGCTTCTCTTCTACTTCTTCGCCATCTTCTGCCTTTTTAGCAGCTTTCTTAGTTGTCTTCTTAGCTGGCTTTTCTTCTGCCTCATCAGCTGTTTCTTCTTTTTTCGCTTTTGTTTTTTTCGTTGTTTTCTTTTCTTCTTTTACTTCTTCAGCCGCTTCACTTTCTTCTACTTTTTTAGTAGATTTCTTGGCCGCCTTTTTAGTAGCTTTTTCTTCTACTACTTCTTCAATAGCTTCCTCGTTATTAGCTTCTTCAGTAGCTACTGCTACGCTTTCTGCTTCCTCTTGGGCTTTTTGCATCATCTCTCTAAATTGAGATTCACTCTTAATATCAATTTTCCAAGTTGTCAATTTTGCTGCTAATCTAGCATTTTGACCTGCTTTTCCAATAGCTAAAGATAATTGGTCATCAGGAACAATCACTTGTGCAAATTTTTCTTCTTCATGAATATCTACTGCCATAACTTGTGCTGGAAGTAATGCTGAAGAAATATAAATAGCTGGATCTGCATTCCATTCAATAACATCAATTTTTTCTCCACTTAATTCATTGATAATGTTTTGAATACGAATTCCCTTTTGTCCTACACAAGAACCAACTGGGTCAATATTTTCATTTGGAGAATATACTGCTACTTTGCTTCTACTTCCTGGATCTCTTGAAACACTTTTTAGTTCAATAACTCCTTCATAGATTTCTGGAATTTCTAGTTCAAACAATTTTCTAACAAAATCCGGACATGCTCTTGATACCAATACTTGTGGTGAACCTTTTGCTCCTCTTTCTACATCTACTACATAAGCTCTTAATTTATCATTTACATGATATTTTTCAGTTGGTATTTGTTCTCTTACTGTCATAACTCCTTCTAGTCTTCCTAAATCTAATACCACAACTCCACCATCAGCTTTTTGTACTAATCCTGATACGATTTCCCCTTTTCTTTCATTAAAGGCATCAAAAAGAACGTTTCTAGACTCTTCTCTAATTTTTTGTACAATAACTTGCTTTGCTGTTTGTGCTGCAATTCTTCCAAAATTCTTTGGAACAATCTCAATTTCAGCAACATCTCCAATAGCTAATTTTTTGCTTAGTTTTTGTGCATCTGCTAAATTAATTTGTAAGTTTGGATTTTCTACTATCTCTACTACCTCTTTCTCGGCATATACATGAGTTTCTCCTGACTTACCATCCATAGTTACTTTTACATTCTCGCTAGATTCAAAGTTTCTTTTATATGCTGTTACTAAAGCAGTTTCTATAGACTCTAAAATAACATCTTTTTTAATTCCTCTTTCTTTTTCAAGTTCTTCTAGTGCCTCAATTAATTCTTTGCTATCAATAGCTGGTCCATTTGCTTTTGCCTTCTTCATTTTTCCCAATTCCTCCTTAATTCCAATGATATTTCAACTTCATTTTCGCAATATCTTTTCTGTGTATTTCTCTAACTTCTTCTTTTCCTTCCATTTGTAATATTAATTTATCTTTGTCAAATTCTTGTAAAACACCTTCTATTTGCTTTTCTTTTTCTATTGGCTTAAATAGATTACATACAATTTCTTTTCCTAAATTATCTTGTAAATGTTTTTCTTTTCTAAGCACTCTTTCTACTCCTGGTGACGATACTTCTAAAAAGTATTGTTCTTTAATATAGTTTGCCTCATCTAGCATATCATTAATTGCATCATTTACTTTCTCACAATCTTCTAAACTGATTCCATTAGGGGTATCAATGAAAATTCTTAAGTAATAGTCTTGTGCTTCCTTTTCGTAGATAACATCATACAATTCATATCCTAAATCTTCAATTGTTTTACAAATTAGGTTTTCTACCTTTTCTTCTATGTTTGCCATTTTTCTCCTTCTTTGTCAGTTTTGGGACAGATGTCAGTTAAACTAACGTCCCCAAACTGACACTTTTACGATAGAAGCGTGGGATTTGTTCCCACGCTTCTAGTAATTAATCTTGCGATTATTAGTATACCCTATTTTTCTAGTAATTGCAAGTGTTTTTTAACATTTTTGTTAAAATTTTCAAGTATTCATCTTACTATATTCCTTTATAATACCACTAATACTGGCCTAAAGCTACAGTTTGTAGCAGGTTCTCCTGTTTTTCCTTGAAATGCAAATATTCCTGCTAGACTACTACTTCCATATTCTCCACCACGTATCATAAATGGTGTCTCTGCACTTGGAAATTGTGAAAATTCTGCATTCCAGCTATCGTCCCAATTAGAAATACTATTACTAGATACTTCATAAACAGCATCTCCATATTTTTCTTTATTCATTCCATAATTGTTAGTAGAATTATCTGTATTTGCCACTGTATAATTAAATTTTGTTTTATTAGCTCCTTTAATTAATACATCTCCATAATTATATCGATTGTTATTACTAGCTGCTCCGTCTGTTCCTACTTCTTTCACATAACTATTGTCTATATAACTTGCCGTGTATTCCCAAGCTCCTCCTACCAAATCATAAACCCCTGTAATATTACCTGTTGAACTCGCATTTACTGATTGTGTACTTGTATAATTAGTATTTGTGCCTACATTCTGGCTTGAAACGGC
>CAJUSU010000017.1:0-16699 GCA_910589185.1 uncultured Clostridia bacterium
TCACCGGTTGTTGCAGTTGGTACAAATAAAGAGAGCAGAATAGGCTCTATTGGAAAGGCAGTGCCAAGTGTAGAAGTAAAACTTGTAGATGTAAATCAAGAGGGCATTGGAGAATTAATTGTAAAAGGACCAAGTGTTGCTTTAGGATACTATAACGATGAAGAAAATACAAAAGCATCATTTGTAGATGGATGGTTTTATACAGGAGATTTAGGAAAATTTGATAAAAAAGGCATTTTATATATTACTGGTAGAAACAAGAATATGATAGTACTTAGAAATGGTAAGAAAGTATTTCCAGAGGAATTAGAAACCATTGTTAATCGTTTAGAGCTAGTAGAAGAATCCATGGTATTTGGTATGCCTGATGAAAAAGTGAAAGATGATGTAAAAGTATCTGTGAAAGTAGTATACAACCAAGAAGTGGCAAAAGAGAAATATTCAGATAAATCACAAGAGGAGTTATATCAAATTATATGGGAGCAAATTAAGGAATTAAACAAGTCTTTCCCAAGATATAAACATATTCAAAAATTAATTTTGACAGATGAAGAATTGATAAAAACAACAACGAAAAAAGTAAAAAGACAGGAAGAAATGAAGAAGATTTTGCAAGGAAGCTAAAAATGTGGTATAATAAAGAGTAATGTTAAAAGCATTTGTATTGTACTTTCAAATGAATAACTTGCAAAGTACAATCCTATCTTTGGGCGAAACACAAAAATCAAGCATCAGTAAAGAAAGGAAGAGAGCAATGGAAGCTGCAACGTTTAAGCTCACCTTAATCAAGGTGGCAGTTTTGTATTCGCTTTTTGCGATACTTGTACTTTTTGTGGGAATTGGTTTTATCATCTACCATCATCGAAATCTCGAGAATGAACGGCATCTAAAATTAGGAAACAGATGGGTTGTAGTCATTCTAATTGATTTGGTAGCTTGGTTCATACTGATTTTCTACATAAATCACATTTATTAAACATTGCAAGGGGAGTAGCAACAGATTTATCTGTTGTTGCTCCCCTTTTTATTTTTTGAATATATATACTTTTTTATTAAGTAATGATATAATTGCTTTGGCAAGGAGGCAATATGTCTTTAATCAATGTAAGTAATTTAAGCTTTAGATATGATGGCAGTATAGAAAATATATTTGAAGATGTATCTTTTCAACTAGACACTGACTGGAAGCTAGGGTTGATAGGTAGAAATGGAAAAGGAAAAACTACTTTTCTAAAATTACTATTAGGTGAATATTCCTATAAAGGGAACATTTCTAAAAATGTAGAATTTGATTATTTTCCCTTTGAAGTTAAAAACAAAAATAGAATGGCAATAGAAATTGTAAATGAAATTGCACCAAATAGTGAAGACTGGGAAATTATGAAAGAATTGAATCTCCTAAATACTGATACAGAAATTTTATATAGGAACTTTCATATCTTAAGTGGTGGAGAACAAGTCAAAATTCTATTAGTTAGTTTATTCTTAAAAGGTAACAATTTCTTATTAATTGATGAGCCTACTAATCATTTAGACAGTGAAACAAGAGACAATTTAGTAGAATATTTGAATAAGAAAAAAGGCTTTATTTTAGTGTCACATGATAGAAACTTTTTAGATAAAGTAGTAGACCACATTATTTCTATCAACAATACAAATATTGATATTCAAAAAGGAAATTATTCTTCTTGGCAGGAAAATAAACAAAGGCAGGATAACTTTGAACTTATGCAAAATGAAAAACTAACTAAAGATATCAGGCATTTAGAGGCTGCAGCTAAAAATACTGCTAATTGGTCAGACAAGATAGAAAAATCAAAGTTCAATACTAATAACTCGGGCTCCAGTATAGATAGGGGATATGTTGGACATCAGTCTGCTAAAATGATGAAACGTTCTAAAGTATTAGAGCAAAGAATTGAAAAATCCATTGAGCAAAAATCTAATTTGTTAAACAATATAGATAGAAATGATAGTTTGAAAATAGTCCCTTTGGAAAGCAATAGAAGTCCTCTTATTATAGCAAATCAACTACAAATAAAGTATCAAGATAAAGCTATCTTTTTGCCACAAAACTTTGAAGTAAATCAAAGAGATAGAATTGCTATTACAGGCAAAAACGGAGCAGGAAAGTCTAGCATTTTAAAATTAATCTTAGGAGAAGAAATTGACTATTCAGGAACCTTCAAAATCATAAATGATTTGAAACTATCTTATGTATCACAAAGTACAGAACACTTAAAAGGAAACTTAAAGCAATATGCACAAGAAAATGAAGTAGAAGAAAGTATTTTCAAGGCAATGCTTTCTAAAATGGGATTTTCAAGTAGTGATTTTGATACGAAATTAGAAGAAATGAGTGAAGGTCAAAAGAAAAAAGTGCTTCTTGCCAAAAGTGTTTCAGAGCAAGCCCATATTTATATATGGGATGAACCTTTGAATTATATTGATATATTAACAAGAGAGCAAATAGAAGAAGCTATCTTGAAATATATGCCTACCATGATTTTTGTAGAACATGATGAATATTTTGTTAAAAAAGTGGCAACACAAATTATAAATTTAAAGAAAGAAGGTTAAAAAATATGAAAGAATTAGAATTAAAAGTAGAAGGAATGGTTTGTGGAGGTTGTGAAAAAAGAGTAGTAAATGCACTATCTGATTTACAAGGAGTAAGTGAAGTAGTGGCAAGTTACCAAAATGGAACTGTTCTAGTAAAAATGACAGAAGAAGTAGATGTCGAAGTATTAAAAGAGAAGATAGAAGATCTTGGTTTTGAGGTAAAATAGCTATGAAGAAAATAATTTTGTCTATTGATGGAATGACTTGTAGTGCTTGTTCTAATGGATTAGAAAAGTATTTGAATAAACAAAATGGTATTATCAATGCATCTGTTAATTTAGTAATGGCAAATGCTACCGTAGATTATGATGAAAATATATTGAACCAAGAGAAGATAGAAAAGTATGTAAAACAAGCAGGATTTACAAGTTTAGGAATTTTCAAAGGATTTGAAGTAGAAAAAAAGAACAAAACAGAAAAAGTGAAGTTCATCATTTTTACTGTTTTAGCAATTATTTTAATGTATATTTCTATGGGGCACATGATAAATCTGCCTACTATTTCTATTTTTGACCCACATCAAAGTCCTATCATTTATACAACAACTCTATTAGTTCTCACGATTTTATTTTTAGGATATGGGTGGGATATTTTAAAAAATGGTTATAAGAATCTCATTCATAGAATACCAAATATGGATACGCTAGTAGCTTTAGGGGTTATTAGTAGTTTTGTATATAGTTTGTATGGTATGCATCAAATTATACAAGGTAATCATGCCTATTTAATGGACTTGTACTTTGAGTCTTCTGCTATTGTTATCTATTTTGTAAAATTAGGTAGATACTTAGATGGTATTAGTAAAGACAAGACGAAAGAGGCAATTCAGAAACTAACTCAAATTACACCAAATGAAGCAACTATTGAAGTGAATGGAGAGGAACGAAAAGTTACCTTGGACGAGATTAAGAAGGGCAATATAGTCATTAGCCGTCCAGGAGAAAAAATCGCAGTAGATGGCGAAATTATAGAAGGAAAAGCACATCTAGATGAAGCTTTTATTACAGGGGAGAGTAAGCCTGTTTCCAAAGAAATAGGAAGCAAAGTAATTGCAGGAAGTTTGAATTATGATGGATTTATCAAATACAAAGCTGAAAGGATAGGCAGAGAGTCTACAGTATCAGAAATTGTGCGCTTAGTTATGGAGGCAAGTAATACCAAAGCTCCTATTGCTAAAATTGCAGATAAGATATCAGGATATTTTGTTCCAATTGTTATGGTAATTGCTGTGATTACATTGATTGCCTATTTTCTATTAGGCTTTGGCGCATCTAATGCCATTATTACTTTTGTCACTATTCTTGTAGTAGCTTGCCCATGTAGTTTAGGTTTAGCAACCCCTTTAGCCATTATTGTGAGTGAAGGGCTATGTGCAAGCAATGGAATTTTGGTAAAAAAGAGTGAAATACTAGAAAATGCTTCTAAAGTAAATACAATTGTTTTTGATAAAACAGGAACTTTGACTTATGGAAAGCTCAAAATTGCGAAGGTGTGCAATTATAGTGAACTAGCAGAAAATGAAGTTTTGCAATTAGTAGGTAGTATAGAAAAGAAATCTACACATCCAATTGCCAAAGCATTTACAGAATATATAGAAGAAAACAAGCTAGACTATATAGAAGTGAATGATTTTCAAGATGTTTCGGGTTATGGAATTATAGGGCAAGTAAAGAATGAAGAAATAATAGTTGGAAATAGCAAAATTTTAGCAAAATATGAGATACAAAATTCTTATGAACAAGAAGAAAAAGAACTTGCTAAGCAGGGAAATAGTATTGTATATGTGGCTAGAAATAAGAAGTTAATTGCTTTGGTTGGTGTTAATGATGTGATACGCGAAAATGCAGTGGAAGTTATTCAAAAGTTAAATGAGAAGAATATTCAAACGATTATGCTAACAGGAGATAACAAAGAAACTGCAGAGAAGATAGGGGAAGAATTGGGAATTACAAAGGTAATCGCGAATGTTCTTCCAGCAGAAAAAGCAGATATGATTAAACAGTTAAAAGCTAATAATCAATATGTGATGATGTGCGGAGATGGCATTAATGATAGCCCAGCGTTAGCAAATAGCGATATTGGTGTTAGTGTCAAAAGCGGAACAGATATTGCAATGGATTCATCTGATGTTATCCTTACAAAAAGTGATTTAGGTTCTATTTTGAGACTAATTACCATTAGTGAAAAGACAATTAAGAATATCAAACAAAATCTATTTTGGGCATTTTTCTATAATCTTTTGATGATACCAATTGCCATAGGATTTTTAAAGCCTTTGGGTATTAGTATTAATCCAATGATAGCAAGTTTAGCAATGGTGTTTAGCAGTCTTACTGTTATATTAAATACTTTGAGGTTGAAGAAAGTAAGAATTTAAGCAATATCTAAAGTAAAAAAGGAGAATATTATGGAGCAAAGAATTGATAAAATAAACTATTATTTAAACATAGCAAAAGCCGTAGCAGATAGAAGCACATGTCTTAGAAAAAAATCAGGAGCAGTTATTGTAAACAAAGATGAAATTATATCAACAGGATATAGTGGAGCACCTAGAGGAAGAGAAAATTGTATAGACTTAGGATACTGCTGTAAGAAGAAATACTTTCCAAACGTGAGGCATGCTGGATATGACGCTTGTAGAAGTGTACATGCAGAGCAAAATGCTTTAATTAGTGCTAGTAGAAAAAATATGCTTGGCGCTACACTATATTTAGTACAATATCGTACAGATACAGGAAACTATGAAGAGAATGCAGGCTGCTGTCAAATGTGTAGAAAAATGATTATCAATAGTGGAATTGAACAAGTGGTAGTTAGAATTAGTGATACAGAATATCAAAAAATTGATGTCAATGACTGGATACAAAATGATGATTTGCTAGAGGGAAAAATAACATATTAAAAATATTGTTGATTACGAGTTAAATAGCAAGATTTGTCTTGCTATTTTTCTATTCCTATAGTAAAATTAGTACAGTAAAAAGTTAAGAAATTCTAAATAATAATTTAAGAAAACAAAAAGAAGGTGAACACATGGCAAAACCAACAGTTGCAATCATAGGAAGACCAAATGTAGGAAAATCTACATTTTTTAATTATGTCGTAGGAAAAAGAATTTCAATTGTAGAGGATACACCGGGAGTTACAAGAGATAGAGTATATGCAGATGCAAATTGGAGAGGAAGGGATTTTACCTTAGTAGACACAGGTGGAATTGAGCCTGAATCAGATGATGTTATCCTTTCTCAAATGCGTAGGCAAGCAGACATGGCAATTGAAATTGCTGATGTTATCATATTTTTAACAGATATTAAACAAGGTGTTACAGCAGCTGATGAAGAAATTGCTTTGATGCTTAGAAAATCGAAAAAGCCAATTGTTTTAGTTTGTAATAAGTCAGATACTTTTGGAAGTACTCCAAATGAACTATATGAATTCTATAACTTAGGAGTTGGAGACCCATATGCAGTTTCTAGTGTGAATGCAAAAGGTATTGGTGATGTGTTAGATGCAGTTTATGAGCATTTTCCAGAACAAACAGAAGAAGAGGCAGATGATACCATTACAAAAGTGGCAATTATTGGAAAACCAAATGTAGGAAAATCTTCTTTAATTAACAGAATTTTAGGAGAAAACAGAGTAATTGTGAGTGACATAGCAGGAACTACAAGAGACGCTATTGACTCTGAATTTGAAAATCAATTTGGAAAATATATATTTATTGATACCGCAGGAATTCGTAGAAAAAGTAAGGTTAATGATAATTTGGAAAAGTATAGCGTTATGAGAAGTTTGCTTGCTGTAGAAAGAGCAGATGTATGTATTTTAATGCTAGATGCAAATGAAGGAGTTACTGCACAAGATACAAAAATTGCAGGTGATGCTCATGAAGCAGGAAAAGCTGTTATTATTGTTGTAAATAAGTGGGATTTAGTGAAAAAAGATGAAAAAACAATGGAAACTTACAAAAAAGATGTATACAATAAATTGTCATATTTATCTTATGCGCCAATATTATTTATATCAGCAAAGACTGGTCAAAGAGTGGATAAATTGTATGAAATGATTAATATGGTAGCAAGCCAAAATGCTTTAAGAGTATCTACAGCTGTTTTAAATGATGTATTAAGTGAAGCAGTAACGATTGTGCAGCCGCCAACAGATAAAGGAAGAAGATTAAAAATATTTTATATGACGCAAGCAACAACAAAGCCACCAACATTTGTAGTATTTGTAAATGATAAACAATTATTTCATTTTTCATATGAAAGATATTTAGTTAATCAAATTAGAAAAGAATTTGGACTGACTGGAACGCCAATTAGAATGATAGTACGAGAGAAAAAAGGAGAGTGATTATTATGGCAACATATATTATAGTTGCAATTGTAGCGTATTTATTAGGAAGTATTAGTTTTTCTGTCATCATTAGTAAAAAAATGGCAGGGTTTGATGTAAGAGAAAAGGGAAGTGGAAATGCAGGGACTACTAACGTTTTAAGATCTGTAGGAAAAAAGGCTGCAGTAATTACTTTAGTTTGTGATGTTTTAAAAGGTGTAGTTGCTGTTCTAATTGCATTACTTGCAGGAGTAATTATCAAGGATTTAGATAAAGCTTTATTGGTGCAACTTGCAGGTGTATTTGTTATTATTGGACATACTTTTCCTGTTTTCTTTAAATTTAAAGGAGGCAAAGGAATTGCTACTTCACTTGGTGTACTTTTGATTATAAATTGGCAAATTGGTTTAATATGTTTAGTATTTGCATTACTATTAATGGCATTAACTAGAATGGTGTCAGTTGGTTCTATTGCAGCTGCTGTATTATTTCCAGTCTTAGTATTATTTATTAATCAAAACTATATTGTAGCTGAAAGTAGTAATTGGAGTTATTTGATTTTTAGTGTTGTGATTGCACTCTTAGTTATCTTTAATCATAGAACTAACTTAAAACGTATTTTTACTGGCACAGAGAATAAATTAAGCTTCAAAAAGTAAATTGCAAGTAAGCTATTGAAAGGAAAAGAAAAAATGAAGAATATTTGTATTATAGGTAGTGGAAGTTGGGGATGTGCATTAGCTATCCATGCAGCTAAAATGGGACATAATGTAAAAATTTGGTCTTTTGCACAAGAAGAAGCAGACTTAATTAACAATGAAAAGAAATGTAAGTTTTTGCCAATGGCGACTATGCCAGACAATATTTATTGTACAACTGATATAAAAGAAGCAGTTGATGGCTCTGATTTAATTTTACATGTTACACCATCTAAATTCTTTAGAAATATATTAAAGCAATATAAAGAGTATATTACAAATCAACCTGTTATTATTTGTTCAAAAGGTTTTGAACGTGAAACATTGTCTACATTAAGTGATGTAGCAAAAGAGGAAATTCCAAATGTAAAACTAGGAGCATTTTCAGGACCAAGTCATGCAGAAGAAGTATCTTTGGGTATTCCAACAGCGATTGTCATTGCTTCTAAAGATTATGATGTACAATATTTAGTGCAAGATACTTTTATGAATGAAACAATGAGAGTATACACCAGTACTGATATACAAGGCGTTGAATTAGGTGGAGCATTAAAGAATATTATTGCTTTTTGTGCAGGTGTAACAGCAGAGTTGAACTTAGGAGATAATACTTTTGCTGCACTCATTTCGAGAGGATTAACAGAAGTAGCGAGATTAGGTGTTGCAATGGGAGGAGAGCATAATACTTTTTATGGTTTATCAGGTCTTGGTGATTTAATTGTTACTTGCATGAGTGAACATAGTAGAAATAGAAAAGCGGGTAGATGTATCGGAAGAGGACTAAGCTTAGAAGAGACTAAACAAGAAGTTGGAATGACAATTGAAAGTGTTGACAACATTGAAGTTGCACATGAACTTGCTAAAAAATATAATATTGAAATGCCAATTGTTGAAACAGTTTATGATGTTTTATATAATCATTTGCAACCAAAAGAAGCAGTTTTAAAATTAATGACTCGTGAAAAAAAATCTGAATAAAAGAATATTTTTCGTTATTTTTTCTTATACTATTATCAATATAGGAGGAAGTGTATGGAAAATATTATGGATAAAATCAGTAAAACTGCAGTTGATACTTATCACTGTGCAGTGAAGGCGACAGGAAAACTCGCACGAGAAATAAAATTAAAGACTCAGATGTCAGAAAATAAAAGAAAAATTCAAGAAATTTATGAAGATATTGGCAAAACAATGTATGAAAAATATCTTTTAAAAGAAGAAGTTAATCCAGAGGCAGATTTATTAAATCCATGTGCTAGAATTGATACTTTAGCAGAGGAAATAGATACTTTTCGTATGGAACTATTAAAATTAAAGGATTTAAAACAATGTCCTGAATGTCATTATGAAATTTACTATGATTTTCATTATTGTCCTAACTGTGGATATATCCAAGAACAACCAGAAGAGGCAAAGCAAAATGACGGACCTGCTACTATCGTGACAACTGATGAAGAAGACCAAAATTTAAAACATAGTAAAGAAGTTCAAGAGCAAACAGAGGATGTATTAGATGACACAGAAGTTTTAACTGAAATAAGTATACTAAATGAATATGATAATGAGGATGAATAGATTTGTTATAATTTTAAAAAAAGATACTAAGAAAAAAAGGAAGAAGAAAAGTGAAATTAGTAGTACAAAGGATATGCTTAGACTCTAAGCTAGCATAAACGAATCATGAAATTAGTAGTACAAAGAGTAAAAAATGCAAATGTAGTAGTAGAAAATAAAACAATAGGAGAGATTCGTCAAGGTTTTATGGTGTTACTTGGAGTGGCACCAACTGATACAAAAGAAATTGCTGATTTCTTAGTTCAAAAATTAATTCATTTACGTGTTTTTGAAGATGAAAACCAAAAAATGAATTTATCGATTCAAGACATTGATGGCGAACTTTTAATTGTATCACAATTCACGCTATATGCTAATAGTAATCATGGAAATAGACCAAGCTTTACAGAAGCTGCTAAACCTGACTTAGCAAATGAATTATATGAATATTTTGTAGAACAATGCAAAAAAGAAAATATTAAAAAAGTAGCTACTGGAGAATTTGGAGCAGATATGCAAGTATCACTTCAAAACGATGGGCCGGTTACGATTATTTTAGAAAAAGAAAATGTTTAAATAAAATACCTCTATTGTTTAATAGGGGTATCTTTCATATAAATAGCGAATAACACTATCAATACTACTTTTGGTAATATTAATAAAAAGATCTTGATCTAAACTAATCCACATATTAATTTTATAATCTTCTTGATTTTCAATTAAAGCACCCATCATGTCTACCATTTCAAGAGGATTGGCATATTCTTTTTGCCAGAGAAGTTCATCTTCTATGGCAATTTCTTTATTTTGAAAAAATCGAGATAGGAAAGAGGGAATTTCTCCTTCTTCATCACTATATAGTCTTACAAGAGCATTCATTTTTCATTCCTTTTTATAAATTTTCTTTATTAATAGTATTCAACAAACAAAAATATTTATACTTGAGAATAAAAGGAAATATTTTGGTCAAACTAAATAAAAAGAAAGCAGAAAGGAATTTTTTAAGATGAAGAAAAATGTTATTATCATTTTCGTTAGCATTATTGTAGTTATACTTGTTTTATCTTCACTAGTAGTATTTGCAAGTAATGGAAAGCAAGAACTTACATTAGAGGAAAAAGTAACACAAGAAATTAAATATATTGATAATTATCTTGTTTCAATGTTAGGAGATTTTAATGGACTTCACATAGGAAGCTTTTTGAAAGAAGATAATTCTTCTGAGTGGCAATTTGATTCCTTGCAAGATAGTCAAAAATCAAATTCGAATAATCAAAGTTCTAATAGTGAAAATAACTCTGCGGGAAATTCTGGAAAATCTTCCAAGAATGAAGAAGAAAGTCAGTCAAAAGACCATTTGATTAATAATAAACCAAATAGCAAGGAAACTCAAAATGGGGTTTTAGCAAATCAAGGTAAGTATGACACGAAATGGGAGACAATTCAAACGCAAATTGAAAATCTCTATCAATCTTGGAATACGATTAGTATTGATTTAAATGCTTTAAATGTAGATGGAAAGTCTATCTTAGCTTTTAATGATTATTTGAATTCTAGCACACAGAGTATCAAAAAGAAAGATAAAAAAGCGGCTATGGAGGAAATTGCCAAACTATATCAACTCCTTCCAAAGTATAGTGAAGATTACAAGTCGAATAGTAAAGAGACGAATATATTAGAAATCAAAAATGCTGTTGTAACAGCTTATGTATATGTTTCTAATGAGGATTGGGCATCAGCAAAGAAGCAACTTTCAGGGGCAATTACACAGTTTACCAGTTTATTAAATAGTGTAGGACAGAATTTTCAAAATCAAACTTTAGTCAATCAATGCTATATTCTAGTAAATGAGCTAAATAAAGCAATTGGATTACAGGATAGAGAAATTTTCTTTATTCAATATCAAAATTTAATGGGAAAAATGGATATTATATAGATTGATTTTTCTTCAAAAATACAGTATAATAGAAGGGTAGTAAGTTGGATAGTCGCGTATAGCACAGTCGAAAGACAGCGTACGAGGAAAGTCCGGGCTCCATAGAGTAATGATGCTGGATAACGTCCAGTGAGGGAAACCTTAAGGAAAGTGCAACAGAAAATAACCGCCTATTTTATAGGTAAGGATGAAAAGGCAGGGTAAGAGCCTACCGCTGATATGGTGACATATCGGGTCAGTGTAAACCCCATCTGGAGCAACACCGAGATAGAAGGTTAAGGCTACTCGCCGTCTTCTAATTTGGTGGCTTGAGGCTTATAGTAATATAAGTACTAGATAAATGACTATCCTAGACAGAACCCGGCTTATAGATTTGCTACTAAAATGACCCACTTTGGCTAACTGCCTAAGTGGGTGTTTTATGTTCTATGTTTATAGTGCCATAACTTCTTTGATTATGGAATTCATGTCTTCTGGTAGTTTACTCGTATAAGCAACTTCTTGTTTCGTAATTGGATGAATAAATCTCATATAATAGCAATGCAACGCCTGTCTATCAATCAAAGGAGAAGAAGTACCATAAAGTGTATCGCCTAAAAGAGAATGACCAATATGAGCCATATGAACGCGAATTTGATGTGTTCTTCCAGTTTCTAATGTACATTCTACAACATCAAAATTAATTGTTTCATTGAGGTTTTCTATATGAAATAGTTTCTGGATTTGCTCTTGCGATAATACTTGATAATGGGTAATTGCTGTATCACCATTTGCATTCACACATCTTTCAATAATACTATTTTCTTTTCTAGCAATTGGAGCTTGAATAGTTCCTTTCTTATTTTCTAAATGTCCATTCACAACAGCAATATATTTCTTCACAAATTCTTTTGACTGCATTTGTTTAACCAGACATTCTTGGATATATTCATTTTTAGCAAAAATAACTAGACCAGAAGTATCTTTGTCTAATCGATTCACTGGTCGTATCTTTTTCTTTAATCCAATTTTGTCAAAATAATGTCTTACTCTATTAGATAAACTATCTGTATAATGGTCGCAAGAGGGATGCACAGGAATTCCAGCAGGCTTATCAATTACTAAATAGCCGTCATCTTCATAAAGAATAGAAAAAGGAAGAATAGTAGGAACAATATTTGCATTATCTTCTTCATATTCTAAGTCACATTGAATGATGTCTCCCTGTTGAATAGGGTGGTACACATAAATTAGTTCGCTATTAAGAGATATTTTTTGTAATTTTTTTAATTTTAACAGAAGTCTATCAGACATAGAAAACTCTATCTTCAAGACTTCTTTTACAGTTTGATATGCTGTTTTTTCTGGCACTTGATATACTAACTTCATATTATTTATTACGACTTTCTTTTAAATAGGTAGCTTCTAAATCTGCTTCGTGCAAAGCTAATGCTAAAGGGAATTTTTCATATACACTGCTAATTGTATTATATAATTCTTTTGGTTCTGTAAATCCCATATGCCAACGAATTGCATACATTTCTTCCATAGTTAGATCAATAAATTTGCTAATCATCATTACTGATTTTTCTCCATGTCCATAAGGAATCGTATCATTAATGGTATAGTATGGTTCTTTTACCCAAATTCCATCTTCATTTTTCTTATTGCGAAAATCTACTGTATAAAAGTTAGTTTTACAAATATCATGTAATAGAGTAATTAAAACAATGGTTTCTTCAGAAGCTTGTACCATATCAGAATATGGCTTATGAGATAGTTTTTCTTTTAACATTTCATATACATTCAAACTATGTTCTAATAAACCACCTTCATGATTTCCGTGAAATCTAGTACTAGCAGGTGCTTTATAGAAATCTGTATTTTCTAAATAATTGATTAATTTATCCATTCCTTCTCTTTGAACTGTTTTTAAAAGTGCCACAAATTGTTCTTTCATAAATAATATTCCCCCTAAAATACAACTTTTCTTTTTCTCGAAGATTATATACTAAAAGGCACTTTTACACAATAGTTGAGAAAAAGGTTGTAAAATTTGTAATTTTGTTTTATTATTTTAGTGGCGCAATTCCTTGAAAATACTGCAATGTTAATATTAGTTGACAAAGTTCCAACTCAAATTGATAGAAAGCAACTTTGAAAATAGATATAATTTAAAATATGGAAAGGAGCAAATGAAAATGAATTTAGGTGAAAGATTATTTGAACTAAGAAAGGCGAAAAATTTAACGCAAGATGATATGGCAGAAAAATTAAACGTAACAAGACAAACTGTTTCTAAGTGGGAGACAAATCAAAGTACTCCAGATTTTGATAAAATTATGCCGTTATGTGAATTATTTGAAATAGGAGTAGAAGAATTGTTGACTGGTAAAAAGCCAGAAGAACAACAAAAGAAAGAAGAAAAGGTGCTTACCAAGCAAGAAGTGAAAGAAAAATCGGCTAAAGTAGTTAGTACTTCCATCTTTATTTACTTTGTTGCAGTAGCATTCTTAATGATAGCAATTCCAGTACAACATGCAAATCCTATTATTGCAAGTTCTATCTTTTTGTTATTAATAGGTTGGGGAACTGTTCGAATTATTAGGCATTATATGTCCAAACCAAAGTTTGAAAAGACGAAAGCAGAAAAAAGGCAAGATGCAATTCAAAGACAAATTAATGGAATTATTAGTTGTATTTGTGTAGCAATTTACTTTATCGTTAGTTTTATTACATTTGCTTGGCATATTACTTGGATTATTTTTGTGATTGATGGCTTGATTTGCCAAGTGGTTAAACTTATTTTTATGTTGAAGGAGGAAGAAGATAATGAAGAATAAAACGGGAATTATTATTTTACTCATTCTGCTTTCCATTATCATTTTTTCGTTAACCATGTTTTTGGTAAGATATTTATGTGGAGGAGAAACAAGCATGATAAGATGGGGAAGAAGTAGTAAAAATGTTATTTTTAATCAAACTTATACTTTAGATGAAATACAAGATATTGATATTAAACAAGATGCTGGAGATATTATGATTAAAGAATCTCCAAATGATAATTTTGAAGTAGTTATTTATGGTAATGACACACAAGATGTTAATGTGAATTTATCCTATGAGAAGTTATCCATTGATTATACCAGAAAAATGAGATTTTTCTTCTTTAGTTTTGGCATTACAAAAAATGATATCATTGTGTATGTTCCAACGAAATATGCAAAAGATATTACAATCAAAAATGACTACAGTAATTGCGAAATTGGCAATTTTGAAAATGCCAGTATAGATGTAGAATGTGATGCAGGAAATGTAGAAGTGGGAAAGATTAGAAATGCTAATGTTCAATGCGACTTAGGAGGAGTGAAAGTTGAACAAGTTTTAAACAAATGTAACATATCAGTTGATTCTGGAAATGTAAAAGTCGACCAGCTTTCTATTCAAGAAAATTCCTTTATCAAAGCTGATTTGGGAAATGTGACAGTTAGCGAAATAAATGATATTTATGTTGATGCTAAAGTAGATTTAGGAAACAGTACAGTAAATGGAAGTAATAGAAATTCTGATATTACATTAAAAATCGAATGTGATTGTGGAAATATTAAAGTGGGGAAATAGTGTTTTTTCTTCCTCTAAATATATAAAAAGAAGTAACAAATATGTTACTTCTTTTTTTTGGTGCGAACAATGGGACTTGAACCCACACGCTATTTAAGCACACGCCCCTCAAACGTGCCTGTCTGCCAATTCCAGCATGTTCGCATCTATAAAAATTATTATACCTCATATTGCTATAAAAAGAAAGATATTTTTGATATTTTATTAGTAAAGACTAACTTTTATCACTCTTCTCTCTATTTTTACATAAAATAAAGGGAGGAGGAGTATTTATGGCATATTCAGATAGGGAATTAATTGCAAGAATTGTACAATGTGAAGCAGGAGGAGAAGGGGAAAATGGAATGAAAGCAGTTGCCTCTGTAGTCATGAATAGAGTAAATGTTCCAGTTGGAGAATATTCTAGAGTTTCCCAAGGTGGAAGTATTCGAAATATTATTTTTCAACCTGGTCAATTTGATTGTGTACGTGAGACTTTGCGCAATCAATACAATCCTCAAAATATTTATAACATGACACCAACAGAAGTTCATTACAACATAGCAGACTGGGTAATGGCGGGAAATAGATTAAACGAGATAGGTGAATGTTTGTGGTATCTAAATCCCTTCAGACCATCTTGTGGCAGTACATTTCCTTCTAATGGCTCTGGTACTTTTCACACTAGATTAGGTGACCATTGTTTTTATAGACCGACTTCAAACTATTCAAACACTTAAAGTTTATAGGTACATCTTAAAACCTAAATATATTATAAAGAGATGAGTAATATGGAAGAAAATCAATTGCAAAACCAAAGACAAACAGGTAATCATGTGGTTACAAATGCAAATTCTCCAGAGATAATGACAAACAATATTTACACACCTGCTTTTTTAAGACAACAAATTGGAAAATTAGTAAGGGTAGAATTTTTAATTGGGACAAATAACTTAGTAGATAGAATAGGAATTTTAGAAGATGTAGGTGCAAGTTATATTCTTCTTCGTTCTTTAGAAAGCAATACTACTATTTATGCTGATATATATTCTATTAAATTTGTAACAATTTCTAATTCAACACCTAATATACCAAATCAATACTACAATTTATATAATGGCTCCATGTTTTAAAGAACTCTAAATTAGAGTTCTTTTTTTGCATATACTCTTGTATTTTGACGAAATTCCTTATATAATATTAAGGATAAAATATATAGAAAAGAGGAGAAAATAATGGCATTTATAGATGGAATTAAACAAAAAGCAAAACAAGATGTAAAAACAATTATTCTTCCAGAAAGTGAAGATATGAGAGTGCTAGAAGGTGCTTCTAAAGCATTGAAAGAAAAATATGCTAATATTATCTTAATTGGAGATGAGGCAGAAGTTATTAAAAAAGCAGAGCAAAATAATATAGATTTAACTGGCTCTCAGATTATCAATCCAAAAACTTCAGAAAAATATGAAGAATATGCAAATACTTTTTATGAATTAAGAAAAGCAAAAGGAATGACAATTGAACAAGCGAAAGAATTATTGTTAGAACCAATTTACTTTGGCATGATGATGATGAAACAAGGAGATGCAGATGGATTAGTATCAGGTGCTTGTCACTCAACAGCAAATACTTTAAGACCAGCTTTACAAATCTTAAAAACTGCTCCAGGGACGAAACTTGTTTCAGCATTCTTTTTAATGGAAGTTCCTAATTGTGAATATGGTGAAAATGGAGTATTTGTATTTGGAGATTGCGGATTAGTAGAAAATCCATCTTCTGATGACTTATCAGAAATTGCAATTTCTTCTAGTAAAAGTTTTCATCAATTAACAGGAAAAGAATCAAAGGTAGCAATGCTTTCTTATTCTACATACGGTAGTGCTCATTCTGATTTGACAGAAAAGGTAGTGGAAGCTACAAAATTGTTAAAAGAAAAAGAACCAAATTTAGCTTGTGATGGGGAACTACAATT
>CAJUSU010000017.1:16755-35947 GCA_910589185.1 uncultured Clostridia bacterium
ATACTTTAATATTCCCAGATTTAAATGCTGGAAATATTGGATATAAATTAGTACAAAGACTAGCAAAAGCAAATGCTTATGGACCACTTTGCCAAGGAATTGCTAAACCAGTTAATGATTTATCAAGAGGGTGCAATAGTGATGATATAGCTGGAGTTATTGCAATCACTTGTGTTCAAGCACAAGATATGAAATAATTATTGTTTAAAACAGATAAAATCTGTAAAAATATATTTATTAATTTGAGAGGAGATTTAAAATGAAAATTTTAGTAGTAAACTGTGGAAGTTCATCCAT
Organism: uncultured Clostridia bacterium; assembly: GCA_910589185.1. Classification (GTDB taxonomy): domain Bacteria; phylum Bacillota; class Clostridia; order TANB77; family CAG-508; genus CAG-273. The sequence continues at coordinate 17,053 of CAJUSU010000017.1, forward strand.
TAAGTATCAATTAATTAACATGGAGAATGAAGAATTAATGGCAAAAGGATATCTTGAAAAGATTGGATTACCTGATTCATTTTTAACACATACAGTTAGTGGAGAAAAACACAAAATAGAGCAACTTGTAAAAACACATGAGGAAGGAATGAAGTTAGTATTAGATCAATTAACACATCCTGAATATGGTGTTATCAACGATTTATCAGAAATTGATGCTATTGGACATAGAATTTTACATGGTGGAGAAAAACTAAGTGACTCTGTATTGATTACTAATGAAGTAGTAGATATTATGAAAGAATGCATTCCTTTAGGACCATTACATATGCCAGCACAAATTAAAGGAATTGAAGCTTGTAGAGAAGTTATGGGAGATATTCCTATGGTTGCTGTATTTGATACAGCTTTCCATCAAACATTACCTAAAAAAGCATATTTATATGCTATTCCATATGAATATTATGAGAAATATGCTATCAGAAAATATGGTTTCCATGGAACTTCTCATAAATTTGTAGCAAGAAGAGTAGCTGAACTTATGAATAAGCCAGCTGAAGATTTGAAAATTATTACTTGTCACTTAGGACAAGGTGGAAGTTTATGTGCTGTAAAGGCTGGAAAATCTGTTGATACTTCTATGGGATTTACACCTTTAGCAGGTATTCCTATGGGAAGTAGATCAGGAGATATTGATCCATCTATCATTCCTTTCTTAATGAATAAAGAAAACCTAACACCAGATGAAATCGATACAATTTTGAATAAAAAATCTGGAAAATTAGGAGTTTCTGGAATAAGTTTTGATGACAGAGACATTGAAAAAGCTGCTGCAGAAGGAAATGAAAGAGCAAAGCTTGCTATTGATACATTTGTATATCAAGTAATTGGTTATATTGGAAGATTTGCTGCACAAATGGATGGAGTAGATGTTATTACATTCGCTGGTGGTGTTGGAGAAAATGGTATAGAAGTTAGAGAAGAAATCTGCAACTCTTTATCTTTCTTAGGAATTAAAATTGATAAAGAAAAGAATAATTGTAGAGGAAAAGAAGTAGAAATTTCAACACCAGATTCTAAAGTTAAAGTGTTTGTAGTGCCAACTAACGAAGAATTAATGATTGCAAGAGACACTGCTGAAATTGTAAAATAAAGTTTTAGAATAGAGATATTAAATACATCTTGAAATAGATACCTATTTCAAGGTGTATTTTTTATGTTTTAAAAATTTATTTGCCTTATTATTCAGTAATTTCGAGAGTTTAAAAAATATTTTTAAGAATACAAACATTTTTTTGTTCAAAAGTATTGACAAGGAACTTTCGTTCGATTATAATATAAACATAATCAGAAATAAATGTTCGTATAAAATGAATGTTAATTATAAAAAAACAAATGAAAGAAGGAGTAATTTATGAAAAAAATGAAGATTGTAAATATGAGAAAATTTGTAAGAAGTATGTTTATTTTACTTGGAATACTAATAGCCATTATACTATTTTTCCCTAAAGCTACATTATCACATAATGAAAAGGAATATATAAGTTATGAAACCATATCAGTTGCAAAAGGAGATACACTATGGTCTATTGCTAATTATCAGCAAAAAAATAATCCATATTATACAGAAAAAGACATCCGTGACATTATTAGTGAACTAAAGAAAGTAAATCAATTAACTAACACTAATCTACAAGTGGGACAAGCTTTAAAAGTTCCTGTACTTTAAATACAAAAGAACTTCTATTATCTGCTCAATATAGAAGTTCTTTTTATTTTATGATATTTTTCCATTTAATTCTTCAGAAATACTATTGACTGCATCTCTTACTTGAATATTATCTACATGGGTATAAATTTCAGTAGTAGAAATACTTTCATGCCCTAATAAAACTTGCAAAGCTCTAATATCTACTTTTCCGTATTTGATACATTAAAGTAGCTGCAGTATGTCTTAGTTTATGGACGGAGTATTTATTCATATCTAATCCTGCTCGTCCAAGTTCTCTTTTTACAATTTCTTGTACCATTCTATTGCTAATACGTTCCTTGCGTTTACTTAAAAACAAAGCATCTTTAGAAGTATATTTTACGCCGTCATGTGGTCTTACTGCTAAATAGTCTTTAATAGCACTAATACAATATTCATTTAAGTAAATAGTTCTTTCTTTGTTTCCTTTACCAATAACAGTCATTTTACCATCGGAGAAGTTAATATCTTTAATATTAATTCCAACCAATTCAGATAAACGCATTCCACAATTTAGAAACAAAACAATGATAGCAAAATCTCTTTCTTTATTTTCATCTTTTTGGGCTTTTGTTACTTCTAAAAGTTTCTGACTTTCCTCTAGTGATAAATATTTTGGTAGTCTTTTATCTATTTTAGGTGTCTCTAAACCTTGTGCTGGGTTTACTTCTAACAGTTTTTCTTTTTGCGTTAGGTAATTAAAAAATACACGAATACTAGCAGCTTTTCTGGCACGAGTAGCAGCTTTACTATGGAAAGTATTTGTTAGGTAAAATAGGAAGGAATGAATGTCGTCTAATGTTACCCTTTTTAATACATCAATTGACATTTCCTTGATGACAATACTTTTTATTTCTTCTTCTTGAGATAATTCATAATGATGCATCAAATACTTTAGAAAATGTGCTAAATCGTAATTATACTCCTTTACAGTATTAGGAGATTTATTTAAAATAACCGTTAAATAGTCTAAAAATGAGTTAAGAAATGGGGGATTATCCCTTCTATCTATCATGATATTACTTTTCTCCTTTAAATATTGCTGTGAATATTATATCATAACTATATTTAAAATCAATATTGCTCTAAATTATATGCATAAAAGAAATTTGTACATTATACAAATATTGATTTTTAAATAAAAAACATATATAATATGAATTAATATAAGATGAGTAAAAGTCAAGAAGGAATAAAATATGGATAATAGAATGAAATTCGAAGAATTAATTAAATATATAGAAAATCATTTAACTGAAAAAATTGATTATCATAAATTATCAAAGATATTAGCAGTTTCAGAACAGTCCATGCAAAGAATATTTGCTTTTATTACTAATATGTCTTTATCAGAATATATTAGAAAAAGAAGACTAAGTAAGGCTTATGAAGAATTAAAAAGCTCAAATATAAAAGTAATAGATTTAGCTATTAAATATCAATATGAATCAGAAATATCCTTTTCCAGAAGCTTTAAAAATATGTTTAATATGACACCTAGCGAATGTAGAAAAAGCAATGTTGAATTTGTGCAATTTCCAATATATCAATTAAATCAGCTTATGGCACCCTTTAAATACTCATATAAAATTGAAGAGGTTGAGGAAATACATCTATATGGATATAAAACTCCATATGCCCAAACAAGGGAAGATTTCTTATACAGAATTAGAGAATTATATCAGAATTTAAAAGATAGGAATCTTTTTGAAAAAATCGTAGAACTGGGTATGTATGGACTTACATTTAGACAAGACGATAATACAGAGAATTATTATGTAGGATGTAAGGAAAAGCTTGAAGGTTCTGAGCCAATTAAAATTATATCTGGAAAATATGCTGTATTTGATTGTGGTGGAGCTAATCAATCAGATATTGCCCCTTTAATACATAATATTTATACTCAATTTGTTTTATCTACTAATTTAGATATTGATTTAAATTATAGTTTTGAGTATTATGAGAAAAATGATAATTGCTATGTATATATACATATTAAAGACTAACAAAATTCGTATGTGTTTTGTTAGTCTTTGTTTTTGTATTTATTATATAATAAATACAAATATGAATATTCATATTTGTATAACTGTTATTGGTAGAGTACATCGAGAGGAGGACTACTATGGAATTATTAAATTTAGCTTTACCTAAAAAAACGTATCTCTTAGACTTTCTATCCGACAGAAAAGCCGAGATTGAAGACTCATGGTTTCTTATGCATAACAGCATCGTTGACCAATTGCTAGAAAATGATGGTTATAGACTAAAAAGGGGCATAAACAATCTTTATATACTTTATCGTAGTAAAGATAATATATTAGAGGAAATTATCATTGATGATATGCCTTTTCCAAATTGGTCTGCTGTTATTGAAATTAGAACCTGTAAAAATGGTGAATTCAAAACGCAATATGACAGCCATAAGATGGCTGAGGCTAATTATTTTATCCGGTTAAAGATGGGAGTATAAGAGAAATATTTATCAAAGATGGCAAAAGCAAGTATTCTATTTGGTCACTTGCTTTTGCCATTTTCATAACAGCATAGGGAGTAGAGTAGTAGTTTAAAAAATGGGCCACCAGAATTGATTTTAAAAATAATAAAAACGAACATTTGTTGTATATATTTATAAATAATTAATTGTATTATAAATTTATAAAATTTTTATATAATAGTTTTATATAAATTTAGATTACCAATTTATAATACAATTTTATATTATGAAACTCTAAAATTAATTTTAAAACATTTTAATAATTTATTTAACAAATTACATGTTTCAAATTTGATTCTTGTATAACCAAATCTAATCTTTATAATATAATTTTAGTAAAATGTTGATTTTTAGTTTATTATAAAAAGTTCTTAAAAATGGTTGAAAAAGCGAGCCACGAGAATCGATTTTAAGGCATTTTAAAAAATTAGACATATAGTTTGTTGTCTATAAAATCAAGCAAAATATTGAAATATAAGGATTCAGGAAATTTTGATAAAATAATCTAAAGTTATATAAATTTTTTTAAATTTATGAAGTTACAATAATGAAAAAATCCAACTAGGAATAATCAAAAATAATGAAGCTCCAGAATCGTTTTTAAGGCAATTTAATTAAGTTTGTTGTTAAATAATGAGCTGAAATAGGCTTTATTAGAGGAATAGCAGAATTTCAAGAGTAGGACTATATTCGTATAGTTCTATTTTTGCTCCTATCTCTTATTGCGCAAAACTTTGATTTTGCGCAATAATATTTTGCTTTTTTATTCTCTTTTTCTTAATTCTTCTCTCTTACTTTCTTCAAACTTTTCTTTTGCCTCTTTAATAAAAACTAAACTTCTTCCACAATTTGGACTGTTTAAATTGCAATGATTATAACATCCTCTGCAGGTTAACTTACTTAAATATTTCTCAAATTCTTTTTCCACTTTAACTTCTCCAACTAATAAATTTTCAAGAGTAGGTTTGCCCTACTCTTGTTTGTTATTTCACATTCTTTAAAAATAATGCCATTTTCTCTAAAAATTCTTGATTTGTTTTTGTATTCATTATTTCTGTAATTAATTCTTCGGTTATATCAGAAACAGCCATTGTTGACATTGCTTTTCTTAAAGCAAATACAGTTTCTAATTCTTTTGAATCTAATAACAACTCTTCACGTCTAGTACCAGATTTATTAATATCAATTGCTGGGAAAATTCTCTTTTCAGATAGTTTTCTGTCTAAGTGAACTTCCATGTTACCTGTTCCCTTAAATTCTTCAAAAATAACTTCATCCATTCTACTTCCTGTCTCAATTAATGCTGTAGCTAAAATTGTTAAGCTTCCTCCATTTTCTATATTTCTAGCTGCTCCAAAGAATTTCTTAGGTTTATGTAAGGCACTTGGGTCTAAACCTCCTGATAATGTTCTTCCTGATGATGGAATAACTAAGTTATATGCTCTTGCTAAACGAGTAATACTATCTAATAAGATAACAACATCTTTCTTTTGTTCTGTTAGCCTTTTTGCTCTTTCTAATACCATTTCTGCTACTTTTACATGATGTTCAGGTAATTCATCAAAAGTAGAATAGATAACATCTCCGTTAATGCTTCTTCGCATATCAGTTACTTCTTCAGGACGCTCATCAATTAATAATACAATTAATTCTACTTCTGGATTATTAGTGGTAATACTATTCGCTATCTTTTTAAGAAGTGTTGTTTTACCTACCTTTGGAGGTGCCACAATCATGCCTCTTTGCCCTTTTCCAATTGGTGACATTAAGTCAATAATTCTCATAGCGTACTCTGTTGGAACGGTTTCTAAACGAATTCTTTCATTTGGATAAATTGGTATTAAATCATCAAATTTTGTTCTTCTATATGCCTTTTCAGGAGCTTCGCCATTTACTTCACCTACATAAATAAGCGCAGGGAATTTTTCTCCCTCTTTTGGAAGTCTAGAAATACCTTTTATCTTGTCTCCCTTGTCTAGTCTAAATCTTCTAATTTGAACAGGAGAAACATATACATCTTTTGGCGTTGATAGATAGTTTTCTCCCCTTAAAAATCCATATCCATCTGGTAGTACTTCTAAAATTCCTTCTACAATTTGGTCATCTGCATTAGTTACTTTATACCCACCGTCTGTATCATTATTAGAAGCTTCCATATTTTCTTCATTTTCTGCTTGTCCTTTTTCTTTAGACAATTCTTCAATTAATTCTTCTTTCTTCATTTTCGAGGTATTCTTTATTCCTTTTTCTTTTGCAATTTGGCGTAATTCCACTAATGTACAATTTTCAAACTCCATATTTTTTGCCCCCATCTTAAATGTTATAGACCTATAACATTTGTTAATTTTATATAATTATATTTTTACTATAAATTGGAAATAATAGATATAAGTCAATGACCTTAAATACAATTAAAGATAAATAATATATACTAGACAAAGAGGCAATAGATATGCCTCTTTTATTTTATTTGCTAATGTCAATGTATACTCTCTCATTTGGTAAATACATATCTAGCTTTTCTCTGGCTATTTCTTCAACATACTCTTTAGAATTAATATTTTCTTTTGTTGTTTTTAGTTCTTCTTGTAATTCTTCTGCTTCTGCAATTTGTTCAGAGTATCGTTCTTGATCTTCTTTATATGCATTTAACATTTTTTGTTGTGAAAAAAAAGTATAAACAACATATATAATAATTCCTATAAACAAAAATTTCTTTAATAAACTCTTATTTTTGATATTTTTCATCTGTGCTTCCCTTAATCAAATTTATAGTATGATTATAACATACCTTATGTATTTTTTCTACATTTTTTATAAAATTCCTTCTTTTTTCCTTTATTTTTTATTGTTTCCGTAAGTTTTTTGCTGTTTTTTGTAAAATTATGTAATTTTTTAGAACTAAAAATTATCTTTCCTTTTTTTACTATCCACAAAGCTGGCTTTATCAATATTATCTTTATTATTTTTTCTATTAAATGAATTGGATAAGACAAAACCTTTTTAAAAAATTGAATAATCTTTACTGAAAACTTTACAAAAAATCTGCTAATAGCTAACATGTAAATAATTATACCAATTAAAATTCCTATAAAAACATAACTTCTAATTTCTCCATGGTTAAAAGTAAATATAGAAAATAACATCATGCTTCCTGCTAATAGCCAAAATAAAATATCTTGTATATATGTAATAATATCTGAAGTATGAAAACTTTTTCTCAAAATTCTAAATATATCAAATAATAATCCTATTAGAATTCCTGTTACTATAAATATTAATAGGCAAAATAGCTGTTCATAAACTTCTTGCATTTCTTATTCCTCCTTTAATATCTTTATAAAGTTAGAAGAAATGCATATTACTTAAATATTTTGTTTAAAAAGCTTCCACCCTTTTCCATATTTTCCTTTTCACTATATGCTAGTTGAAAAATTTCTCCATCTACTGTAACTTCTGAAGTATCAAGGCTTAATTTATTGATTCTCAAATTTTCTCCTTTTACTGTAAGTAATCCCAATTCTGTTTCTAAAATAACAATTTGGTCATCAAAACTTAAAACATCCAAAACTCCAGAAATATTTAATTTTTCTCTGTTCTCCAAAATAATATTTTGAATTACATTTGTCATACTTGACATTGTTTTTCTCTCATCTATTGGCATTTGTACCACTCCTTAAAAAAATAAGTCTAATCTTATTATATTCAGGTCTTGTCTTATTTAGAACCATTTTATCATTTTTTTGTCTATCTGACATAAACTATTTTTGTACAATGCTGCCTTGATTATCATTAAAAGTAGATTTAACCATGATTTTGATTCCATATTTCTTGGCTATTCTTATACATCTATCATGTAATACTTTAGCTCCATTTTGTGCCAATATATCCATATCTTCATATGAAATAGATTCTATTTTTCTGGCATTAATATGTTGATTAGGATCTTTATCATAAATTCCATCTGTATCAGTAAAAATATAACATTCCTTTTGTTCCAAAGCTGCTGCTATTGCAACCGCACTTGTATCTGATCCATTTCTACCTAAAGTAGTAATATTTCTTTGTGCATCTATTCCTTGAAATCCTGCAATTATAACCACATCATTTTCTTCTAATTCTTTCCATATTCTGTATGGATGAATTTCTTGTATTTTCGCTTGAGTGTAATTTTTATCTGTTATAATACCTGCTTGCTCCCCTGTTAACGAAATGGCTTTATATCCCATTTCATTTAAAAGAATAGCAAACTTACTAATTGATATTTGCTCTCCAACTGATACTAACATATCTAATTCTCTTTTGTTTGGATTGTTACTTAATCTTTTAGCCTCTGCTAACAAGGTATCTGTTGTCTTTCCTTGAGCCGATAAAATTGCAACTACTTTTCGCTTATCCTTCAAAAATTGAATGGTCTTTTGTGCAGCCTTTTTCAAATTTTCATCATTAGCAAGTGAACTTCCTCCAAATTTAATAACTTTAATGTCCATAAACTCATGTCCTTATCTGAAAAATACAAGCCAATTTAATTCTAAATTTGACTTGTATATTATATGTAATATGATATAATTTGGTTAACTTTACTATTAGGAGGATTTATTTATGTCACAAACTATTGTTACTTCATATTGCAATCCTGACTTAGATGGAGTAGCAGCTTCTTATGCTTATGCAGAATTTCTACAAAAAACAGGTCAGAAAGCTAATTATTATATTGAGGGAGAGCCTAAGAAAGAAGTTGATATTGTCTGCAATTTATTCCACATTTCATTATCCTCTTGCCAAGAGATAGAAAATAGTCCTGTCATCATTGTCGATACTAATACAATAAGAGATATTCCAAAATGTATTGCTATTAATAATATTGTGGAGGTTATTGATCATCATATCCCTAGTCAGGACTTAGAAAAATTTTCAAAAGCCAAAGTACAAATTGAGCTATTGGGAGCTGTTGCTACACTGATTGCTGAAAAGTTCTATCAAAGTAATATTCCTATTTCTAGAAACTCTGCTATTTTACTATATTATGCCATCATTTCTAATTCTATTAACCTAAATTCAAGAAATACATCAGTTAAGGATAGAAAAATTTCACAATGGTTAAAAGAACAGTTTTCAGAAATAAGTGAGCAATATATTCAAACTATTTTTGAACAAAAATCAGAAATTAATGAATCTGATTTACGATTAGAAATGGAGGCGGAATATATTTTAGAAATTGCTAATAAAAAAATAATCATTGCTCAATTGGAAATTGTAAATGCCAACTCTCTTTTGGAAAATTATCAACATGAAATCAAATCAATACTTATTGATATCTTACAAGAAAAGAAATTAGACTATATATTTCTAAATTGTATTGATATCTTAAATGGTTACTGTATTTTATATACACCTTTTTCATCTACTGAAGAATACTTGAATAATTTTTTTGAAGGTAGCTTTGAAAATGGTCAATTAATAATTGAACCTCTTTTTATGAGAAAAGAAATTATAAAATTATTAAAAGACAACACATAGAATTGATTCAAAAATACACTTTCAAATTAATTGAAAGTGTATTTTTACATTTATAAACTTTTATTTATTTCGTATCTTTCTCCACATTCCATTTTAAATAAGAATCAATAAATTCGTCTAAATCTCCGTCCATAACGGCTTGCACATTTCCCACTTCATAATTCGTTCTATGGTCTTTTACCAAAGTATAAGGACAAAATACATAAGAGCGAATTTGGCTTCCCCATGCAATATCCATTTGAATACCTTTTAATTCTTCAATTGTGTCCTTTTGCTCTCTTTCTTTTAAATTTAATAATTTAGATTTCAACATTTTAAGTGCTGTATCCTTATTTTGAAATTGTGAACGTTCTGTTTGACATGCTACTACAATTCCTGTTGGAATATGTGTTAATCTCACTGCTGATGAAGTTTTATTAATATGTTGCCCTCCTGCCCCAGATGCTCTATATACATCCATTTTTATGTCATCAGGATTAATTTCTAATTCAATATCATCTGCAATCTCTGGCAATACTTCAATAGAAGCAAATGACGTATGTCTTCTTCCTCCTGCGTCAAAAGGTGAAATTCTAACTAGACGATGAACTCCCATTTCTCCTTTTAAGTAGCCATATGCATATTCTCCATTAACGGAAAATGTAACACTTTTAATTCCTGCCTCATCACCTTCTAAATAGTCTAGCTCTTTTAAATCGTAATTCTTTGCATTGCACCATCTGCTATACATACGATATAACATTTCAGCCCAATCTTGTGCTTCCGTTCCCCCTGCACCAGGGTGAATTGTAATAATAGCATTATTACTATCATATTTCCCTGATAATAAAGTAGTAATTTCTAATTTTTCAATTTCTTTTTCTGCTATAGAAGTAGATTTGATTACTTCTTTTGCCATTTCTTCATCAGGTTCTATTTCTAATAATTCATTCATTTCCTCAATATTATTTAATTCATTTTGTATTTTATGAAATCCTTCTACTTTCGCTTTTAGACCATTTATTTCTTTTAATACTTTTGAACTGTTTTCTGTATCATTCCAAAAGTCATTATTCATAGTTTGTTCTTCTAAAAACTTTAATTCTTTTTCTTTATTTACTACATCAAAGTGAATCACCTATCTTTAGTAATCTTTCCTTCAAATCCTGTAACTTTCTGCTATTTTCTTCAAGTTCTATCATTACTTTTCTCACCCCTTCTTATTGAGATTATTTATTATATCATTAAATTCTACGATGTTCAAGTTGCATTTTTGACTTTTTATGTTAAGTATGATATAATAATAGTAATCTTAAGCGTAAAAATGCGTTTTAAATACTAGGGAGGCTATAACTATGTTAATGACAATTAATTCTAGCATCATCGTTGTTGATTCCACTTTAAGAACCATTCCTAAAAGACTTCGGTTTGTCTTCCAAGGTACCTGTGGTTCCTTTTTTGTAACCCCTGGTTTATCCTTTTCTTTGGAAAACGAGGATGACATGCAGGAACTCGATCTCCTCATGGAAATTACAGGGGTTATGGGAGCAGGCTGGCAGTCTCAGCTCAAGAACAAAGAGGTTCGCTTGATCATCGATTTCAACGAAATCGACAGAAACGACTTCCGCATTGCTGTCAAAGCAATTGGACACAAAAAAGAGGAAATCGGCGATGACAATTTGTTCCTGGTTCTGAATCAAAAGCACACTCTGGTCACAGAAGAAACAGCAATGAAAATCTTGACAGAAGAAAAGGCAAAGGAGAACAATTGAAAAAGGTTCAAAATATCACGCAACTTTTCCCTGGCAAGAGGAGGTGGTTTGATTACCGCCTCCTCTTTTATGGTTCTATTTTTTATTATTAATTTGGTGTTCTATTTATAAAAATTTTTTTAGCTATTAAAATTTTTGTATTATTAGTTAATACAATATTTCCAGTGAAATAAATTCTTTCCTCATCTACTTCTTTTATTTCGACATTTTCTATTTCGATAGCATTTTCAAAACTTTCTTTAGATAAGAAATCTTTATTCACTTTACCTCTAATTTCTACATCTTTCATTTTTGGACTATCAATATCAATTCCAACCCATGGTTCTTCGTCTTCAATATCATCATCTTCAGCCACCTCTATGCCTGTATTAGCTGTATATACCATCTCATCAGTTGATTTCAAAAAATACCAAACCGTATCCAAAAGATCATGGCATTGTTCTACATCAGAATAATCTAATTCATTATGTTCTATATCGTTTCTAATAGTAAAAAGCTTTTTAATAACGAATCCTTTAACGATTCCTAGTTCTTTATAAGTCTCTAATATATGTTGCTTTGGAAAATATGATTTAAAATCATAAACTCTTTCAATCTGTTTGATACGCTTATCCACAACAACCTTTAAATTTCTAATTGCGTCTTGAACATGAAACTTATCTTTAAAATCAACAATTAGGCTTTCTGCATGATTTAAATAATCATAACACTCTTTTATATTTTCACCATTATAGTTTTGTGTACTACTTAAATTATACCAGTTAAATATTTCTTGACTAATAAAATAATTCATTTTACTTTCCACAGCAATTCTTATATTTTTTTCCCGAACCACAAGGGCAAGGGTCATTTCTTCCTACATTTGGAGCAGTATTGACTACTGTCATATTTCCTCCTGATTTTCTAGGCGCTTGTGTATCTAAATCTCTTAATGTATCCTCAAATCCTTCTCCTGTAATCTTGACAGATGTTGTTCTTTGTAAGTTTTCTTCTCTTTTTCTAGCGTTCATTAAGAATTTGATGACATCTGTTTGAATATCTAAATTCATTTGATCAAACATATCTGCGCCTTCCATTCTGTATTGAACAACAGGGTCTTTTTGACCATAAGCACGTAAACCAATACCATTTTTAAGTTCGTCCATTGCTTCAATGTGATCCATCCATCTATCATCAACAATTTTTAGCATGATAACTCTTTCAAGTTCTCTCATGTTATCGCTACCTATTTCTTGTTCTTTTTGTTCGTAGATTTGATGTGCTTTTTGTTTTAATTCTTCTGCTACTTCAGTTGATACTATTTTATCTTTCTTAGTAGCTTCTAGTTCAGTAATTCCGAAATTAACAGCTACATCTTGATTAAATGCATCTAAATTAAAGTCTGCTACTTCTGATAAATATTCCATAGTTGTTTCTTCTGCTAAGTTGTCTATCATATTCAATATGATTTTCTTTAAATCTTCTCCATCAAGAACTCTTCTTCTTTGATCATAAATAGTTCCTCTTTGTACATTCATAACATCATCATATTGTAAGACATTTTTACGAATACTAAAGTTTTGACCTTCTACTTTCTTTTGGGCGGTTTCTACTGCATTAGAAAGTAGTTTTGATTCTAGTGGCATGTCTTCATCTGCACCTAATGTATTATATACTCTAGTAATGGCATCACCACCAAAGATTTTCATTAAATCATCGTCTAATGCTATATAAAATCTTGATTCTCCTGGATCTCCTTGACGACCACTACGTCCACGAAGCTGATTATCAATTCTTCTAGACTCATGTCTTTCTGTACCAATAATCTTTAATCCGCCAGCTGCAAGTACCTTTTCTTTTTCTTCTTTGATTTCTTGGTCAAATTTCTCTTCTAGTTCTTTAAACTTCTTTCTTGCTTCTATAATTTTCTCATCTTGAGTTTCATTAAAGGCTGTGGCTTGTTCTATCTGCTCTTCTGTATATCTTTGTCTTCTCATTTCTTGTTTTGCTAGATATTCACTATTACCACCAAGCATAATATCGGTACCACGACCCGCCATGTTTGTTGCAATCGTAACTGCCCCGTATTTACCTGCTTGTGCAATAATTTCAGCTTCTTTTTCATGGAATTTAGCATTTAATACTTCATGCTTAATTCCCTCTTTCTTCAATAAACTACTTAATTTTTCAGACTTTTCAATAGAAACTGTACCAACTAGAACTGGTTGTCCTTTTGCATGGCTTTCTTTGATATCATTGATAACTGCTCTAAATTTAGCATCTTCATTCTTGTAAATGATATCATGGTGGTCATCACGAATCATTGGTTTATTAGTTGGTATCTCAATAACATCTAAGTGATAAATCTCTTCAAATTCAGCTTCTTCTGTCATAGCAGTACCAGTCATACCTGATAGTTTGTCATACATTCTAAAGTAATTTTGGAAAGTGATTGTTGCAAGTGTTTTAGACTCATCTGCAATTTTAACATGTTCTTTTGCTTCAATTGCTTGATGTAGTCCGTTATTGTATCTTCTTCCATACATAATGCGTCCTGTGAATTCGTCTACAATTAGCACTTCTCCATCTTTTACAATGTAATCAATATCTTTTTTCATAATACCATGTGCTCTTAAAGCTTGATTAACATTGTGTACTAATTCAGAGTTTTCAATATCATTGAAGTTTTCTAAATTAAATTCTCTTTCTGCTTTTTCAATACCTTTTTGTGTTAAAGAAGCTGATTTTGCTTTTAAGTCAACAATGTAATCATAGTTTTCATTATCTTCTGCTTGAGCTTCGTCTTTTAAATCTTCTTCTACAATTACTTTTGGAGTTAATCTTCTAACAAAGTTGTCTGCCTTTTTATATAAATCAGATGATTGAGTTCCACGACCCGAAATGATAAGTGGCGTACGAGCCTCATCTACTAAAATACTATCAATTTCGTCGACAATAGCATAGTTTAATTCTCTTTGTACTAATTGCTCTTTATAAATAACCATGTTATCTCTTAGGTAATCAAAACCAAATTCGTTGTTTGTACCATATGTAACGTCTGCATGATACGCTTCTCTTTTTGCTTCTGGCTCCATTCCTGCGATAACTAGTCCAACTGTTAACCCTAAAAATTTGTATACTTTCCCCATCCATTCACTATCTCTTTTGGCTAGGTAATCATTAACTGTAATAACATGTACACCTTTTCCTGTTAAGGCATTCAAATATACAGGTAATGTGGCAACTAAAGTTTTACCTTCACCTGTTTTCATTTCGGCAATTCTTCCTTGATGAAGAATAATACCACCAATTAATTGAACATCAAAGTGTCTCATTCCCAATACCCTTTTTGATGCTTCTCTGACTGTTGCAAATGCTTCTGGTAAAATATCATCTAAGGTTTTACCTTCTTCTAATTGCTTTTTAAATTCTGCCGTTTTACCTCTTAACTGCTCATCTGTTAATTTCTGAAATTCCTCTTCTAAACTGTTAATCTTCTCTACAATTGGCTTTACTCTCTTTACTTCTTTTTCGCTATATGTTTTAAATAATCCCATTGTTTTCTTCCTTCCTAACGTTAATCATAATATTCTTTGTTACTATATCACTTTTACTGAAAAATCGCAAGAGTTCTAGAAAGATTTCAATTAATTCTTAATAATAATGTTATAGTCATAATTACTAAATGTTTGAATACTTATTACTAAATAAAATTAAAGGGTGGAAATCTTATGTTTATTTGTAATGTAAAAGTGAATGGAAATAAATTAGGCAAAATCTTGCTTGGCATCTTATTTGTTATTATTCTTCTTGTTACAGCTATTGTTTGCTATCGTATTTTAGGTAATAATTTCTTTAAAACAAATGATACTGCTAAAACAGAAGAAGTACAAGAATTAAATGTGAATAACTATACAAATGTTTTAAAAGCTGTGCATGAAAATACAGACCAATACGTTGGGCAAAAAATCAAATTTTCTGGTTTTGTTTATCGTATGATAGATTTTACGCAAACTCAATTTGTATTAGGTAGAAACATGGTTATTTCTTCTGATTTTCAAACTGTTGTCGTAGGCTTTTTATGTGAATGTGAAGATGCGGCGAAATACGAAGATAATTCTTGGGTAGAAATCGAAGGCAAAATCACAAAAGGGAACTATCATGGAGAAATTCCTGTTCTTCAAATTGAAAAGATACAGAAAATAGAAAAGCCATCTGAAGAATATGTATATCCTCCTGATGACTCCTTTGTTACCACTTCTACTTCTGTATATTAGACTCCTCTTCACCTTGTTTGCTCGTTTTCTTCTTAGCTAGCAAGTATCCTATACCTGAGCAAATTAGTACAATACTTTCCAAAATACCTCCAAAAATAGATTTGATGTAAATATTGTATGCTATCCATGATATACTAGTTGGAATTCCAAGTAATTTATATGTATTGGTATTTTTCTGCCACACAGAATAAGTGTATAGAAAAGTTCCTAATACTGAGAATAAGCTTGGAAGTCCATTATAAGTAAAGACACTTAGTAATATGGTAATAACATATAATACTGCCAAAATAATAATATCTTTTTTTGTATTTTGTTCACTCTTGCCATTTTTCTTTTCATCTATCATAAATATAATATTACGGATAATCGCAACGATATCCATTGCTAAACCTGTATATGCTTTCAAACAAATAAAAGAAATAGCTTGTGCTACCATTGCTAAAATATTAATGGTCAGCACAGTTTTTCTATTTTTTAAATAATAAGTTGAAGCCAATAATGCATACATCAGTATTGCAAATACTTGTGAAACAATATATGTGGCTGTTAATTCCATTTTTTTCTTCTCCTGTTATTTTATTTTCTGGTTCAATTAATTTTGTTCTATTACTTTATCTTCTAGTATTCTATTTTATAAAACTGTATCAAAGTTACCTTTCGAAAATGGATTTAAATACTCCTTTGTCAATAAATGTAGCAAATATATTTTTCAAAACAATTAATAAAATCGGACCTATAATCATTCCCAATACACCTATGAATTTGAATCCTGTATACATAGCAATTAATGTAAAGATTGGATGAATTCCAATGTGTCCGGCTGACAATTTTAGGTTCTATCATTTGTCTTACAATAGACATAATTGCCCATAATACTAAAATGGCAACTGCTAACGTAAAGTCTCCTGTGCAAGCAGAAATAATTGCCCAAGGTATCATAAATGTTCCTGAACCAAAAATTGGTAACAGATCTACAAATCCTATAATTAAAGCCATTAATAATGGATATTCTACATTCAATCCTGCAAAGTGGAAAATGTATAATCCAATAACAGATATGATAAATGAAATAAGTACCAATGTGAGTTCTGCTTTTAGATATCCACCTAAAGACTTTACTAATCCTTTTAAATGTACACCAATTTTTTTCACCCATGTTTGTGGCAAATGATGTTCTAATTGGTCTATCATATATACTTTATCTACACACATAAAATACAATGATAATAATGTTATAACTGTATACACCCCTATTGTTGGTATAGACGTTAAAAAATTAATTGCTCCTGTTAAAGCATTCTTAGCCCATTCTGTCAATGTTCCCAAGAATTCCATTGCAGATTCTTGAATGGTATTCATAATATTTTCTGGTATTTGTAATCTACTAAAATCTATTTTAGAAATTACATCTTGTACTAATGCATATCCTTTTTCAAAATATTCATTTAAACTAGTTAATAGATTAGAAGCTTCTGATACAATTGTAACTCCTGCCCAAACAAGTAATCCTACTATAATAATAATTGCTATAACAAATACTAAAATTGAACTTGCTTTTCTTTTTAATTTTGTTTTTTTCATAATAAAACGAATACAAGGTTCTAACATTAAAGCGATAATAAATGCAACAAGAAATGGCATATAAAATATTGCTAGTTTAAACCCTAAATAAACACCTAAAATGGTTAAAGCCAAAACTGCAATATTTTTTAGCACTTTTCCCCAGTAATTCATATCAATAACCATATGGTCATTTCCTCCCTAATTTCTATTATGTGCTAATTATATAAACTTATGCCATTTCTGTCAAATTAATTATATTTCCAACTATCTAAGCCATTTAATTGCCCTTTCCCCATAAGTACATCCCCATGGAGAACCAGAAATACTGCCTTTCGATTTGTCAATAATAATTTCTCGCAAATTAGAGCACTCAGAAAATGCCCAATTTCCAATTACTTCTATACTATTTGGAATCTCTAATTTTGTTAATCCATTACATCTAGCAAATGCATTTTCGTATATTGCTTTAATAGTATTTGGTAAAATTATTTTTGTTAATTGATCTCTACCACCAAAAGCCAGATATTCTATTGTTTCTACTCCTTCTGGTATTTCAAATGAAGTTGCAGTAATATTAACAAATGCTACTAGGCTTTTTTTATTCTTAGTATAAATCGCTCCATTTTCTGCCATAAAATTAGGGTTTTCTGAATCAATTTCAATACTTTGTAAGCCTCTATTATAACTAAAGCTTTCTCCTGTTATTGTTTCTACATTTTTTCCTAATGTAATGTTCCTAACATTATTCATTCCTTTTAAAGCCTGATTGCTTAGTACTTTTAAAGTACTTGGAAAATTAACTTGAATTGCATTATTACATTTTTCTAATGCTCCATTTACAATTTCTTCTATTCCCTCTTCTAAAATTATCACTTGATTTTTAGAATAACAAAAACACAATACTTTTTTGTCCTTCGTACATATCTGTTGATTAATCGATATATAACTTTGATTATTCGTGTCAATTTCTATTTCTTCTATATCAAAAGGGAAAAAGTCCGCCTTAATTTCTGAAACACTCTCTGGAATGATTATTTTTGTAATATGACTGAATCCATTTAGAACTCCCTCACATAAAGTTGTAATTCCATTCGGAATGGAAAAAGTCTGTGAGTTAGTTGCTTGTTTGGTTACAGTATACATCTTTGTTCTATCTTTAGATAATAAAATTCCATTTTCATATATAAAATTAGAATTTTCTACATCTAAATTTATTTCTTCTATTGAACTTACTGCGAAAAATGTAGCATTATCCATTTTTTCTATACTTTTTGGAATAGAAATTTTTTCTAAATTAGAACTTTCCTGAAATAAAAATCCCCCTAATTCTTTTACTCCGTCTGGTATTGCTATTTCTCTTAGTTTTTTACAATATGCAAATGTATGGTAATTCAAGGTTTCAACATTTGCAGAAAGCTTTACATCTGTTAGTGATTCGCAGTTACGAAATGCAGTATGTCCTATTTCTTTTACTGTGTCTGGCATTTGAATTGATTTCAAATTTGTACAATGGTCAAAAGCATGTTCTCCAATTTTTTCTAGTCCTATATTGTTTTCG
>CAJUSU010000018.1:0-27861 GCA_910589185.1 uncultured Clostridia bacterium
GGAAAAAAGCTATAAAAATTATCAAAAGTATAGCCCTGTGACCTAATATATTCAATAGACTCTTTTAAGGCAATAGAAGAATCACTTACAAATTTGGTATCATGCATTAGAATAACTAAAGTATCTTTCCCTTTCATTGTCTTTTTCAAATTACTCAGTAATTGTTCTTTAGAATATTTTTTTACAGAATCATGATTCAAACAATTCCAGTCAATATAAGTATAATCCATTTGACCAAGTAGTTTCAAGCAATTCTTTTTTTGTACTTTATGATGTGAGGACATATAGCCGGTAGGAAAACGGAAAATATGAGAAGAGTAATTTTCTACACCAATTGCATTACTAATTGCCAAATCTGTTTTTCTAACTTCATCCATAAAACTACTATCACTTCTATATAGCACTTTATTATCATGGTCATAGCCATGATTTGCTATAAAATGACCTTCTTCATAGGCCCTTTTGGTAATTTCAGGATAACTGTCTACATATTTTCCAATTACGAAAAAACTAGCTTTTACATTTTCCTCTTTTAAGATATCTAAAATTTTAGGGGTAACATTAGGACTTGGACCATCATCAAAGGTCAAATAAGCTACTTTTTCTTTACCTTTAGGCAAATTGGTAATCTTGTCTGCCAATTCTTCAGAAAGAATAGAGGTATTAGAAGCACTAACACTAAGCAAAGTAGAAGTATGTAAAATAGAAAAAGTGCAGACAAAGAATAAAATAAGAATGATAGAAAAAAGAATAGTTTTTTTAGTAATGAAAAATACCTTCATAAAAAAGTCACCTACTTATTGCTATTTTATGAAAAAACGAGTAAAATTATGTCAGGTTGGGGACACACCTTTGAAACAACGAACAAACTATAGAAAAAACAAAGGGAGAATAACAATGGAACTAATAAAAGTAGGAGAAAGAACATATTATATTAAAAATCCAACGAATATTGGAATATATAAAATAGATGATGAAAATATATATTTGATAGACTCTGGAAATGATAAAGAAGCAGGAAAGAAGATACTAAAGATAGTAGAAGAACAAGGGTGGAAAATAAAAGGAATTGTAAATACTCATTCGAATGCAGACCATATTGGTGGAAACAAAGTCATCCAAGAAAGAACCAATTGCGAGATATATGCACATAACATAGAAAGTAGTTTTACAGAGTATCCTATTTTAGAACCTTCTTTTCTATATGGAGGATACCCATTTGAAGATTTGAGGCACAAGTTTTTACTAGCCAAAGAGTCTAAAGTAACTAAGTTAGAAAATAACTTACCAGAAGGATTAGAATATTTTGAACTAAAAGGACATTTTTTTGATATGTGCCGGTATTAGAACTTCTGATGATGTTGTATTTCTTGCAGATAGTGTGTTTAGTGAAGAAACAATCAATAAATATCATTTGTTTTTCATTTATGATGTGAAAGAATATTTAAATACATTAGAAATGATAGCACAAATGAAGGCGGAATTATTTATTCCATCACACTGTGAAGCAACAAAAGATATGACTAATTTAGTGCAAGAAAATCAAAGAAAAGTGAAAGAAGTAGCAGAAGTAATATATCATTTTTGCGAAAAAGAAGTTACTTTTGAAGAAGTGCTAAAATATATATTTGATTATTATTCTTTAACCATGAATGCAAATCAATATGTGCTAATAGGAAGTACAATTAGGTCATATCTTTCCTACTTAGCAGATGAAAATAAAGTTACTTATGAATTTAAAGAAAACAAAATGATTTGGAGACAAGTCTAAAAAGGAGAAAAACATGAAAGAGAGTAAATTAGATAATTTAGTATGGATGATATTTTTGATAGCAGGATTAATTTTTGCCATTATAGGGATAGTTATTTGTGTTAACATGCTATATACGCAAGGAAAAGTAAAAACAATTGGTGTAATAGAAGAGGCCTATAGTAGAGAACATAGCTCATATACTTTAGTATCTTTTGAAGTAAATGGAGAGAAAATAACTGCTAGAGTGAATGGTTATTCTTCAGGATTTTATAAGGGAAAAGAAATTGAAATATATTATAATGAACAAAATCCAAATGAAATCAGTATTCCTTCTCTAGATTTGCTATTTTTAATATTCCCAGGAATAGGAGTGCTTTTTGCAGGTATTGGAGGAACAGGCTTATTGGTAAAATGGAGAAAAAAGAAAAGGGAGGAAAAATTAAGAGAAAATGGAGACGTAATTTACGGAGACTATGTAGAAACAAGACTAAATACTTCTTATTCTGTGAACAACAGACATCCCTACAACATTATTTGTGAATGGTATAATGTAGAAGATGGAAAGACATATATTTTTAAAAGCAATAATATATGGATGAACCCAGAAAACAAGATAGAAGAACAAAATATTACTACTTTCCCAATCTATATTGATTTAGAAGACAAAAAGAATTATACAATGGATATTGATAGTTTAATAGAAGATGTGGTGGATTTAAGCTAGGAAGAAAGTAGTTCTATCAAAGCATTTGAACAATTTGGCGGAGCCGACAAATTGATATAAATAAGCTCAGGAGCAGAACTTAAAGTTTTGCTCCTATTTTCATAGTTATCTTAAAAAAATGTAAGTTCAAAACCAAAAAGATGTGATATAATCTAAGGGGAGGAAAAAGAAATGTCAAAAATATTAATTGTAGAAGATGACGAAAAGTTAAGAAATGAACTAGAAACATTTTTAAATCGCAATGGATTTATAGCACAAAGTCTAACTCAGTTTCAAAATACAATACAAGATATTTTAAATAGTCAAGCGGACTTAATCTTATTAGACATCAATTTACCTTTCACAGACGGAGAATATATCTGCAAAGAAATTAGAAAAAAATCCAATGTCCCTATTATTATGGTAACCAGTAGAGACAATGAAATAGATGAACTTATGAGCCTAAACTATGGAGCAGACCAATATGTAACCAAACCATATAACTTACAAATATTACTAGCCAAAATAGCAGGACTTTTAAAAAGAAATCAAAGTGCAAATATAGAAAGAATAGATTGCAAAGAATTTTACTTAAATACAGCTAGTAGAATGTTAGAAAGAGAAAATAACAAAATAGAGTTAACCAAAAATGAATATAATATTATGTATTTTTTAGTAAAGAATCAGGGGCAAGTTGTTTCAAGAGATGAGATAATGGATTACTTATGGGAAAGTGAGGAATTTATTGACGACAATACTTTAAGTGTCAATATCAAAAGACTAAGAACAAAGCTAGAAGAATTAGGAACGAAAGATTTAATCGAAACAAGGAGAGGACAGGGGTATTTATTGAAATGAGTTTTGGAAAGTTTTTGAAAGAAAAAATGGGACTAATAGCACTTAGCGTATTTGCCATTGTTAGTTCACAAATCTTACTACTAACTTCAAAAATCGAATTGTGGATTAGAATGTATATTGGAATAGTTCCTATCCTTTGCGTTGGAATAGGACTTATGATAGAGTATTATCACAAAAAACATTTCTACCATCATATTCAACAACAATTACAAGAACTAGACAATAAATATCTTTTATCAGAAGTAATGGAAAAGCCAGATTTTGTAGAAGCAGAATTATTAAAAGAGACTTTACAAGAAACGGGAAAGTCTATGCTAGAAAATGTAAATACATATAAGCATTTGCAAGAAGATTACAAAGAATATATTGAATTATGGATACATGAAATTAAAACACCAATAGCAGCAAGCAAAATGATTATAGAGAATAACAAATCAGAAGTAACGAGAAGCATTGAAGAAGAATTAGGAAAAATTGAGAACTATACAGAACAAGCTTTATTTTATGCTAGAAGTAATAGTGTAGAAAAGGACTATATTATAACAAAATCCAATTTAAAGGAAATAGTAAATAGTGCTATTTTGAAGAATAAAAATAGTTTACTATCGAACAAAGTGAGTATAGAAATTCATGACATAGAAGAAAGTGTTTATACAGACAGTAAATGGACTGTGTTTATGATAAGTCAGATACTACAAAATAGTATTCAGTATGCAAAACAAGACAAAGGCAAAATAGAAATTTATGCAGAGCCAAAGACCGAGAAAATAGTGTTATATATCAAAGATAATGGAATAGGCATTCAAAAAGGAGAAATTACAAGGGTATTTGAAAAAGGATTTACAGGAAATAATGGTAGAATAACAGGAAAGAAATCAACAGGTTTAGGACTATATTTATGCAAAAAGCTATGTGATAAATTAGGGTTAAAAATAGAATTAGATTCTGTAAAAGATATAGGAACAGAAGTAAGAATTGTATTTCCAAAGAATAGCTATACCAATTTTGATGAATAAAGTGAGGAGAAAGAGATTTGAAACAAAGGAATAGAAGAAAACAATCTAATAAACTTATCTTAGTTTTATTATTACTAATTATAATCTTATCGGTTATATTGATAGTAAAACAGCAAGATAAAAAGGAAACTGTGGATACTTCAAAGGAGCCACAGAAAAATACGGTTACAGAAAATCAACCGAGTGAGCCAGAGGAAAAAACAACTAGTATGTCACTCGTTATGGTAGGAGACAATTTAATCCATGAGAGTGTATATATGGATGCGAAAAGACATGCAAATGGCAATGGGTATGATTTTAGACCGATGATTACTCGTATCAAAGAGAAAGTACAAAACTATGATGTGGCTTATTATAACCAAGAGACGATACTGGGGGGAACAGAACTAAATTTGTCAGGGTATCCTACTTTTAACTCTCCTTATGAAGCGGGAGATTATATGATAGATGCAGGCTTTAATTTAGTGAGCACTGCAACTAACCACGCTTTAGATAAGGGAGAAAGAGGAATACTATATTCAAGAAAGTATTGGGATAAGCAAAACGATGTGTTAGTAGCAGGTACTTATAGTTCCAAAGAGCAAAGAGATGAAATACAAATCAAAGAGAAAAATGGAATTACCTATACCATGCTAAACTATACCTATGGTACCAATGGTTCAAAAGTACCAAGTGGAAAGGACTATTTAATTAATGTATGGCCAACAGATTTATCCATTAATGACCCTAAAAAAGATACAAAATATCAAGCTTATAAAGAAAGGGTAAAACAAGATATTGCTAAAGTAAGAAACAAAGTAGATGTGTTAATTGTTGCAATGCATTGTGGAGTAGAATACAAGCCGACAGCTAGTAGTTATCAGAAAGATGAAGCGGAGTTTTTGGCAAGTGAAGGTGTAGATATTGTGATAGGAACACATCCGCATGTGATTGAACCAGTAGAGTGGATAGATGATACAATTGTATTTTATTCTTTAGGGAATTTTATTTCTTCACAATATAGAGATGATAATTATAACAAATTAATAGGACTAATGAGTTCTTTAACGATTACCAAAACAACAAATGAAGAAGAAAGCACCATAAAAATAGACAAGATAGAAAACGAACTGCTTTACACTTCCTATAAGAATGAACAAGATAGAAGAGATATTCAGGTCATACCATTTAGTCATCCAGATATTGCTAAATACTTGCCAAAATATGAAAGCATATATGAGAGATATAAAAATGTGGTGCAAAGTTATGATGAGAATATGTATGTGGTACCAGTTTATGGAGAGTAAAAAACTATTTTAATAGGGGGATTGTTGATGAAAAAGAAAATAGGAATAATAGTAATAGGAATAGCTGTAATAACAATTATAGTAGTATGTATTATTCTGTTTACAGATTTTGGACAAAAGGTAAGGTCAGATGTATATGAGAAATATGGAATGGAAAAAGAAATAGTAAACATTGAAAAACAAAAAGATATAAAAGTAACTTATCATTATGGAAGTTCTAATGTAGGATTCGAAACAAAAATAACAGATGAAAATATCATCAATAAGGTGATAAATAGTATCTCTAATAGAGAGTTGAATAATGAGACAAAGGCTGGAATTATGTTATACATTACAGGAAAGTATGAAGTTGATTTTGGAAATAATATAGTAATGAAATTTGATGGCTATTATGATGATGGATATGTCAAGATATCTAACAAAGAGAAAGAATTTATTACTCAAATAAATCCACAAGTGTTAAAAGAAATAGTGGAGATTATTGATACAAAATTAACAGAAAATGCAAAGATGTTTCATACAAAAAAGATAACAGTTATGGATGCAAAGAATAAGTCGATAGATATTACCAGAAAAACAGCAGTAGAGTATATTTTACATGAGTGCAAAGATATTGGAACTAAAAAGGCGGATACTAAAGAAATTCAAAACAAATTACGATATAAAATAAATTTTAATAATGGGATAGAAATAATACAATATGAAGAGACAGAACAAGGAAGTCTTATGAAAGATGGTGTACAGTATGAAGCATATGGATTGGAAGCACTAGATAGGATTTTTGAACTTGCTTTTTATGATAGTGACCAAAAAGATAAGATTTTTAGTACAAACAAAATTATCATAGAAAGTCCTAGTAAAACAATACAAATAACCGACAAAGATATTATTGAGAAAATAACTACACCTATTGTATATTCAGATCTACAAGAAAGGGATTATATAAGTAATCGAGATATAACAGAAGAATATAAGTATGCAATTAAAGTAAAAATAAATGAATATGAATTGTTAGTGTCGGATAAAAATGGAACTTATACAATGGGAGATAGATATATTATTTATCCAGATAAAACAAGAAAAATGTACTTTTTATTGAATGATATAGAAAATTACATAAATGAGTTATTATATAAATAAATATAAAAGTGGTAAAAACATTGACGATATGAATAAAAAGATAGTATAATAAATATACTATAGAAGTAATCTTTATGATTACCGATAGGAAGTTCTTATCTAAAGAAAACGATTTCAAATTAGGTGAAGTTCAAGCCTTATAAATGAGCTGAATTGAAATTAGGTAATGCTTAAGCCTTATAAATAAGCAGATTTAAATAGGGGGTACATTTCATTAGAAATGTGCTCTCTATTTTTTTTGTCAATTTTTTATGAAAAAAGGTAATGATGAAGGCAGTTTCAAAAATAGCAAAAGTGACTTCTCCACTGGAATATGATAAGCAAGGAAGAAAATGTAGAAGCTTAATATCAGCAGAATATAGATATATTAATTCTAACAAAGAAGAATGTTTAGAATATAAAAAATGAGTAAAACATTTTTCTACAATATAAAGCAAAAATAATAATCTTATGATATAATGTGAGCAAGTTAGAGATTTAATAAAAAGTAGGGAAGAAAAATGAAAGAAAAATTAAAAGTGATTTTAGACACAGATACATATAATGAATGTGATGACCAATTTGCACTTGCCTATATGCTAAAAAGTCAAGATATATTTGATGTTGAAGCAATAACAGTAGCACCCTATCAAAACAAACAATGTACTGTAGAAGAAGGACAAGAAAAGAGTTATCAAGAAATTTTAAAAATATGTAATTGGCTAAACTTTGATACTAACAATAAAGTATTTAAAGGTGCTAAGGATTTTATGATAAATGGATATGGTGAAAGTAATGATGCAGTCAATAAAATAATTGAAATAGCACTGAAAAATGAAAAAACTTATGTTATGGGAATCGGTGCAATTACCAATATAGCTTTAGCTATTCAAAAAGAGCCTAAAATTATAGAAAGAATAGAAGTAATATGGCTAGGTGGACATAGTTTTTTACAAGGGCATAATATAGAAACAAATTTTAAAGATAAAATAGCGGTTAAAATTGTTTTTGATTCAAAAGTAAAGCTAACAGTTATTCCAGCAAAAAATGTGTCTTCTAATTTAAGAACTTCTATTTATGAATTAGAACATTTCTTAAAAGGAAAAAGTGAGTTGTGTGATTATTTATGTCAAAGATTTTATAATGATAGTTATCATGATATTCAAGAAAGAAGAGTTATTTGGGATATTAGTGTCATAGCATATCTTATGCATAAAGAATGGTTTGAAGAGAAGGAGATTAGCTGTCCAAATATCAAAGAGGATAGTTCCTATGAGTTAACAAAGGATAGACATAAAATAACAATGGTAAATTATTTAGATGTTGATAAAATATATACTGATTTATTTAATAAACTAGGAGAATAGTTATGAAGTTAACAAGTAAACAAGCAAGAGAAATGTTAGAACAAGCAAGAAAGAATGCAAAAGAAGAAAAATGGATAGACCACTCTATTTGTGTGGGACAAGCAGTAGGAAGAATAGCAGAAGCATTAAACAAAAAGGGACATAACTTAGATATAGATAAAGCAATCACACTAGGATTGGTACATGATATAGGAAAAATAAAAACATCTTTTAGTGAACACGATATGGAAGGTTACAACTATATGAAAGAACAAGGATATGATGAAGACTACTGTAATATATGTTTAATACATCCTTATCTAAATAATGATGTAAATTGTACAGCAGGGGGATTTCCAAGTGACATTCCATTTCGAACAGAGTTTGTTAAAAATCACGAATATACTATTTATGAGAAGATGGTTAATTTGTGTGATTTAATGTGTCCACCAGGGGGAAAAGTGTTTACAATAGATAAAAGGCTTATTGATCTTATAACTAGAAGAGGAGCTCATTCTAATACACAATATCATGTGAAAGAAACTTATAAATTAAAGGAATATTTTGATAATTTACTAGGATATAGTGTTTATGACTTGTTTCCAGAAATAAAGGAAAACTTGTAGAAAAAGAATAAAAAAGGAAAAAATAGATGAAGCAATATTTTGAAAAGACAGAATACAAGTATATGTATTTAGGCAATATATCATATAGTTTTGCAAATGCATTAATTGGAACATTTGGAACGGTAATGCTATATAAAAATGGAATACCAATATGGCTTATTTTATTAATCTATGGATTACGATTTGGAATAACAGGGTTATGTACTCCACTTTTTGTTAAAATATCTTCAAAATTTGGTATTGCAAAGTGTATTTTGATATCAAATATCTTCAGCATGATAAGTGCGTATATGATGCTAGATGGAAGTAGCATATACAAAAATATAGTGATATTTATATTAGTAATGGGATTTATGGGAATCTCAAATCCGTCAACAGACGCATTATCAAGCAAATATGTAAATACTGTACATAGAGGGAAGTTCAATAGTTTTTTGAGTGTGACTAAAATATTAGGAGTGGCAATAGCAAGTGGTTTAGTTGCTTGGGGAGTAATCTCAAATAATACAGTTATCTTATTTATGATAATAGCTATATTTTTCTTGCTACAATATGTTTTTATTAAAAAGATAGACTATAAAGTAGAAAGTAACAAAAGTGCATTTAAAGCATCTATGAGCTATATATGGAAAAGTAAAAGTAGATACAAGTTAATATATGCTTTAAGAACAAGCCATATAATAGAAAGACAATTTCTTCCACTATATTTATATATAGTACTAAAAGATTTTTCACTATTTTCTTCAGTTATTGTAGTATCATTAATATTGCAAGCAGTTACAGTAATTTTAATTGGAAAATATCTAGACAAAAACATATTAAAGGCAAATAATTTTGTAGCAATTCTAAAAGGAGTAATAACAGGAATATTTTTATTTGCTAAAAGTAAAGTAATCATATCACTCAATCAAACATTAAGTGATAATTTTGAAAAAGTATATGATACATCCATACAGACATCAATACAAAATATAATAAAGGAACAAAAAGAAAATAGTGAGTTTTTATCAGCAGTTGGACAAATGAGTTTATGCTTTACAGAAGTGATTGTTTTTTCTATACTTGCACTTTTGAGTAATTTTATAGGAGAAAAAGTATTTATTGTAATTTTTGGATTATCCATAATATCAACATTTTGCATTAATAGAAATATTAAAAGGGAGAGTAATAGAAATTGAGAATAGGTATAGATATTGATGATACATTAACTGATATAAAAGAAGAATTAGAATTAGCGGTATTAGAATATGCTAACAAGTTGGGAAAACAAATAAAACAAGACATAATGGACTTGGTTGATAAAAATGATGGTAGTATTTATCAAGTAAAATATGGTTTTAATGATGAAGAACTAAAATATTTTCTAAAGGATATTCAAGAAAGCATTACTCAAAAAGCAGTTCCGAGAGATTATGCAAACGAGGCAATTCGTAAATTGAAAAATGCAGGAAATGAAATATATATTATAACTGCAAGAGACTGTGAATTTCATGATGACCCATATATGTTAAGTAAAGAATGGTTAGATAGAAACAAAATACAGTATGATAAATTGATTGTAAATGCAAGAGACAAAGCACAGATTTGCAAGAATGAAAAGATAGACTTATTCATTGACGATAAAGTAAGTAATTGCACGGATATATCAAAAATAGGAATCAAGACAATAAGAATAGCTAATGACAATAACATATATGACAGTTTTATTACTTTTAAAGATTGGAAGTCAATTTATCAATATATCAATGAAATGGAGTAACAGATGAAGAAAATAAAAGACGAAAATCAGATATTAGTTATGCTAGCATTTTTCAGTATTTCAATGGGATTATGGGAAAATTTTAGACAATTATGGTTGCAAGATAACCATTTTACACCAACTAATATTAGCAATATTATAAGTATAGGCACTTTGATCAGTGTTATAGGCATTATGCTTATAGGAAAATATATTAAATTAGACAAATTAAAAAGATTTGTTAATTGTTCACTTATCATAAAATTTCTAAATTCGATAATTTTATTAAGTTTAAATAATAAAGGCAATATAAATTCAATCAATATTTCTATTATATTAGATGTAGTGACAGGATATCTAATTACAACTAGTATATATCCCTTAATTACAACAATCATAAAGAACAATACAATATATAGTAAAAGAAAGCTAACAGAGTATCTTTTTAAAGATATAGGTATTTTAATTGGTGGACTATTAATTGGAAGAAATATCATAGGCGTTTTAGTGGATTACAATATGTGTTTACTAATTTCGATTATCTTTTTAGCAATTTCTGTTATAATAATGTTTAATATATCGGACAATAAAGCAGTACAAACTATACCAAGTGAAAAGATTCAGATAATAAAGTACATATTAAAAAGAAAAGTACAAGTAATATATGCAATATATACTTTCATAGGCTCTATGGCAATGATGACTGCGCTAGGACTTAAAATATTAACATTAACAAATTATTTCAATTTTACAGATAATGGAGCCACTAATTATTTGCTTATAGTAGGATTAATAGCAGATGCAATTGGAATATTAGCACTAAAATTTTTTACTCCGAAAAATGATTATATAACAATTACCATAAAATTTGGAATGAGGTTTATTGCCTATACAATAGCATTTTTATCGAATAATATTATGATAACATTAATTTCTATAACGTGGTCAATACTTATTTCGACAGCATACGAGAATATTACTGATGGATATTATATTAATGAAGTCGAAAATAAATATCAATTAGCACTTACTAATTTTAGGTATGTAGTTAGGTACTTAGGAGAAGCGGCGGGGATATTTTTATGTGGTATTATGTATGAGATAGGATTAAGATATATGTTTGGATTATCTGCGTTTTTTATGATTTTTCAAATTGGATTAGCTTATTATTTAATCTATTTAAGAAAAAATGTAGAAAAAAATATAAAATAGGAGATGAAGGAAAATGAAATATGTAGGAGAGAAAGAAGAAAATATAGAATATAAGAAAAGACCAGGAGCTTATGCAATTATTATAGATAACAATAAAGAAGAGATTGGAATTGTAACAGATGGGAAAGACTATTTTTATTTAGGAGGAGGAATAGAAGAGGGAGAAAATGAACTACAAGCTTTAAAGAGAGAATTGATTGAAGAAGCAGGTTATACACTAAAAAATATAGAAAAATTTGAAGAGGTAGGATCTTATATATATGCAGAAGATAAGGGATATCTAGAATTAATAGCTTATGTTTATATTGCAGAGTTTGATGAAAAAATAGCAGAACCAATTGAAAAAGATCATACGGTATTATGGGTAAAGCCTGAAGATTATGCAAATAAAATGTGTAGAGAATGGCAAACATATATTATGAAAAGATTTATAGAAAAAAGAGAGGGAAAGAATTTATAAAAATAGAAGTGCAGTAGTAATGACTATTGCACTTTTTATAGAGATTTATAACAAAAAATAATCTTACATTTTTGTAAGACTAATGTCACATTAATCAATGGCAAGTGCAAATGAAATGCTCTATAATGTAAACATAAATAAAAAGGAAGGAAGAAAAAAATATGAACACTGTGTTAGAGGTCAAGAACATTGAAAAATACTATGGAAATAAATCAAACTTAACCAAAGCCATTGATAATGTCAGCTTTCAAGTAGAGCAAGGAGAATTTGTAGGTATTATGGGAGCTAGTGGTTCTGGAAAAACTACACTTTTAAATTGTATTTCTACGATAGACAGAGTAACTGCTGGTCAAATTTTAATCAATGGTCAGGATATTACTAGACTAAAAGGAAACAACTTAAATAGATTTAGAAGAGAAGAACTAGGTTTCATCTTTCAAGACTTCAATTTGTTAGATACTTTAACTTGCTTCGAAAACATTGCATTAGCACTTACTATACAAAAGGTAAAACCAAAAGAGATTCAAAACAGAGTAAAAGAAGTGGCTAGTAAACTAGATATTACAGAGATTTTAAAGAAATATCCCTACCAAATATCAGGAGGACAAAAGCAAAGAGTAGCATCAGCAAGAGCAATTATTACAAACCCAAAGCTAGTCTTAGCAGACGAACCAACAGGAGCTCTAGATAGTAAAGCAGCAAGACAATTATTGGAAAGTTTTGAAAGCTTAAATCAAAAAATGAATGCAACTATTTTAATGGTTACCCATGACGCCTTTACTGCAAGCTACGCAGATAGAATTATATTTATCAAAGATGGAAAAATCTTTAATGAATTAATCAAAGGAAATAGTAATAGAAAACAATTCTTTGAAAAGATTATAGAAGTCCAAACACTTCTTGGAGGTGATTTGAACGATGTTATTTAAATTATCTTTTCGTAATATGAAAAAAAGCTTCAAAGATTATGCTATTTACTTTTTAACATTAGTATTAGGTGTTGCCATATTTTATATGTTCAATTCCTTAGATAGTCAACAAGCCATGCTACAGGTATCTGAATCACAAAGACAAATAGTTCAATTAATGATAGAAATGCTTGGAATTGTATCTATTTTTGTAGCAGTAGTATTAGGGCTATTAATCGTATATGCCAATAATTTTTTAATCAATCGAAGAAAAAAGGAATTTGGTATTTATATGACATTAGGAATGGGCAAGAGGCAAATTTCTAAAATCATTTTGCTAGAAACGATTTTAATTGGCATCTTATCATTAGCAGCAGGAATTGTAATTGGTGTATTTGCTTCTCAGTTTATGTCCATTTTAGTAGGCAAAATGTTTGAGGCAGATATGAGTAATTTTAAATTTGTGTTTTCACAAGAGGCTTGCATAAAAACTTGCATTTGTTTTGCAGTAGTGTATGTTGCAGTTATGATATTTAATACTTTTACCATTTCAAGATACAAACTAATTAATTTGCTAACTGCCATCAAGAAGAATGAAGAAGTCAAAATTAAAAATCCTGTTCTTTCTATTCTTATATTTATTATTGCAGTAGCAGTACTTGGTTATGCTTATTGGATAGTAACAGGTGGAATTAATAAACTTAATTCTATAGACAAATTAATATGGCCGATTTTAATGGGAATAGGAAGTACTATTGCTATCTTTTGGTCATTATCAGGATTTGTTTTGAGATTAGTACAAGCGAAAAAGAGCACTTATCTCAAAGGAACGAATATGTTTGTACTAAGACAATTAAATAACAAAATCAATACAACGGTCATCAGTATGAGCGTGATTTGCTTAATGCTATTTATGACAATTAGTGTTTTGTCAGCTAGTTTATCTTTAAATGATAACGTTCAAAAAGAATTAGTCAAATTAACACCAATAGATTTGAACTTAAACAAGAAAGCTAATTTGCCAGAAAGTAGAAAAACGCTAACAGGTAAAACAGAAAAGTATAGTCAATCAAGAAGAGAAGATTCTAAAATAAATGTAGAAGAGACTTTAAAAAATAATGGATTTGATATG
Organism: uncultured Clostridia bacterium; assembly: GCA_910589185.1. Lineage (GTDB taxonomy): Bacteria > Bacillota > Clostridia > TANB77 > CAG-508 > CAG-273. Next base: position 14,158 of record CAJUSU010000018.1, read on the forward strand.
AATTTACTAAAAGATATAGTAAATATTTCAATTTATGAGATAGACAATGTGAGATGGAGTGACTTTTTTGGAGATATTTTACCACAAATAAAACAAGAATTTCCAAGATTAAATTATGCAGCAAAAGAAGAAATCGTAAAAATATCGGATTATAATAAAATTGCCCAGTTATATCATATGGAACAATTTGAATTACAAGATAATGAATATATAGTCCTTTGCGACTTTAACAATATGACAATAATTAGAAATAGGGCATTGCAAGAAGGAAACATTTTAACCATAGCAGGAAAACAATATATTCCTAAGTATGAGGAATGTCAAGATGGATTTATTGATATGTCAAATAGTAGTATCAATATGGGAATTATATTAGTGCCAGATAGTTGTGAATTAGGTCAAGAGCAAGTAGGAAGATATTTTATGGCAGCTAACTATAATGTTAATACTGAAAAAGAGAAAAAAGAAATTGAAAAGTTATTTACAGACCAAAATTCTAAATTATTACAAAACTTTGAAAAAAATGATATTGATATAGAAGGAGTTACAAGATTAACAATTGTAGAGGCAAGCAAGGGGTTGGCTACCAGTATTGTATTTATTGCAATCTATTTAGGAATTGTATTTTTAATTGCAAGTTCTGCAATTTTAGCCTTAAAACAATTAACAGAAAGTTCTGATAATAAACAAAGATATTTGATTTTGAGAAAAATTGGCTGTGATGAAAAGATGATTAACAAGGCATTATTTAGGCAAATTGCCATTGTATTTATGCTACCATTAGCTTTAGCAATTATCCACTCAATATTTGGCATAAAGTTTGCACTAACTGCAATGACCTCTATGGCAAGTGCAGAAGAGTTATTACCATCTATCATAGCAACAGTGTGTATTATAGGAGTAGTTTATGGGCTATATTTCCTAGCAACTTATTTAGGAAGTAAAAACATTATTAAAGAAGAAGTATAAAAAGGAGAAGCAAATGGAAGATATCAAAGATAAATTATGTTTGATTGCTTTAATTGTTATTTTTATCACACTTTGTGGATTAGCTTATTACTTTTTAGTGTATCAAACAAAGGACTATTATGTTCAGATAGATAATACCAAAGTAGAACATTTAACAACAACAGATAATATGAAATATCGATATACTTTAACTGCTTTTGATGAGTCAGGAAAAGAAAAAGAAATTGAATTTAAAACAACAAGAGAGCTAAGAGAAGGTGCCTATTTGAAATTGGATGTAATGGCTTTTCGTGGAGTGGTGAGTTGGAATGAAGTACAAAAAGAAGAATTGCCAGATAGGGTAAAAGAAATATACAAATAAGAGTAAAAAGGAGTTGATTAAAATTTAATTAACTTCTTTTTTGAAAAGAATGGATAATTTTTTATTGTTATGATATGATGACAACATGAGAAGAAATAAGAAAGATAAGAGGATAAAATATGAGAGAAATAGAAAAAGGAAAAATATACAAATATTTTAAGGGAAATTTATATCAGGTAATAGATATTGTTAATGATTCAGCATCAAATAATGAAACAGAATATAATAAGGTGGTAATTTATAGAGCTTTATATGGAGAGCATTTAACATGGGCTAGAAGCTATGAAGAATTTGCAAGTGAAGTAGAAAATGAAAAGTATCCAGAAGTTACTCAAAAGTATAGATTTGAAGAATATCAAAGAGAATATGGAAAAGATGGACTAAGGGCATTTTTATCACTTAAATTTTATGATGGAGATGTTTCAAAGAAATTAGTAGATGACATTACAAAAGCATTGGCAAAAGTAAATATTCATACTTTTGCAGCTGTTAGAGATATTGAAAAATATGGCACTGTAAAAGGGCTTGACATGGCACATTTTATGCCAAAATATGCATTCCCAGAAATGGAAGCTTCCGACATTATGATTATTGAATATAGTGAAGCAGGAGCAGGTCTAGGAATGGGTGCAGACCATGCATATTGCAATGGAGTTCCATTATATTTAATTGCTAAAAGAGGTTCTAAAATTTCAACAACAGTAAATAGTGTAGCAGAAAAAGTTATTTTCTATGATGAAATTAGTGATATTACAGAAGAATTCCAAAAGCTAATTGATAATAATGAATTAAAAACAAATCCAAATACGTTTCATTTTTAGTAAAATTTATAGGAAAAGAGAGGAAAAAATGGAAGTAAATAAGGAATTAAAATGTTATATAGAAAGTACAATTTTTCCAAGTTATGCGAAAAATGATTTAGGACATAATTTGGACCATATTCATTATGTGATAAACAGAAGTATGAAATTTGCAAAAGATGTTCCAAATGTCAACTATGATATGGTATATACTATTGCTAGTTATCATGATATAGGACATTACATTGATGCTAAAAATCATGAAAAAATATCAGCCGAAATGTTAAAAGATGACAAAAATCTACAACGATTTTTTACAAAAGAACAAATTGAAATTATGTCAGAAGCAGTTTATGACCATAGAGCTAGTCTTTCTTATGAGCCTAGAAGTATTTATGGTAAGATTGTTTCCACTGCTGATAGAAATAATAGTGTAGAGCAATGCTTAAGGAGGTCATATACTTATGGAAAAAGGTTAGAACCAAAAGCAACAGATGAGGAACTATATGAAAGAGCACATAAACATTTGAAAATGAAATTTGGGGAAGATGGATATGCAAAATTTTTTTTCAAAGATGAGGAATATGAGCAATTTTTGAAAGAAATCAGAGAGTTACTAGCAGACAAAGAAAAATTTTGCAAAACACAAAAGGAATATATTAATCAATTAAAAGAACAAGGAAAGATTTAATAAAATAAATACCTATCATGCAAAAACATGATAGGTATATTTTTTTGTCTAAAATCCATACTAACAACAAAGGAAAAGGAGCATTTTGAAGATGAAAAAAATACTAAAATATATTTTCATAAGTTTACTATTTTTAACAATTGGTATAGGATTTGCATTTAATTGGAAAGCAGAAGCATCTACCAAAAAAGATGGCATTGAAAATTTCCCGAGTAGTTATCAACCCTATTTAAGAGAAATTGCAAAAAAACATTCTAATTGGAAATTTGTAGCCTTATATACCAATTTTGATTGGAAGTATGTTATAGATCAAGAAAATAAATATGGAAAAAATTTAGTACCTAAAAACTATTCAAATAGTTGGAAAAATACAACACCAGGACAATTTAATGTAGAAATTGATAGTGGTTGGGTAGATAGTTCTAGACAAGCAGTAGAATATTGTATGGACCCAAGAAACTTTTTAAATGAAGCACGTTTATTTCAATTTGAAACCTTATCTTATGACACAAATAGTAGCTTAGATGGAATTGAGAAGATTTTATATGGAACAGAGTTCTATAACAAAAAGGTTTCCTATTTGACTAGTAGTGGAAGTACAGTCAACATGACAGAAAAATATTCGGACCTCATTTTAAAAGGTGCCAAAACTTCTAAAGTCAGTCCCTATCATTTAGCCTCTCGTATTAAGCAAGAGGTAGGCCCCTTTTTATCACATGCGTCTATTAGTGGAAATGTAGAAGGCTTTAAGGGATTGTATAATTTCTATAACATAGGGGCAACTAGTTCCTCTATTCCAATGGGAGCTATTAAAAATGGACTTCAATATGCCAAAGACGGGAAAGGTGCAAGCCAAGCTACAAAGGACAAGTATTTAATTCCATGGAATAACAAAGAAAAAGCGATTACAGGTGGGGCTATTTTCATAGGCTCTAGCTATATCAATGTAGGGCAAAATACGATTTACCTACAAAAATTTGATGTAAATGATGATAGACCGGGTACCTTATTTAGTCATCAATACATGACAAATGTATTAGCACCCTCTAGTGAGGCAAAGTCCATTTACAGTGGCTATCAAAAAAGTGGGCTGTTAAATAATGCTATGACCTTCATCATTCCTGTGTATAATAATATGCCAGACATTCCAACACAAAGTCCAAATATCAATACAAAAGACTTTACAACAGATAACACAAAAGTATATTGCAACATGGCAGACGTGAATGTAAGAACAGGTCCTTCTACTTCTTATGAAGTTATTACAACGATTAGCAAGAATACTAAAATGACTAGAATTAGAAAAGGAAAACAATCAGGAGAGAGATGGGACCAAGTGATTTTAGAGAATGGAATTATAGGATATATTTATCAAACTTATGTAACAGAACTTCCAAGTGTTCAAATACAAAAAATAGAGGTTAGTATGGATAATACTACTCTAGCAAAAGGGGAAAAAAGAGGATTAAAAGTAACTATCAGTCCACCAGAGGCAAGTGACCATAAAGTAGTGTATAGTTCTAGCAATAACAGAGTAGCCACAGTGGACGATAAAGGAAATGTCCAAGCACTTCGCAGTGGAACAGCTACTATTACAGTAAGGGCACAAGAAAATACCGTACAGGGGCAGATAAATATTCAAGTATATAGTCCAGTAACAGGAATTAACTTAGACCAAAAAGAAATTTATATGGAGGTAGGAGATACTTTCCAAATTAATAGTAATATTGAGCCAAGTGACGCTGATGACAAAACCGTAGTTTATACAAGTGACAATACTCAAATTGCAACTGTTGGAGAGAATGGAGTAATTATTGCTATTCGAGAAGGAACGACAAAAGTTATAGCAAGTAGCAAAGAAAATTCTACTATAAAAGCAGAATGTGAAGTAAATGTAGTAAGAAAAATGGAAGAAGAGGAAATCAAGTTTGATAGTTCGTTGACAGTGAATAGTTTAGAAATTAGCGGAATAGATTATACCAACAATACGGTAAAAGACATCAAAGATAAAATTACAACAGATTTAGAAATTGAAATAGTAAATTACCATAATCAAGTTTTAAAAGAAACAGATATTGTAGGGACAGGTTGCAAAATACGAGTAAAAGAAAATGGAAAAGTAATTAGACAATATCAAATTGTAGTATATGGTGACGCCAATGGAGATGGCGCAATTAACAGTGTGGATTTATTAGTATTGCAGCGCCATATTCTAGAGATTAAACTATTAGACCCAATTTTTAGAAAGGCAACCAATATTAATAAAAATGGAGCAAGTCCAAGTTCTGTGGATTTATTATTGATTCAAAGACATATACTGGAATTACAAAGAATTGTTCAATAGAAAGGAGAGAATATTGAAAAGAAAAATAATTTGTTTATTTATAAGTATGTTCATAATTTGTGCAATTAGTACAATCTGTTATGCGGCAGAGAAAGGCACAGTATATTTGGAAAGTAGCCAAGATGTAGTAGAAAAAGGTGATGAAGTAGAAATTACAGTCAATTTGAAAGGTGTGACAACGGCAGCTTGCGATTTTTCTCTCTATTTTGATGAAGATAAATGGGAATATATTTCTAAAATAGAAAATGCAAATGTAGATGGAAATCGTATTCTTTTTGTATGGTATGATGCTAATGGTGGAAGAAGTGCTAGGCAAGGAGAAATTGCGAAGCTTAAATTTAAAGCAAAGGAAAAAGGGCTTTCTACTTTTAGCATAGAAGGAAATTTCTATAACTCAGTTGGTCAAAAATTAGAAGTAAATTTTGAAGAAAAACAGGTTCAAGTAGGAAAAGAAGAAACAGTTTTTGGGCAGCAAGGAGAAGAACAAGGCGATAATACACAAAAGGGAAATGCCAATTTAGAAGCTTTAAGATTAGATAGAGAAGGAATGACGCCTGCTTTTGATAAAAATATTACAGAATATTATTTGACTGTAACCAATGAAGTAAAGGCAATAGAGGTATTAGCAGTTAGTAGTAATCCTGAGGCAACAGTTGAAATTATGGGGAATACAAAGTTAAAAGAGGGATTAAATACGATAAAAATTAGGGTAACCTCAGAGGATAAAGAGGTAACAAAAACTTATACCATACAAGTAACAAGAACAGCCAATCTAGCATTGGCAAATACAAATTTAGAGATATTAGCAATTGAAAATGTTTTGCTAAGTCCTCCATTTGATCCAAATGAAACAAACTATATAGCAGAAGTAGCAAAAGGAATGAATGATTTGAACATATTTGCTGTTCCTGAAAATGAAAAAGCGACTGTTCAAATTAGCGGAGGGAAGAATTTAAAAGAGGGAAATAACACAGTTACAGTTGTGGTAACTGCTGCAAACCGGTTTTAGTAAAAAGAAATATCAAATACAAGTGTATCAAAGGAATGAAGAAGAGCAGAAGCAGTATGAAGAAGAACAAAAAGAGCAAATACAAAAAGTGGAGCAGGCATTTCAAATTGATGAAATGAAAGAAGAACGAAATCAAAATTCTCCTGAAACAGAAAAAAAGAGTGTTGTTCCGATTATAGTGATTGTGGTAGGAACTGTTATTATTGCGGTAGCAGTAGTTATTTGGAAGAAAAAGAAGAAGTAAGCAAGGTATCTAAATAAGAATAAGAGAGTACAAAGTTAATAAATTTTGTACTCTCAAATTTTATAATGACCTTTACAAGATATAATTTCAACATCTCCATTTTCGTTAAAATTATAAATCAGCCTATTTTTATCATCTATTCTTTTGCTGTAACAGTTTTTTCCTTTTGATACTTGCAATTCTTCTAGCTTATCATCTGTTCCATTTTGTTTTATCTCTGCAAGTAATAAATTTATTCTTTTTAGAGTCTTTTTATCTTTAATTTGCCAAGCTAAGTATTCAGCCCAAGCCTTTTGGGTAAAGATACTATTCATCTTCCATTGCCTCCAATTCTTCTAATGTTTTAACAACAACTTTTCCTTCATCTAATTGTTTATAGCTTTCATCTAGCTTCATAATATATTCTAAGTTTTCTTTTGCTCTTTGCAATTCATTATAGGCAGCTAAGTCTATCCATACCATATTTTCTTTACCATTTCCATTGCGACTTACAATGATGACATCGTTATTTTCTACTACATCATCACAATACTTTTTAAAATTTTGTCTTGCTTCACTTACACTAATTGCTTGCATATATTTCACCTTCTTTCAAAAACGTACATAATATTATACTTAATATTGTACAATATTGTTATATGCAAGTCAAGTTATTTTATTTACTTTTTCATTATAATCATAAAAATTTAATTTTGACTAAACATCAATAAAATGTATTTAATAAGAAAGTATATAATTTTAAATTTATATATTCTCTTATTATTCTATCCATCTCCGACACAATCGGATTCGTATTTTGCTATTCTTCTAAATTCAGTTAAACTGTTTTCTCCTTTTAGTTTTCCATCTTCATTAGATAAACTCTCAATATAATTATAAAAAGTTGTTTTTTTGGCAATGTCCCAAAAATATTGATTATTAGGCATATCTTTAAATAACCAAGGCTTAAAAATCGTATAATGAATTATTTTTGGATTTGATTTTTTATATAAATATCCACTAGCATTCCAATATTCTTTCAAATATTTTATATTTCCTTTACAAATTCTATTAAAATAATCCTGATCTTGTGCAAATCTATATTTTACAGTTTCAAGTAAATGCAAAAACTTGTCTTCGAATTGTATATCCCTTAATTTTTGTAAATTCATTAGCATAACTCCTGCATTAATATATTTTTTATAATTTGACAATCCTATTACTTTTTTTCCATAACTTTTGAATTCACTATAATTTTCAAACCAATGTTCTGAAACAGCTCCTATTAAATAGTTGCTTACATTTACATTATATAATTTAGCAATATCATCTAATATAACTATATCTGAGTCTAAATACAATACTTTTTCATATTCTGAGTATAAATTTGGAATCAATATTCTATAATATGTAGCATTTGAATAATAATCTCTAATCAGCAATTTGCCTTCTAATTTTTTTAGACATTCACTTACATTAACAAATTCTATTATTATATTCTCATTTTGATATTTCATTATTTCTTTTTTATTTTCCTCTGTAATATTAGTATATAAAATTCTTAAATTATATAAATCTGTTTTGTTAGCTTTTTCAATTAATGATTTTATTGTTACAGATAAAAATGGTATATATGCATCATCTACTGCAAAAAATATAGGTATTTCTTTTTTCATTATATAGTTTCTCTCCTTTAATTTTATTATTTCTATTTTATTAATTTTTTATATTATACCATTAAAATCTTTAATTTCTAGTGCAAAATTAAATTTTATATAATTTTTATGATTACCATTGACAAAGAAATATAAGCAAAGATATAATAACAATTGTTACCTAACAAATGTTATTATAAAAAGAGGTGAAAAAATGCCAAAAGCAATGCAATATAGTAAACAAGACGTTGTGCAAGTGGCTTATGAAATTGTAAAGGAAGAAGGACTAGAAGGAATTAATGCTAGAAAAATAGCAAAAAAGTTAAACTCCTCTGTGCATCCAATTTTCAATCATTTTGAAAATATAGAAGAACTGAAAAAAGCAGTTGTAGAAAAGATAGTAGAAACTTATCATAGCTATATGATAAGTGGAAAAGGCAAAGAAAAATATTATAAACAAATGGGGTTATCGTATATTCAATTTGCTAAAGACTTTCCGCAGTTTTTTAGAATTATGTTTATGAATCCAACCAGATTATCTGCCGAAAAATTTATTATGGCAGATTCAGCAGGAGACGAAATCATTAAAGCAGGTCAAATATTAACAGGGCTCTCTTATGAAGAACAAAAGAGATTTCATGTTAGGGTATGGATATTTACCCATGGGATAGCTTGCCTAGTTGCAACCAATACAGTAAAACTTTCTAATAAAGAAATTGAAGAAATGTTAGAAAATACTGTAAGGCAGATGGCAATAGGATATTAATTTCAAAGTAAAGGAGAAAAAGGAAAATGAACAATGTAATTGAAGTGAAAAATTTAACGAAAGAATACAAAACTTTAAAGGCCATTGATGACTTATCTTTTGAAGTAAGAGAAGGAGAGATCTTAGGATTACTTGGTCCTAATGGAAGTGGAAAATCTACTACCATTAATTGTATTTTATCCTTATTAAAATTCAGTAAAGGAAGTATCCAAATATTTGGAAAAGAAATGACACCAAATGCTTACGATATTAAGAAAGAATTAGGAGTTATCTTCCAAGAAGTTGCCGTATTTGATGAACTAACTGTTTATGAAAATATTGATTATTTTTGTGGACTATACATTAAAGACAAAAACACAAGAAAACAATATATTGACGAAGCTATTGAATTGGTGGGATTAGAGGAATTTAGAAAGTTTTATCCAAAACAATTATCAGGAGGACTTCTAAGAAGATTAAACATTGCCTGTGGAATTGCCCATAAACCAAAACTTATCTTTCTAGATGAGCCAACCGTTGCAGTAGACCCACAAAGTAGGAATAACATCTTAGATGGTATTAAAAAGTTAAGAGATAATGGAGCAACTATTGTTTATACCACTCACTATATGGAAGAAGTAGAAATTCTTTGTGACAGAATTATTATTTTAGATAAAGGCAAAATCTTGGCACAAGGAACTTCAGACGAGTTAAAAGAACTTGCTAAAATTGAGGAAAAAGTAACAGTAGAAATCAATCAATTAGAAGAGAGTATGTTAGAAAAAGTGAAGAAAATAGAGCACGTAGAAGAAGTAAGCTATGTAGGAAATACATTAGTAGTTACTTACAACAAGGGTGAAAACAACTTAGGTAATTTAATTGAATTCCTAAAGAAAGAAAATCTAGGATATAGCAAAATCTATTCAGAAAGACCAACATTAAATGATGTATTCTTAGAGTTAACAGGAAAGGAGCTTAGAGATTAATGTTTTACCATAATTTTAAATATGCTTTTAAAACTCTTTTTCGAGACAAAATGCTCATCTTTTGGACTTTTGCCTTTCCCATTATATTAGGGACTTTCTTTAATATGGCATTTTCGAACATTGAAAATAGTGAAAAACTAGATATTATTTCTATTGCCATTGTAGAAAAAGAAGAAAACAAAATTATGAAACAAGCCTTTGAAACTTTAAGTGATGAAGAAAATGAGGACAGACTTTTCCAAACACAATATGTAACAGAAGAAAAGGCAAAAGAACTATTAGAAAGTGATGAAATAACGGGGTATCTAGTTTTACTAAAAGAAGAACCAAAGGTAGTCATCAAATCTAATGGAATTAATGAAACTATTTTAAAATATGTCACAGAAGAAATTATGCAAAATACAGAAATGATGAGTGACATTATGGAAAAGCGAGTACGAGATGTTATGCAAGGCTATCCAGAGGGAATCTACAATATGCCTAATATGGAGAACATTTATGAAGATGTCATGAAAATGTTAGAAGATAATCAAGTAGAGTTCAAAAATGTTTCTAATAGTAATTTGAGTTATACAATGATAGAATTTTATACCCTGATTGCTATGACTTGTCTATATTGTGGAACATTAGGAATGACAGCCGTTAATCACAATTTAGCGAATATGGGCAATGTAGGAAAAAGAACCTCCATTACACCAACTAGTAAGGGAAAAATTATCTTTTCTAGTTTATTAGCAAGTTATTTAACACAACTAATTGGGTTAGCGATTTTGTTTGCTTATACCATATTTGTGTTAAAAGTAGACTATGGAACAAATTTACCAATGATCATTTTACTATCTCTAACAGGAAGCTTGGCAGGGCTAAGTCTTGGCGTTGCAGTAGCTACACTTATCAAAGCAAACGAGAATACTAAAATTGGAATTTTAATAGCAGTTACCATGCTAGGGTGTTTCTTATCAGGAATGATGGGTATTACCATGAAGTATATGATTGATAAAAATGTGCCTATTGTCAATTTGGTCAATCCTGTTAGTATGATAACAGATGGATTTTATGCTTTGTATTATTACGACACCTTAGATAGATATTTCTTAAATATAGTAAGTTTACTCATTTTTAGTGGCATTATGATACTACTTTCTATTAATGGACTAAGAAAACAAAAATATGAAGCACTATAATAGAAGGGGAAGGAGAAACAATGACAGTATTTAAAACCTTTTTAAAGGTACTTAATAAATGCAAGTTTAGCGTTATTCTAAATACAGTAATTTTGCTTATCTTTGCAGGGGCGAATATGACAATAAGTGATACACAAGTTAGTTTTGAAGCAGAAAAGCCAGATATCTTAATTGTCAATCAAGATGTAAGTATTGGTATTACTCAGAATTTGACGAAGTATTTAGAGGAAAACTGCGAAATCATAGATGTAAAGGATAATGAAGATGCGATTAATGATGCTTTGTTTTATCGAGATGTTAATTATGTGATATATATTCCACAAAATTATAGACAAGATGTATTAAAAGGAGAAAAACCAGAAATTCAAATTAAATCAACAGGGGATTATCAGGCAAGTTATGCTGAGATGTTGCTAGCTAGATATGTGAAAGTGCAAAATATCTATGTAGAAGAAATGGCAAAGCAAGCAGAGAAAACTGTAATAGATGAAAAACTAGAAAATCAAGTGATAGAAAAGATAAATGAAACGATCTCAAAAGAAACACAAGTAGAAATGACTTCAAAATTAGATACAACAGGCTTAGAAAAAGCAACCTTTTATTATAATTTTGCTAATTACACTTTGCTAGCAGGTGCGATTTTAGTAATTTGCTTAATTTTGTCTAGTTTTCATGAAGAAAGAATTAGGAAAAGAACGATTGTTAGTAGTATGAAGTATCAAAAGCATAATAGAATATTACTATTAGGCAATGGACTATTTGCACTAGTTTTATGGTTATTTTATGTATTGATTAGTTTCTTTGTAGTAGGAAATGTGATGTTTAGCATACAAGGTCTTATTTATATCATCAATTCTTTCGTATTTACTTTATGTGCTTTAACAATTGCCTTCTTGGTAGGAAGTATCATTAATAACAAAAATGCAATGAATGGAATTGTTAATGTAATTGCATTAGGTTCTAGCTTTTTATGTGGAGCGTTTGTGCCGGTGGAATGGTTACCAGATACTGTGCTTAAAATAGCACATATTCTTCCGAGTTACTGGTATATTCAGTCCAATGAATTGATAAAGACGATAGAAGAATTTAGTTTAGAAACCTTAAAACCAATTATGATAAATATGGGAGTAGTTCTTTTATTTTCAATTGGATTTATCATTGTAGCGAATTTAATAGAGAGGAAAAAAAGGAAGATTGCTTAAGTTGAAAATTGTAGAGTTGAGAAAAAGCTCATTTTATGATATAAATATATTGATTGAATAAAAAAGTAACATTAAATAAAGGAAAAGTATCTATGAGTGGCAAACCAAAAAGAATTCCTACACAAGAAGAATATGAAGAAGATAAACAAATAATACTAGGAGCCTATAGGGCAGGACTTCCAGTGCGTAGAATGCTTGCTAAATTTGAATATACCAAAACATATATTACTAATATGCGAAAAACTTTAATTGCTGAAGGAAAAATAACAGAAGAGGAAATAAAATCAGCTTCCGCTAAATATTATAGAGAAAATCCGTCGGCACAAGGTTTAGATAAATCAAAAATTAGAAAAACAAAAGGAACAGAAAAAGCAGAAAAAAGACATAATCGTTCTTTGGAAAGAAAAGATAAAGTTTTAGAATTAGCAAGGAAAGGATATATTAAATCAGATATAGCTAAGATAGTAGGGATAAGTGAAACGGCAGTAGAGTGGAATTTAAAAAGGTTAATAGAAGAACGGAGCAATTAAAAGAGAAGAAATAAAAAAAGCAAGTAATGGGATAGGAAAAGAAAGCATAGACAAAACTACACCAGAATATCTTGCTACAAGAAATCAAATTGTTGAATATTTAAGAAAAGGTTGGAAGAATTGTAATATACGTAAAGTACTAAATATGACTCCTTATGATTTTACAATTTACCTGAAAGATATTAAATACAAAAAAATAATGACATCGGAAGAAATAAGCATAGCAAGAGAAAAAAAGAGACAAGAGGATTTACAATTTATTGTAGATTCTGTAAATGCTGGTTTGACTATAACACAGATGAGAGACTTAAAACCAGAGTTTAGTTATAATGAATTTACCCCAATGATAAAAGAACTTATTGAGGCAGGTGTTATTACACAAGAACAAGTAGATGATAATGCAAAAAAAGGTAGTAAGAAGACAATGAACCAGGGGTTACAATTGTCACCAGAAGAACAAGTACAATTTATTTTAGATAAAATAAGAAAAGGATATGCACCTACAGAAATTGTTAATAGTGATAAAACAAAGAGCTTAACTATGCATAAAGTTTTATATCAAAAAAGGAAACTAATAGCAGAGGGCAAAATATCCCAAGAAGAAGCCGATAGAGCTATGCAAAGTAGACAAGAAAAAGCTCTTGCAAGGAAGCATAAAAAAGTAATCAACAGAATAAAAGAATATACTGAATTTGGCTATAGTTTGACTGAGATATCAGAGTTTATTACTGAATATAGTTATGGAACTCTTAGTGATATAAAAAATGAATATATGAAGAAAAATGGTTGGTATACAAAAGAAGAACTATCAATGTTTGCAATTCAAAGAAAAGACAGAGAAGCAGAAGAGGCACGAAGGGCATTTGAGAGCTTACCGTTAGCAGAAAGAATACGAATTGAAGAAGAAAGAATAGCAGAGGCTAGAAGATTAGAAGAGGAAAAGAGAAAAAGGCGAGAAGAAATTATAGCAAAAAGACAGGCAAAAAAAGATGAAACAAATAAAAG
>CAJUSU010000018.1:27871-35885 GCA_910589185.1 uncultured Clostridia bacterium
CCATCAAGAAGATGCTAATAAATTAAAAAATCATTTAAAAAATGGCGATAATATGGAAAAAGCAGCCGAACTAATGGGGGTTAGCACGGCGTATGCTTATAAAATTAGAAGAGAAAGTATTCAAAATGGTACATGGCTTACTGTTGAAGAAATAGGAGCTATGCAAGAACAAAAGCAAAAGGAAAAAGAAAAAGCAAAGAGAAAGAAAGCAAGACAAAAGCAAAAAGAGCAAAATAGAAAAAAAGAAGAGGAACAATTTAGAGTCAAAAAAGAAGCATGGAGATTGCTAAAATATAGAGAAGAAGGTTATACATACAAAGAAATATCTAGAAAGATGAATTATAGCATTGCTCATCTAACGGTTTTAAGAAGAAAAGCAAATGAAATATTTGACATCGAAGGAACATTAGAAGAATTTACGCAATTGATGAAAAAAGAAGAGGAAAAAGCTAATCAAGAAGAACAAGCGAGATTAGCAAGAGAACAAAGAGAAACTCAAAAAGCAATTAAAGAGGCAGAAGAATTAAGTAAAGCATTTCAAAAAGAGAGAAAACGAAAAATAAAGGGATATGCTGAAAGCTACAAAAGATATAGGAAAGCCGCTAAAAAAGAAGATAATTTAGAACTAGATGGAGAAGAAAATGTGTCAACAGAAGGTAGAAAAAACTTTATTGACGTAGTAATAAATCTTTATAAATTAGATGCAGATATCCCTGATAAAGATATAGAGATTATATTAAATACTTTTTACATGCATCCTGAAGTCGTAGATAAAAAGAGTATTAAGTTTCTTATTTCAAATGCATATGAAGAAGGTGGATTAAAAGGCGCTGAAAGAATGGTGATTGAACTTGCTAATATATTGAGAGAAACTAAATTTTATGCATTATTAACAGAATATCAAAAATGGCTAAAGGAACAAACTTTATTTTTAAGGATAAAAGAATTGAAAGCAAGAGGAATGAGCGATAATGCCATTGGTGAAAAGTTATGTATTAGCTCAGCTGAAGTGAAGGTTATTTTTTATAATAAGAAAAAAACGGAATTTCCAAATTTTGAAGATAGATAATGGACAAAAAACTCACATTATATAAAATAAAAACATATTATGTAATGTGAGGTGAGAAAAGAGTGAATTGGTTTGAAAATTTAAATCCTGCCATTCAAGCATTATTAGCAACAATATTCACATGGGGAATAACAGCACTAGGTTCTCTTACGGTATGTTTTTTTAAAGAAGTAAATCGTAAGGTATTAAACACTATTTTAGGATTTAGTGCAGGAGTTATGGTTGCAGCATCTTTTTGGTCATTGTTAGCACCTGCAATAGAATTGTCAGAAGAATTAGGATACATAGCATGGTTGCTTCCAGCACTTGGTTTTACCATAGGAGGTTTATTTGTATTATTATCTGATAAATTTTTAGACAAGGTACTAAAAGGCAGAACAAATTTAAGAAGTGCAGCATCTTTAAAAAAGAGTATTCTTCTAATATCAGCTATTACCATTCATAATATACCAGAAGGAATGGCAATAGGTGTAGCCTTTGGAGGAATTGCAAGTGGAACACCGGGAATGAGTTTAGTTGCAGCATTAATGCTTGCAGTTGGAATAGGAATTCAGAATTTCCCTGAAGGTGCAGCTGTGTCTTTACCACTTAGAAGTGAAGGCTTTTCAAGATTTAAGAGCTTTATGTATGGTCAGGCATCAGGACTAGTAGAGCCTATCGCAGCAGTGATTGGTGTAGTGTTAGTGTTAACTGTAAGAAGCGTGTTACCATTTTTACTAGCTTTTGCAGCAGGTGCTATGATAGCAGTAGCTGCAAGAGAACTATTGCCAGAGTCTATTCAGGAAAACAAGAACTTAGCAACAGTAGGTTTAATAGCAGGCTTTGTATTAATGATGGTACTAGATGTTGCTTTAGGATAAAGAAAGGATAAGCTAAAAAGTAATTGAATACTTTTTAGTTTATTTTTTACATTATGCGAGAGAAAAACATATCATATAGTAAGAGGTTTAAAATTATGAAAAATTGTGAATTAGTAACAATGGTTTCTACTTTAGCTTGTACAATAGCTAAAGGTAAGACAAAAGAAGAATTAGGTATTTTAGCCGCAATTTTCACACAACTTCGGAGATACTTTAATAACATTAACTGTATTAGATATAGACGAAAAAAAATAATGAAATAGTCAGTAATATAACCAAAGAGATTTTTATTACTTAATAATTTAAAAACAAATATATGGACAAGCTATTTCTTTTATGATATATTCAAAATATAAAATAGATAAAAGGAGAGAAAAGCAAATGAAAAAAACAATAATTATTATTAGTATTATTTTAGTAATTGCTATAGTTGCTACATCATTAATAGTTCAAAATTATTTTAACAAAAAAACAGAGGAATTAAAAAAAGAAGAAGAGATACTAAATACTTTTGATCTTACTACAAAAAGTGGAAAAGCAGTAGAATTAGAATATATGAATTTTGAAAATGGAGAATTTTATTTAAAGCTTCCGAAAGAATTTAAGCAAATGGATGAAAAAATACTTAAGAAAAAATATGTTAATGAGAATCCACCAACTTTTGCATATACTAATAAAGAAACTACAGTAAATATTGCAATAAGTATTACAAATACACAGATGAAGAATGAAGCAATTGAGACTTTTTTAGAAACTATGAAGGCACAATTGGGGGCACAATATGAAGTAATAGATAGTAACACAAAAGAAAAAGAAGAGCACACAATTGGACAAATACAATTTATTTCAAAAGCAGCAGATACTGATATCTATAATCATATGATGATTTTTTCTTGCAATGACAAGTTTAGAGTAGTTAGCTTTAACTGTACAAAAGAATTACAAGAAGAATGGCAGGAAGTAGGAGCATTTATCATTAATTCATTAATGTTCCCGCAAGATGAGTAAAGGAAAAAAATATGCTCAAAAAACAGATTGTTATGTATGGAGGAGCATTTAATCCACCACTTAATTCTCATTTTTCATTAGCTCAACAAATCATAAATGAAAATGAACAAGTAGAAAAGGTAGTATTTGTGCCAGTAAATAGCTTGTATGAAAAAGCAGAATTAATTAGTAATGAACACAGATATCAGATGCTAAAAGCAGTGTGTGATAAAAATGAAAAATTTGAAGTCTCTACAATAGAGATAGATAGAGCAAGACCATTGTATACAATTGAAACCTTACAAAAATTACAAGAACAATACCCAGAATATGAGATTGCTTTTATGATACGGAAGTGATAATCTTAAAACCTTAGATACATGGAAAGAAGCACAAACATTATTGAAGAATTATAAAATATATGTGCTAGAAAGAGATAAGGATAGCATAAAAGATATTATACAGAGTAATCCAATATTAAAAGCACACAGTAAGGCTTTCTATACTCTGTCTAAAGAAGTCACCAGCAATCTAAGTTCTACTTATGTAAGAGAGAAAATAAAAGAAGGAAAGAGTATTGCATATTTAACGCCAGAAGAAGTAATTACATACATTTTAGAAAATAAGCTGTATCAATAAAGGAGAAAAACAATGTTAGAAAAGCAAGTTTTGGAGAGAGAAGCCAAAAATGCTATTGAGTGGATAAAAGAATATGTGGAAAAGACAAAAGCAAAGGGGATAGTGATAGGAAATAGCGGAGGCAAGGACTCCGCTACTGTTTTAGCTATGGCTGTAAAAGCAATCGGAAAGGAAAGAGTAATTTCAGTAGCAATGCCTTGTTTTTCAAAAGAGGCAGACCTAGTAGATGCAAAATTGGTAGCAGATACCTTTGAAGTGCCACTTCTAAGGATAGATTTAAGTAGTGCATATCAAGAAATGGAAAATGAAATAAATTGCCAAATTCCACAAGGCTTAACACAAGAAGCTATTATCAATATCAAACCGAGACTAAGGATGACCACTCTATATGGGATAGCCCAAACTCTAGGATATTTAGTCATTGGAACAGGCAATCTTTGTGAGGCAATGGTGGGGTATACCACAAAATGGGGAGATAATAGTTCGGATTTAAACCCAATTGGAAATTTTACAGTAGAAGAAGTATTAGCAATAGGAAAAATGATAGGAGTTCCAGAAAAGATATTACAAAAAGCACCGAGTGATGGGCTAGATGGTCAAACAGATGAAGAGAAAATGGGCATTCAGTATAGACAAATAGAGGAAATGATAGAAACAGGATCTACTGAGGAAAAGGCAAAGCAGGAGATTATAAAGAGATATCAAAATTCTAAACATAAAAGAAAAACTGTGCCAATTTATACTTTTGAGAGGGAAAACTATCTGCTAAAGCTATAACTGGTAAAAGCTGGATTTCCTAATATAAGTCTTGACATTATAACAAAAAATGAGTATAGTGAATATAGAAGGGTTCAAAAGAAAGAAGAAGGAAAATGAAAGATATCTATATTGTTTTAACACATTCGGGAACAGTGTTATCTAAAATTATTAAATTTTATACAAGAAAGAAATACTCACATGTGTCAATTGCACTAGATATTGATAGTGATAAAATGTATTCCTTTGGAAGAAGAAATCCATATAATCCATTTTTTGCAGGATTTGTAGAGGAAAGCTCAAAAGAAGGTTTTTTCAAAAGGTTTCAAGAGGCAGAGGCTATGATATATACTTTTCAAGTAACAGATGAACAATATGAAGGAATAAAACAACTGATTGAAAAATTTGCAGTCAATAGAGAGCAATATAAATTTAATATTTTAGGGCTATTTTCAGTAGCAATTCACAAAAAAATACAGCCAAGGAATTCTTTTTATTGTGCTGAATTTGTAAAGTATGTAATAGAAAGCCAAGAAATAGAAACCAACTTACCAGAGATTATAAAACCAGAAGATTTTGCAAAGCTAAAAAATGTAAAGCCACTATATCAAGGAAAATTGCAAGACTATTTTAGAAAAAAGCAGCCAGTATTTAATTGAAACTAGAAACAATGCTAGAAAGCACAGCATTGTTTTTTATTTGAAAAAGGATATAATAGAGCAAAGGAAAAGACAAGGAGCAAATTATGAATTACAGGATTGTAAATGGAGCAATAGCATATGGAGAAGAAACCATATTAGAAGAAATTAACTTTGAAATAAAAGAAAAAGATAAGATAGCAATTGTAGGAAAAAATGGGTGTGGAAAAACCACGTTATTAAAATCAATTGTAGATAATGAGATGTTAGAAGAAGGCATTGGAGAAGAAAAGTTTGGGGTGTATAAACAAGGAACACCGACAATTGGGTATTTAAAGCAAATGGAATTCGAAGACCCTAACAGCACTTTTTTGCAAGAGATTTTAAAATCTTATCAAAGTATTATTGCATTAGAGAAAAAGGTCAATGACTTGCAAAATAAATTGCAAACACAAACAGATGATAAGTTGATTAAGGAATATACCAACGCTCTAGAAAGATATGAGATACAAGGTGGATACACTTATAAAAAGGAATATGAGACAGCCATTCAAAAATTTGGCTTTACCAAACAAGATAAAGAAAAAAAGATAAGTGAATTTTCAGGAGGCCAAAGAACAAAAATTGCATTTATCAAATTGTTATTAAGTAAGCCAGATATTTTGTTATTAGATGAGCCTACTAACCATTTAGACATTTCAACAATTGAATGGTTAGAAGGATATTTGAAAAATTACAACAAGGCTGTTGTTATCGTATCACATGATAGAATGTTTTTAGATAAAATTGTGAATAAGGTATATGAAATTGAATATGCAGCTATGACAGAGTATTCAGGTAATTATACTTTTTTTGAAAAGAAGAAAAGAGAAGACTATGAAAAACAGCTAAAAGATTATGAATATCAACAAAAAGAAATAAAGCGTTTACAAACCATTGCAGATAGGTTTCGATATAAGCCATCAAAAGCGAAAATGGCGATGTCAAAACTAAAACAAATTGAGCACATGAAAATTATAGATGAGCCTAGTAAGTACGACTTGAGGACATTTCATACAAACTTCCATATCCCTATGGAAAGCGGTAGTTTAGTATTGTCTGCTAAGCAATTGCAAGTGGGATATGATAAGCCACTTGCAGAAGTATCTTTTGAACTATATAAAGGGCAAAAGCTTGCTATTATTGGAGAAAACGGAAAAGGAAAATCTACTTTATTGAAAACTTTAATGGGGACTATTCCAAAACTAGGAGGAGAGTTTGAATATGGCTATCATGTAAAAAAAGAATACTTTGATCAGCAAATGGAATTTTTGAACCCAAATGATACTATTTTTGATGATTTTAGTAGAGAATTTCCTGATGTAGGGACAACAAAGGTAAGACAGATTTTGGGAACATTCTTGTTTTCAGGAGAAGATGTTTTCAAAGAAATAAAGGTGCTATCAGGTGGTGAAAAAGTACGTTTACAATTGTGCAAGATTTTCAAAAAAGAGGCAAATTTATTACTACTAGATGAGCCTACCAACCATATGGATATTGTGGGAAAAGAAAGCTTAGAAAACATCTTAAAAGAATATCAGGGGACTTTGATATTTGTTTCACATGACAGGTATTTTGTCAATAAAATTGCAGATTGCATTTTAGCATTTGAACTAAATGGAGTAACCTATTTTAATGGAAACTATGAGCAATATTGTGAATACAAAGAAAGCCAAATAGTAGAAGAGAAGACAGAAGAAGTAGTGGAAAAGGTGAAGAGTAATAGCAATAATCAGTATTTACAAAATAAAGAAATGACAAAAAGAAAAAATAAAATGAAGAAGTTGGAAAGTGAGATAGAGCAAAGGGAGCAAGAAGTACAAGAGTTAAAGCAAAAAATGAAAAAGGAAGAAATTTGCACAGACTATGTAAAATTAAAGGAAATACAAGACAAAATTACTGAAATAGAGCAAGTGATAGAGCAGAAGATGTTGGAATGGGAAGAGTTAGGCTCTTCTATTTGCGAGTAGAATGTAGAGAAGGAGATATATAATGGGAATAATTGTGACAATCATAACATTAGCTATTTTTCTATTATTGGCAATCAAGAAAAATTATATGCAGATATTAGTTTTTCTAATTATTTATTTAATATTAGCTGGGATTTTTGTAAATGCATTTGCTACCACTCCTCTAATAGGAAATTTGGCGATTTTAGTCGGAAGTCCAATACTTTCAACACTAATTTATGTTATGATAGAGTTAATATGTATGAGTATATTTTATTATATACTGAAAAAATACAACTATATCGTTTCATTAATCGTTTATCTAGTGATAAAATTACTCATTAATATATTTTATATGACAATATCAGGGGAGATCTTGTTAGATTTAATATTTAATTTTATAATAGGATATATCATCATAACAGTTTATAAAGAAAATATCCAAATGGAAGTAATAAAGTGGTTTGCTATAATAGGGATGATTATTGACACTGTTTGTACATTTTTAATAGCAAGTTTTTGGAAAATAGTAGGAGGAATGATTTTATTGTTATTTGCTCTATTTAAGCCACTGATTATATGTACAGTACCAGGATTAATATTATTTGCTATTATAATATGGTTAACAAGAAAAAAATTAAGTAAAAAAAGTGAAATATTTAAAATCATAATATATGTAATTATTTTATTTTTCTGTGAATGTGCATCTATGACAGCAGGTGGTTTATTTATAGCATATGAAAGTCATAAACCAGATGAATGTTATATAGAAATGAATAAGATTAATAATAATCAAAGTCTTATAGGATTATCAAAAGAACAAGTTGTTGAACAGTTAGGCGGGTTAAGAGAAGTATATAAGAATAAAGAGGATAAAGAAGTATACAGCTATTATGCAGGAGAAAAAGAGGATAAGATCTTTTTTACAGAAAGTTATGTTTATTATAAATTTGTAATAGTTTTTGATGAAAATGATATAGTGGAATCTACTTCGATAGTAGAGTCTTTAAGATTAGGTGGATAAATTACAGGTATACTGTTAGATGTAAATAAATGAGTTTACATCTAATTTTTTTG
>CAJUSU010000019.1:0-18893 GCA_910589185.1 uncultured Clostridia bacterium
TTGGTATATTCATTTATCATATTATCAATTGAATTCATATACTCTTGCTCATTTTGAATGGCATCTTCAGTCTTATTCTTCGCTTCTTGTGCCTTTTTAAAGATACTATTTTCTCCCATGGTGTACATGATAGTAATTCCTGCTAATATGAGCAATACTACTATTGTTACTACTAACGCTACAAGCGTTATACCTGATTGTTTTTTCCTTAATGTTCCTTTCATTTTTCCTCCTTTGTTTTAGTGTTCCCTCTGTTCATTATTTTTATGCATCTTTTCTAGGCACACTATTAGTACATTTTATTTCCGCTATAGTTATAACATTTTGTTATATTTTAGCAATATATGTCATTAAATGTCAATATGAATAGTAAAAAAAAGAAGAACAAGATTGTTATCTTGTTCCTCTTTTACTAAGCATTTCTGCCTACTATTTATTTAATACTTTTTTCTTAATGAAGATGATTCCTACAGTTAAGATTGCTAGAACACCTGCTGTTATTGCAATATATACTATTATATTTCCACTACCAAATGGTGGTAAAATAGTTACTCTTTCTGACTTAACACTATCTACTTCTGCTGGTGTCTTTGTTGGGTCTTGGTTACCTTGAATTGAGTATGCCATTCTTCTACCTACAGTATTTGAAATAGTAGTAATTTCTGCAATATTGTCATATGTTTTATCATCTGTACTGTTTTCTGGATTAATTAATTGTGTTAATACTAATCCTACTGTTGTGTCATCTCCTGGTGTTAATGCTTTATTTAAGTTTGATGTTCTAATGATGTTATTGTATTTTGTTGCTCCTGCTTTAGCATCATTGCTTAATTCTAGTGCATTGCTATCTGTTATTTGCCATCCTGTTCCATTGTTGTTATCTGTTTTAAAGTTTAAGTTATTTGCTACATAGTCCGCAACAATATCTGCTTTTGTTGTAACTACTGTACCTGCACCTGTTCCTTTATAGTAGAAGTCTTGTCCTTCGTAGTCTGTTTCACCTACGTTAGTAACAGTTAGTAAATAACTAATTTTAATATTAGCACCTTGCATTAATTCTTCATCCATAGTTGCTACAATTAATCCGTTATTTCCTTGGCTGTCATACTTACTATCTACTAAAGCTTTTACTGAAGTTCTGTAAGCATAACGGTCTTGGCTTGCTCCATAATATTCTGGATATTTATGGTTTTTAATACCTTCATTTAATTTGTATGGGCTGCCAGATCTCCATTGTAAATCTGTCATACCTTTATTAGCGTCAAATAGGATATTTCCATTTGCTAATTTAATTTGGACATTAGTTATCTTTTTGCCTAATTCTAATGCTGCTTTTGGTCTTTCAGTAATACCTAAGTCTACATCATTTAGAGTATATTTTCCATTATAGTCATTACCATATCTGTAATTGTTCTCACCATTACTTGTACCTGCATCTCCGTCTGTTCCAGTTCTATTATATTCTCCTTCTAGTACAATTAATCCTGTTACAGCAGTCATTTTTGTATTATTAATTAGCTCTGCAGTATTTCCTGTTGTATATGGTGATGCTAAAATCTCAGCTTTTCCATTAGTTACTTGGTTGTTACTATAATTAATTACTTTTTCTCTTTCACTCCAAATATCTTTCGCATCTGAGAAATTGTTTCCGCTTCCTCTTAATGTATCTAATTGCTTAATATCATAATATCCTACTTCTGTGCCTTGATATTTTCCGTCATATCCTTCTATCTTAGTATCTTTATATTCGTCAAGCTCTTTGCCATTCTTCATATCCTTTTGATATACAGTTGACTTGAAGTCTTGACCATTGTATGAGGTTGTATTTGAACCACCATTTGCAGTTGTATTGGCTGTCGCTGTAGTATCTCCATAGTGGAATCTAATAAAGTAGTTACCTGGTATAATATAAATTTTATTGTCTTTATCTGTTTTGAATTCGTATTTACCATTTTGTGTTTTTGTTGTCTGCCATACATATTCGCTTCCATCTGCTAGTCTTTCTACCAATTCTACAGTAGCTCCTGTAACTCCAATCTCACTACCTTGTCTCATACCATCACCGATAATAGCTTGTGATACAGTTTGTGTTCTCTGGTCTTCCCACACATTACCATTAATACTTCTGATGAAATCTTCTTCAACAATTACTTTAATACTCTTTGCACGGTCTGTATCATTTTCAAAGTTCTTCTCGTATTTATTGCCTTCTAAGTCTTCCTTACATAAGTTACCTGGTGTTGAATTTATATCAATTAATCCTGCTACATCATTGCTTCCTTTTGTTACACCATTTGGTAATTGTGTTCCATCTTTGTAATATGTTTTATAACCGTTAATTTCTACATAGTTTTGTTTTAAAGTATTGTCTTCGTCTGTGATAACCTTTCCATTTTGTTTATTTACTTCAAATGTTAAGTAAATGAATGCTTCTTCACCACTTGCTAGTTTTTTACCAGCTAAACCTTTGATGTAAATATCATTATAGTCTGATGTCATATCACTTCTACACTCACTGCTTCTTGCTTCATATTGTCCTGAAGTACTACTTTGTGTTCCTTTATTGTTGCTACTAATCTTATCATTTAGTTTTAATTGGTCTATCGTCTCATAGTAGTCTGATTCAGTAAAGTTAATTTCTTCTAAATTGTTACTATTACTATTACGTTTATACATTACCCAAGATAAGTCATCTCTGTATGTATAGTCTTTATCAAAGTAATCAACAATTTCTGTAATTTCTCCTAATATACTCTCTGACACGTTTCTTACTGTAATCTTATAGGTTACATATAGTTGTAATTCCTTATCTTCTCCAGCTTTGTTAGTACTAGCACTTCTGTAGTTGTAATCTGCTGTGTAAAGTTCTTTAGTGTAATTTCCACTATAGTAATTATTGTAGTCCCTCATTCTTAATTGAATTTGCCAGTAATCTTCTTTACCATCATTTGGTCTATTAGCTTGTTCAAATTGTGCTTTTGCTGCTAAGTAAGCTTGGTAATCTGATGGTTTTCTACCATTTTGTTCATATACTTGTCTTAATCTTCTTAATTCATCTTTTTGCTCTGCTGTTAATTCATTTCTCTTATTGTATTCATATACTTCTGTTTTACCATTAATTCTAGTAGCAGCATATAGAATATCTTTTCTTAATGCTAAATCAACTTCTTGTCTTCTCCATAATCCTTGATTTACATAGAATTGTCCTGGATAAATTGGCTTATATACAGATCCTTCTATTGTTTCTTCTGTTAAGTCATATTCTAAGCTTCTAGCTTCTTCTGCTGTATCATATGTCATATCTATGGTTTTATTAATGATAAAATCATCATATACTGGGTATAAATCATATCCTGCTGTTCTAGAATTTGCTCTTACTCTATTAGTATTATTACTCTTTGAACGTTTTGTTGTAGTTACTGCATTATCAAAAGTAAAATCATTTGCATGTACAACTTTTTCTGTGTCTTTATACACTATTTTAAAGTTGAAATTGGTCAATTTCGTTTCGTCCATTCCTGCTCTAGTAAATGCAATTCTATAGTTGTTGATAACACTATCTCTTAAATAATTAACTAATTTATATCTACTTGATTCTGGTCGATAGTTATTAATATAATCTGTTCTAAGATCTTGCTGAACCATATTTCCTAATATTGTAAAGAACTTCTCTAAAACCTCATCAATTTTGTTAAGGTCAGCATTTGGAATAGGATCATCTTTTCTAATGTTTTCAAACTCTTGATCTATTGTTAGAGTATAGATTCCTTCTGGCATTTCTACATCAAAATCATAATATACAATTTTAAGTTGTCTCATAGCTCTTTCTACTTCATCTAAAAGTTTTGTTTTGTTTACTACAATTGTTGATCCTCCACTACCACTTCCATCTGGATTTGGTCTACTTGTTCCTCCTCCTGATATGATATCCATTGCTTTTGTATAAGATTCTATCTTAGTATCTTCAATAAATTGAAGCTTTCTTAGCATTTCTTCGTCCCCACCAGCAATATTTCTATATATTCTTAACATATCGCTTTCTTCTGGTGACCTTCTGTTTCTGCTAATAAATTCTTTAATTTCTTGTGAAATTTCACCTTCTTGGAATTCTTCTGTTTCTTTAATTTCTCCATCTATAATGGTATAAAAACCATCTATCAATCTAGTTTCTTGTACATAGTCTCCATCTTCTGTCATCTTAAAGCCCATTAAATCATATTGTGAAAAAGCTTCGTTATATCCATTTGTTAATGGTGCAATTTTCATTGAATTGCTTGGTACTTTATAGTTAGCTGGGCTTGAACCTATTTCTGAGAAGTTTTTATCGTAAGTATCTCTATCTGTTGATTTTTCTGTACCTTTTGAAGTCCAGAACCAATCAACTCTATTATAAGCATCAACATCTCTATTATAGTCTGTTGGTAAATATACTTGTCCATTATATTCAAAAGTTACATAGTATTTTCTTAATGGATCAAGTCCTTTGAATAAGTAATCGCCTTTTTCGTCTGTATAAGTTGGATTAATTCTTGTCATAATCTGCTCATCAGAAGTGTCTTCTGATGTAGGCTCTAAATTAACCATTGTTCCATCTTCATCATAGATTGTTACTTTTACATTTGGTAAAACCCTGTCAATTCCTTCTTTAAAGATACCGTCTGTAAGGCTTTCTTTACCTTCTGGTACATCTTCCCATACCTTACCACCTAAGTCCATCGTTGCATTATCATCTCCTGCGTCAATTTCGATTTCTGTCTTGAATAATTTTCTTTCTCCCTTTAGTAAATTAAGGTGATCTTGAATTGGTGTAGATGTTAGCCAAGACCTAGCATTACAGTCATAACATTTCATTTTGCTATGGCTATGTGGACAAGCAAGCCAGCATCCGTCTTCATCACAATCATAACAACCACTATTATGTGAATGGTGACAATGGAATGGATCATCACATTCCCAATTTACAGTGTAATAGTATCCTTGCATTTTGCATATAGTAGCTTCTGTTACACCCATCCATTTAAATTCAATATGTAATTTTAATTTAGTTACATATTCACTTGGGTCTGAATCTGCTGATAAATCAGCGTTTGGATTATCTATTTTTAATTGGAAAGTATCTTCTCCTGCTGATTTTCCTTTTGGATATACTTGTTTCGAATAATCTACAAATGACTGATCTGCTTCATTTGGTTCAAAATATTCTGGCTCATATCCAGTTCCATCTGGATCTATATATTTCTTGATATCAATTCTTTCTTTAACAATTTCATTTTCTGAATTGTATCCTATCATATACATGTCGGAAATTCCTCCAACAGCCACATCATCATAAGCACCATTAATATAGTCTATTGAAAATGGTCCTACAGTTAAAGTTTGTTCTTGATAACTTGCCTTTATCGTTACCTTATCTTTTTCTGTTTCATCTGTTACTTTAATATCTGGATCCGTATAATGTTGTCCATTATCTGTTGTTTGATCATGGAATTCTCTATAATGTATTGCTTCATTATATAATGAGTTTCCTACTTCATGTCTTCCAATATTTAATGTAGTAGCCCATATAGCCATCTGTTTGTACATAGTAACATCACCCATGTCTGGATATGTTAAAATATATCCTGCTTCTGGAAGATACCCTCCAGCAGCTACAAGATTTTGATGATTTCCTACACATCTTAAATATGGATAAGTATTTTCTCCTTCATGTTCTCTATCTCTATGAGCACCATGAACTTTAGGCCATGATATTTTAGCTGTTGAATCAATAGAACCATATTTTTGTGCTTCTGCAATTGTTAAGGTAGGTCCTGGATTCTTTGGCCAAAAGGCTACACCATGTTCAATACAATATAGTACCTTTCCTGGTACGAAAGCAATACCTGAAAGATGTGTACCATGGACTTCAATGCTTCCATCACCACCAGTAATGCTAACCGAATTAACATTTTCAATGGCATAAAACTCTGTATCTGATTCTAATTTCTTTGCCGTATCTTTTGTAATTCCTTGCATCGTATATACAATTACATTTGGTATTACTAGTACTGCTATAATTGCAAGTAATAGTATTAGTAATATATATCGTTTCTCTTTTCTATTTTCTGTATCTCTCATATTTTCCCCTCCTTCCTATTTTTCTTTCTTGATTAAAACACGTTTTTTAATTTCAAAAATTCCAAATCCTAATAAAGCAATAATTGCTAATGCAAAAGTTGTGTAAATAATGACTTTACCTGTTGCTACTGAAATGATGACATCTGCATTTGACATATCATCTTCTGACTCTAGTCTATTAGCTGCAATTGAGTCAATATCTTCTAAACCAAGTTCATTATAGCTTTCATAAATCTCTGCATTATTGTTAATAGTTTTTCCTATGGTTTTGCTATTAATTGCATAACTTAATACTAGTCTTACTTCTCTGCTTTCTCCTGGTAGTATTTTCTCATTTTCTAAGGCTGTATTATAAACTGCTCCGTTATTGTCTGACATATACCAGTCTTTATTTAATTCACTGCTAAATTTAGTATTTTCTGGTAAGTAGTCAATAATCTTTTTCACATATCCGTCTACTTGTCCTTCGTTTGTTACTACAATTTTGTATTCGATAACTAGGCTACTATTTCCTACATCTTTACTTGCAATTTCACGTTTTGTTATTTTTGAATTATTGTAATTATATGTTTTTGTTCCATTACTTGGCGTTGTCACTGTTACTTTGCTAATATATTTATCTAATCTTAAATCAAATTTTTCTGCTACAAATAGTCCAATATCAATATCTCTTACATTATCATTCGTAATTTTAATTGTATTACTTACACCTGCTTGTCTTTGTTCTCCATTTAATACAATTTTCATACTAGTTGCATCAGAGTTAACACTTTCTGCTACCCCTTCTTTTTGATAATCTGTAATACTATATTTACCTGCATCATATAAGAATAATACTAAATATTCATCTGGTTTTAAGTTAGAAAATTCATATTTTCCACTACCATTTGTTGTTGTAATTTTTTCTGCACCTGTTGTTTCATCTTTTACTATCTGGCTATTTGATTTATATAGTAATACAACTTGTACTCCTGCTAATAGTTCTTCTGATTCGTCTCTTTTACCATCTTTATTCTCATCTATCCATGCGGTTCCTGTAATTTTATATTTTCCTGTTGGAGATGGCTTATCGCTTCCGCCTTGATTTCCTTTGTGTGCTTCTTCATCATATTCAATAATTGCTTTTACTTTATTAGACTCTATCGTTTGAATACCTTGCGCTGATAAAGTCGCCATTGTTGTTATTTCTTTATCATTTTTATCTGGTAGTAAGTTTGCTTTTACTGTTACTGCTAGTTCAATCTTTCCGCCAGCTTCTAAACTATGAATATTAATTGTTAATTTTCCGTCTCTTGCAGATGAATTTGTCTTAGTTTGTCCATCATATGTATACTCTGCCTTCACTAATTTTAATCCCTCTGGAATAGGCATCTCTATTACATTTGAAATAGAAGCTACTTTGCTATTATTTGCAATGGTAAAATGATAAGTATAATTACTTCCTTCTTTAATATATTGGTTATCTAACGCTTTTTGTTCTATTTTTAGATTTATTGTTTCTCCTAATAATTTTCTGCTATTAGAATAATGTTTTTCTAGTCCATCTGCTGTTGCTTCTACTAAAATCTGAGATTCTCCACTAAAGTTTGATAATTCTAATGTCATAAATACATATACTGTATCTCGTATATTAATTAATTGAGGTTTATCACTCTCATTCTCTGTCTCTTTCAAAGATTTAATGGAGCTTTTCAAGTTTCCTATATTAATCAATATCTTATTTTCAGTTTGGCTAATATTTTCAGTCTTTTTGTTAATTCCAAAAGTATCTTCAGTATAATAAACTTCTTTTACTTTTACTCCTTGTGGAAGTGGAATACTTAATGTCACATTATCTAAATCTTTATCATAAGAAATATTTTTTACTTCCATTCTATAAATTACACTGTCTCCGTTACGTAATACTATTTCTTCATTAATATTAGGAACATTGACAATTTGCAAGTCACCTTTTAATATTCTTAAAGTATATGATTCAGACTTAATTTCTCCTGACATATTATTAGCTGATACTCTTACAATATTTGAAATATCTTTGTCACCTGGATATTCGTTTACTTCTTCATAATTCTTTTCTTCTGTTGCTCCTGATGTTTGCTCTATCTCTTTAATCGTAGTCCCTTTTTTAATTCTTAATTCGTATTCTTTTACAATAGTTTCACCCTTTTTAATATCTCCAAGTGTAATTATTTTTTCTTTCTCATTACTGTCTGCATATCCCTTAGTTCCTTCTGGCACGCTTGTATGTACAGTTCCTTCTGGTGCAGTAATTTTCAATTTAGCATTTTGAGCTATTAAATCGCCATTGTTTTTAACTGTTGCTTTCATTCTAACAATTTGTCCTTCTCTTGCTGTATTACTATTAGAGCTCACACTAACTTGCAATT
The DNA here is from genome assembly GCA_910589185.1 of uncultured Clostridia bacterium. Classification (GTDB taxonomy): domain Bacteria; phylum Bacillota; class Clostridia; order TANB77; family CAG-508; genus CAG-273. The sequence goes on from CAJUSU010000019.1 coordinate 8,505, forward strand.
CTGGTCCCTGACCTGTAGTTAATCCAATAACACCTGCAACTTTAGTTTCTCCTAAAGTAGCATCTGCCATTTTATTGTCATAATATACTTTATAATTTGAATAAGCCTCTTTGTTATATGATAAATTTGCTGGTAAATCTGCCTTATAATCAAAACTAATTTGTGTACCTTTTGCTATTTCTCCACTAATTACGATTAAATAGCTTTTGATTTCTGCTAGATTCGTTGGTTGTTCTGTCCAACCATTATTCGTATCTATTAAGTTTTTATTTGCTTCTCCATTTGTAGAATAATATACTTTTACTTTACTACTATCAATACCACTTGTTGTTATTTGATTTTTCATTGCCATTGTGAAATTAGTTCCAAGGTCTGCTGATGCATCTATTGCTTTGTTTCCACTAAATGGTATTCTTCCTAGTATTGCTACATTCTCAATACTATTATCATAATTGTTAACAACAGTTCCACCAATAGTTACTTCCTTAGCATTTCCATTTGCATCAATATTTTCAGTTTGTTTGTCTGCTGTTAAGTTGCTAATACTTCCACTTGTCTTAAATCCAGTCATATGATTTTCAGCTACTACTCCATTTGGAGATACAATAGTAACTCCAGTTGTTGCTAACCCTACTGGTACTGTATCACTAGTTGCACTTCTTGCTTTTAAGTTTGGATTTTGATAATACTTTTCAAATAATACTGTATTTTCATTTGTGTAATATAGGTAAATATTAGAATTTGCACTTGGTGTTAATTTCTTGAAAGTAATATCTGCTTTTATCACAATATTTGCACCTTTACTAATGATGTTTCCTTCTTTATTTGAAGTTCCATTATCCATATATTTTGTTTGTGTTCCTGTTAGTTCAACAAGAATTACTTTTCTGCCATTTTGTTCTACTACTTTTGTTCCTTTTATTTTTAACTCATCTTCTAATAGAAGATCTACACTTTTTAAATTTAAAGTTTCAATATTTTCAGGTAATATAATTTGTAATGTTGGATTTTTATATAATGCATTTTCATTACTTGAAGTATCTAATACTACTCTGATTTCTACATCTTTATTTTCTACCATAGTAGATAAATTTTGTGTTCCAATACTGATTTGTGCTTTAGAAACTGGTTCTACAAAGCTAATTTGTGTTTCCTTTGTTTTGTTATCTGTCATTACTCCTAGCGTCATTTTTTTGAATTCTTGCATTTGCTCTTTTGTATATTCTTGGTTTCCTAAAATAGCTTTTTCTACTACTATTTCAATGTTTCCTTCTGTTACTGGTTTACTTGTCTTTATAATAATTTCATTTACTTTTGCTTCTGCTATGTTGACTACATAATTTCCATTATTGTCTTTTTCTAAATTCTTTGTGATTTCTGCTAGTTTTTCTCCTGCTTTGTTAAGAATCTCTACTTTTCCTTCTTCTCCTAACATTTTAGTAAACACCGCTTCTGATATCATTACGGTTTTACTATAAATTCCATCTTTGTTATTTAATTTACTACTATATTCATTTTTATTTTCATCTACATATTTTTCAGTAATAGTTTGTAGCTCTACACCATTTGTTAAAGCTTTATCTTGTATTTGTGCAGTGTAAGTTACTGTATAGTTTGTATCTTTTTTTGCTCCTTTTTTTGCAAAGTTTGCATATAAGTAACCTTTACTCATTTTTTGTACTGTACTAATAGTTGTATCGATTAATTCGCCTGTTGCCTTTTCAATACTGTAAGCAATTTTTCCACTTTGTGTTAGTTTTGTTTGTTCCATATTATAAGTTGTTATTTCCGCTTTTACTTCTATCTCACCAGTAATTGCATTTTCTTTTGCTTTTTCTAATTGTTCTTGGATGTAGTTATATACTTCTTCACCTGTATAAATAAAATTGATTAAATATTCATCTACTGCTTTTTTGTTCCAGGCGATTTTTCCACTTTCTTCTTTATTTTCTACTTCGATTTCTATTTTTCCAGTTTCTTCGTTATACTTGTAGTTTGCTTCATTAAATTCGTAACTACCTTTTCCATTTGTACTAGCAGTTGTATTAGCAATAACTGTTATTCTTTGAGGCTTTGCTGTATTTGCTTCTGACATTGCAATTTCTGGTAAACTTACTTCTAGTTTTGTTTTTTGTACTGGTAAGCTATTATCTTTTAAACCACTTCTTACTCTTGCTTGTACAATTACACCTTTTTCATTTTCATTTTTGTATGGCAAATATTTTCTAACTTCACCAGCTAACTCTATCTCTGCTGTTCCATTCCAATTTACTTGGTTACTAATTTCTTTTTCAATTGCTTTTTCTTTACCATTTTCGTCCATATAAGTTCCGGTAAATTTAACTGTTGTTATTTTGCTAAAAACATCTCTGTCTACTGTCTCACCAGTTATCATAGTAAATGGTACTTCAATTAAAACTTCTTCACCATTATTTACCTGCTTAAAATTAATTTTATCTTTACTACTACTTTGTACTTTATCATGTTTTAAGCTGTTACTATTCACTTCAAAATTAGCATTTGAAAATTGGACTACTCCATTTTTTAGATAGCCTGTATTACTTACTTTGAGTTTTAAATATAGCTTCGCTTCTTTTCCTATCTCAAAAGTTTTGCTATATGCTTCTTCTTCAAAATAGCTATTAAATTCAACATTTGTATGATTTGTTTTACTGCTTTGATTTGTTAAATTAACACCTGCTGCAATTACTGCATCTGTCAAAATTGTCATATAACTTGTAAGCATCATGACTGTTAAAATTGCTGCTATTAATTTTTGTTTTAGTTTCATAGTAACCTCCTAAAATTACGTCGTTTTATATTATTTTGGCAATAATACGCCATATAATATATTATACGACTTTTTTGCCCATTTTTCAATGGTTTTGCGGATTTTTTTCACTTTTTAACATTTTATGTAGATTAATTTCCTTTCCACTTTTTTTGGGCATACTTTTTTTATCCTATAATATTAGTTATACTATATCATTTTAGCATGTTTTTTCTTTTTTTCAATGGAAGAAAACTACCAGAATTGTCGAAAAATGGAATTTTATTTACGGATTTTTCATTTTGGTAGTAAATATTAAATTTGTATTACAATTTTTATTTTTTAAATTCTTTAGAATTTGTCACATCTTTATTAAATTTGAATATACTATAATGAAGTAAAAACAAGGAGGTTTTTTGTATGAACCAAATGAATAATATGGACATGGGAAAATTAATGGAAATGCTTTCTAAAATGGACAAAAAGCAACTAGAACAAGGATTAGCTAAAGTTAGTCAAGTACTTAGTAATGAAGACAAAGCTAAGATTATGAATGAATTAAATAAACATCAATAAACTTCGAAGAAAGGAGAGATTATGATGAGTGAAGATATGTCAGAAATCGTACAAAAAATGAGTGAAATGTTGAAGAATAATGAAATTCCAGATAATGTAAAATCTATTTTAGATGGTTTTACTTCTAATCAGAATAATTCCTCTCCTTCTCAAGAAGACTCTTCTAATGCTACGGATAGCAGAAATGAGCAAAATTCTTCTGATTCTTTTGAAATGCCTAATATTGACTTAGGTACTATGTTAAAAATGAAATCCATTATTGATTCTATGAATAAGCAACAGAATGATCCAAGGGCTAATTTACTTAGGTCTTTAAAACCTTACTTAAAACCTAGTAGAAAAGAAAAAGTAGATCAATATATTAAATTATTTAGTATGGGAAAAGTTTTTGAAGTAATAAATCCTTTGGGAGGAGAGAAGAAAAATGATGTATAATTACCCTTTCTTTAGTTTTCCTCATTTTAGAAGATATTCGCACTATTACTCACCTTATTCAGTTCCTACAGTAAAAAGAACCGTTCCTAGTCCTTCCCCCAAAAAAGAGCTAACTTGCGAACCTTCCAAGGAAAATATAAAGGAAAAGAGCTCTAAGAAAAGAGCTCCTGTTGGTTTCAGCTTTTTGAATAATTTTTTACATCAAGAAGATAGAGATGAAACAGAAGAGTTCTTTGATGTCTTTGGATTAAAACTCTACCATGATGACATTCTACTAATTGGTCTTATTTTCTTTTTGTATCAGGAAGAAGTAAAAGATCAATATCTATTTTTCGCTCTAATTTTATTGCTATTAAGCTAAGTGTCAGTTTGGGGACGTATGTTTAACTGACATTTTTATTATTTTTTAATTTAATTTCTGCCCACAGAAATGTCAGTTAAACATACGTCCCCAAACTGACACTTATTCTAATACTACTTCTCCACTATCATCTACATAAGCACATATTTTTATTTGCTCTTCAAATTCACTTTTTTCAATTTCTTTTACAATATTAGCAATACGAATTTGTGGAGATTCAATAGAAGCGGCGGCAATAATAGCCTCTTTATTTCCTTTTGCTCCTGCATGTGCCATTCCTCTTAAAATACCAAGTACTACTATATTCTCTCCTGCTAGCACTTCAGCCCCTGCATTAACATCTCCTAGAACTACTAGACTTCCCTCAAATTCAATTTTTTGTCCTGAGCGTAATGAACCCCTATGGAATTGTGTTTCTGAAGTAGCTATATCTCTACTAAATGCTTTTTTGATACCGTGTAAGCCCAACATTTTAGGACTATCAAATTCTACCTCTACATCTAATATATCTTGAATAGCGTCTTTAATTTGCTCCATTTCTCTATTTTTAAATACCCTTCCTGTCACTAGAATTGGTGTAGAATCTTCCTGATATAAGCTTTTTAATTCTGGCATTTTCTTTTTTAGTTCTGTCATAATCTCTTTTTGACTTGCTTCTTCTTCTATTTTTAAGATTACTTTTCCTCTTTTTGTTTGAATACTAATTACATTACTCATTTTCTTTCTCCCTTTATTATTTAATTATAGACTAATACATTAGGAATAGCCGTTACATCTTCATTTACTTTTTTAGAATTCATTCCAAAATATTCTTGCATAATTTCTTTAGCTGCTGGGGCTACATTACCACCTGCTCCTGCATTTTCTATAAAAACAACTACTGCAATTTCTGGATTATTATATGGTGCAAATCCTGTATACCAACCATTCACTTTATCTTTTTCTTCTGTCTCTGCTGAACCAGTCTTTCCTGCTATTACCATATCTAAATCTGAAAATACATAATAAGCTGTTCCACCACTTTCACTGGTAACACCTTTCATTCCTTTTTTGATTGCTTCAATTGTTTCTGTTTTTAGTTTTAAATCTTCTACTCGAGAATCTTCATCACTAATTCCTAATTTTTCATTCACTTTTTTATTGATTTCTTCTTTTGGTATATTATTGCCATCTGAATCTGTAATTGCTTTTATCACAGATACATCTACTGCTTTTCCACCATTTGCTATCATACAAATATATCTTGCCATTTGAATTGGAGTATAACTATTATAACTCTGTCCAATAGATGCTGATAAAGTTTCACCTAATTGCCACTCTTCATGATATGTGTCTTGTTTGTATTTAGTAGATGCTACAATTCCTGCAGATTCTCCCGCAAGCTCTATTCCTGTTTTTTTGCCTAATCCATATTTATAGGCATATTCTGCTATTTTATCAATTCCTACTCTGTAGCCTATTTCATAAAAGAAAATATTACAAGAATGTTTAATCGCATCACTAATATTTAAAGTTCCATGTCCATAATGACGATCTGTATATATCCAACATACTGGGTGGTGTCCTCTTGAATATGGCCCATTGTCAGTTACTAATGTTTTAGTTGTGAAAGTTCCTGTTTCTAATGCTGCTGTTGCAACTGCCATTTTAAAAGTTGAACCTGGTGCATATGCACTTGAAATAGCCCTGTTATAAGTATTGCTTTGTTTTTCATATTCCTTTAATTTTGCTTGACTAATCCCTGTTGCAAATAGCTCTGGCTCATAGCTTGGGTAACTTGCCATTGCTAAAACATCTCCTGTTTTTACATTCATAACTACTGCTGCACCAGTTTTAGCATTGTGCTTTTTATTATCAATCTCTCCATTTGCAATTTTTTTGATATTCTTTTCTAATGCATCTTCTACTTTTTTTTGTAAATTAGCATCAATGGTTAAAGCTACATTATTTCCTGCTATTGCCTCTTTTGAAATATATTCTTCTGTAATTGTTCCATCTACTGCCATATCAATTTGTCTAACTCCGTCTTTTCCTTTTAAATATTCTTCTAATGTATATTGAATTCCTTCTCTACCAATTAAGTCATTCATTTGATAAGTATCTTTATTTGCCTTGTATTCTTCTTGATTGATTTTTCCTACATATCCTAATAAATGGGATGCTAAAGTTTTATATGGATATTGAATAACTGGTTCTGTGACAAGAGAAGTTCCTGGAAACTTATCACTTTGCTCTCTAATCTTATTGGCACTTTCTCTACTAATGTCTGTGGATATGGTAATTGGTTTAATATTGCTAAACCCCTCTATTGTTGTTTCATAACGTACTGTCATAATTTTTCTAGCATTTTCTTCTTTATCTTCTTGAATATCATATTTTTCTTTTAGCTTTTTGAAGGCTTCTTCTGCTGAGGCGTTTTCATCTATTCCCATTTCTTTTTTCCATTTTTTTTGTTCCTCTTCAGTCTTTTGTTTAAATTTATATGGCTTTACTGTAATTGGTAAATTATCTATATAGGTATCTTTGTTTTTTTCCAATAGCTTTACTAAATTTAAAATTGTATTATTTAATGTTTGTGTGTCTATTTTAGTTTTATATAATTCTAAACTAAATCCCATCTTTGTAGTTACTAATTTATTACCTGACGTATCTGTAATATTTCCCCTAGCAGCTTTTACAGTTGCTTCTCTAGTCAATCTAGTATTAGAAGTCTCTAAATATTCTTTTCCGTGAATAATTTGAAGATTAAATAGTTGTGTAAGTAAAATCATTCCTACTAATAAAACGAATATAGTTAGTACATTATATCTAATTCTTTCGTTTCGATTCTCTTTTGGCTTCAAATTATCACCTACCTTTCCTAGAAATTAGAAATATCTTGTAAGGACTGATTTGCTTTTAAATACCTTTTCTAGACCATTTCCTACCTTTTGTATGAGTGGATATAAAATAATAACTAATACGGCATTAAAAATAACCTCTATCATAAGAGTTGTAATAAATGGTAATATCTCAATATCAAATTTCCATCTTAAAATCTGAAAAAAATATTGACCTAATTCATAAATAGCTGTGCTTCCCATTACCATAAAAATAAGTGTTATTCTACTGTCTTTTGAAAAATTTTTATCTAAATATTCCCCTATTAATCCTACAATTCCTAACATGAAACCTGAAATTCCAACCGTCTTTCCAATTAATAAGTCTAAATAAATTCCTAGCATCAAGCCAAAAACAAATCCTAATTTATTTCCTACAAATAAACCTATAAATAATATGAATACTACAAATAAATTTGGCTTTACTCCTGCTATATGAAACCAAGTAAAAAAGTTAGCTTGCAAAAAGTAAATCATAAAAAATGTTAAAATCAATCCTAAAATGGAAAAAAATTTTTTCAAGTCTCTCTCCTACTTTCTTTTATTTCATATTATTTAGTAATAACTAAAACCGTTTCTAATTTTTTAAAGTCTACTGCTGTTTCTACATAGGCATATCTATCTGTAATATTTTTAGTACTAACGACCTCTCTAATTGTACCAATAGGAATTCCTTTTGGATAAATTCCTCCTATTCCAGAAGTTTCTACTTTGTCATCTTCTAATATTGTGGCATCTGTTGGAATGTAGCTAGCTTTTAAGGTAGAATCTCTTTCTAGAGTACCTGTTACAATAATAGGTTCTCTAGATGTACTAATATTGCAACTAACTGAACTTGCTGTGTCTATAATAGTTTGGACTTTAGCTGTTGTTTGTGTTGTTGAAATAACATGCCCAACTAGTCCTTGGTCTGCAATAACTGTCATATCTGCTTTTATTCCATCCTTTTCTCCTACATTAATAACAATCATTTGATTATAATTAGTAATATCTTTATTAATAATGTAGGCTGGTACAGTTTGGTAGTTTTGATATTTATCTTTTAAATTAACATATTCTTTCAATGTCTCATTTTCTGCTTTTACAATCTCAAACTCTCGCAAAGTTTGCTCCAATTCACTATTTTTTCTTTTTAGTTCTTCATTTTCTTCTTGTAATTTATTAATATCTGTAAAAAAACTACTATTACCTTCCATTTTATTCTTCAAGTAAGTTAATCCATTTTGAATTGGCATAACAAATGCGTTAAAAGCATTTTCTAGATAAGACATCTTTTGCACATCTATATTAGATAAAACCACGGTTAAAATAAGAATTACAATGGTAATGATAATTCCAATCATACCTGTTTTCTTGTTTCGATACATGAAAACGCTCCTTCATTTCCTATCTTTTTCTTTTAGAATTCATTAAAACATCTCTTAATTTTTCTAAATCTTCTAATGTCTTCTCGGCACCCCTTGCTACACACTCTAGTGGATTCTCTGCCACATATACTGGCATGTCAGTTTCTTTTGCAAGTAATGTATCAAGTCCCTTAATAAGGGCTCCTCCTCCTGCTATAATAATACCTCGCTCCATAATATCTGATGCAAGTTCTGGCGGTGTTCTTTCTAATGTTTGTTTCACTACTTCAACAATTTTCTGAATAGAATCTCTCATTGCCTCAAAAATCTGACTAGAAGTAACTGTTAAAGTCTGAGGTAAACCTGTAATTAAATCTCTTCCTCTTACTTGCATTGTAGCTTCTGTCATAAGTGGCATAGCACAACCAATCTGCTTTTTTATTTCTTCTGCTGTAGTTGCGCCTATAGATAAATTTAATCTATGTTTTGCATAATTAATAATGTCTTCGTCGATTTCATCTCCTGCTACTCTTAAGGAATTACTTACTACAATTCCTCCTAAAGATATAACTGCAACCTCTGTTGTGCCTCCTCCAATATCTACAATAATATTTCCATTTGGTTCTGACACTTCTAAATTAGCCCCAATAGCAGCTGCCATTGGCTCTTCAATCAAGTATACTTCTTTTGCACCTGCTTGCATAACAGATTCTTCTACTGCTCTTTCTTCTACTTCAGTAATTCCTGATGGTACTCCTACTACCACTCTTGGTTTATGAACATTGTGTCTTTGACATACTTTTTGCAACATATTTTTTAACATCAATTGGGTTGCAGTAAAGTCTGCAATAACACCATCTTGCAAAGGTCTAATTGCATTAATTTCTTTTGGCGTTCTTCCTAACATTTCTTTCGCTTCTGCTCCTGTTGCTAAAATATTATGATTCTCCTTTTCTATTGCAATGACAGAAGGCTCGTTTAATACAATTCCCTTCCCTTTTATCGTAATAATAATATTGGCTGTTCCTAAATCTACTCCAATATCTTTTGAACTAAAACCTGCCAAATTCATAATTTTCTTCCTTTCTCTTTTTTTAGTATCTTTCATTTTTAGAAAATTACTTACTTTATCTTTTTAACTTCTTTTTCCAATAAATATGATTTTATACTAGTATATTGATTATACCCAATTATAATATGATCTAACAATTGAATTGCAAATACTTCTGCTGCTTTTTCCAATCTTTTTGTAAATTCTATATCTGCAGCACTTGGCTCCGTTTCTCCACTTGGGTGGTTATGAACCATAATAATTTTAGGAGCTCCTATTTTGATAGCCTCCATTAATATATCTTTTGTATCCACTTGTACGGAGCTAGTACCTCCTTGTGAAATCGTTAGTATTTTTAGGATAATATTTCGAGAATTCATAATAATTACTTTCACTATCTCCCTTTTTTCATTTTTTAATTCATCCATAAATAAATTTACTACATCTTGTGGCATTTTTACTTTTGCCTTTATATTTTCAATAGGCTTAGAAATACGTTTTGCGAGTTCACAAATTGCTTTTAGCTGAACTGCCTTTACTCTACCAATCCCTTTAATTTTCATAAATTCTTTTATAGATAAATCTTGTAAAAATGTTAAATTATCTTTCGTGCAACATTCATTTTTGTTAAGTGAAAGTATCTTTTGTGCTAGGGTAACTGAGCTTTCTTCCTTTGTTCCGTTCTTTATTATAATCGCTAGTAACTCTGCATTCGATAATGTATGTGCTCCATACATCTCTAATTTTTCATAAGGTCTTTCTGAAATAGGGAGTTCTTTCATTTTGATAGACATACTTTTTATTCTTCCTTTCTTGCTGTTGTTGCCCCCTATTAAATTATTTGAAATAAAATTTGTTAGATTTTTTACTACACTTTCTTGTAAATAAAAATGGCTAAAACTATTCCTATGATACTTGCTATATTAATTTTAAACATTAAACCAAATGTTATTTGAACAATGTTTAAATTA
>CAJUSU010000019.1:18903-30790 GCA_910589185.1 uncultured Clostridia bacterium
TAATGGTGTAGATAGCCCAAACTCTTCACCATAAGCTAACCATGATAAAAATTCAACTTTAGAAGCTAATTCTCCTAATAATCCTCCTACCACTATTCCACATAATAGAAATAATATTAAAATCCATATATTTTTTTCTCTCATTGCCATTTTTTTCCTCCTTAGTATTCCCTCTCTTTGTTTTCTTATGCTAGTGTGTATTATATACGCAAATAGCTTTTTTTTCAAGATGTTCCTTTAGTATTTCCTGATATTTTTTGTAAAAAACTATTTTCTTTTTATTTTTGGTATGATATTATAAGAATTACCATAAATTGTTGGTTTCATTTTCAGAAGAAACATAGTATAATATATAGTAATATTAATATATTTGGAGGCGACCTAATGAAGTTTGAAAAACTAAGTGAAAATAAAATACGCATTACTTTAAGTATTCAGGATTTGGCTGAGAAAGAAATTGATTTTCATGTATTTATGTCTAATTCCATTGAATCACAGGATATCTTACTTGATATGTTAGAGCAAGCAAAAAAGGAGACTGGTTTTGATCCAGAGAACTATAATTTAAAGATAGAAGCCTTAGCAATGGCTGATACCAGTTTTGTATTTACCATTACTAAAGAAGTTCCTGAAGAAAAAGCCAAACTACCAAAAAAGAAATTTACCATTAAAAGAAAAAGTCTAAATCCTTCTTCTACACAGGCTGTCTATGCTTTTTCTAATTTTGATGATTATTGTTCTTTTCTTCACTTTTTGCAAGAAAGTAATTTACTAAATGATATTGTACATATCGCCGACTCTGTTCTACTTTATCAATATAAAGAAAAATATTATTTATTAATGAATGGTATACATAGTGAAGTAGTAAATAAATTAAGATTTTACACAGCAATCACAGAATTTGCAAAATATATAACGAATTCAAAGGTTTTTGTTAGTAAACTTTTAGAATGTGGAAATTTAATTATGAAAGATAATGCTTTAGAGGTTGGCTTAAAACATTTCAACTAGCTGTAAAGATGTCAGTTAAGGGACGTATGTTCAACTGACATCTTATTCTTTTATCTATCTTATATCCTTAAATAATAAAAATGTCAGTTGAACATACGTCCCTTAACTGACATTTTTCTTTTAATAAATATAATTTTGTGGGTCTTGTAGTACTCCATTTACTCTAATTTCGAAGTGTAAGTGTGGTCCTGTTGAATACCCAGTAGAACCTACTTTTCCAATTACTTGACCTTGTGCAACTGATTGCCCAACTGAAGATAATAGTTGGCTACAATGTGCATATACTGTTTGTACTCCATTGCCATGTGATACAATAACCATATATCCATAAGAATTATTCCATCCAGCTGTTGTAACTGTTCCTCCTGCTGCTGCTTTAATTGGCGTTCCTGAAGGTGCCGCTACATCTAAGCCCCTATGTCCATATCCTCTACTACCAAAACGTGTAGTAATAATTCCTGATATAGGCTTAATTAAGGCAACTCCAAGATTTATTTTTCTACTAGAAGAACCTGTAACATTTCCTCCTGAAACAACGGATTGTGTACTTACATTATTCGCAACATAAGTCACTTTTGGAGCTTCATATAACTTTGATACACATTTTTCCACTGATGTGAATTTCTTTAATTCTGTATCATATTTTTCTACAATTCCAACTTCTTTTTGATTCTGACTTTTTTTCTTTTTTAATTCAGCTATAACCTTTTCTGCTTCTTCAAAAGTTTCTACATAAACCTTTTCTTTTTTGTCATCTGTTATAGCATAATATTTATAATATTTAGTTCCATTTTCAGTTACCTTACTATAAATTTCCTCATCATTAGCAGTAATATCTTTTTTTAGTAAACATAATGTATATTCAGGAACTGAATCAATCTGTGCAAATGCAATATCTTCTTCTGTATTTCCTTCCATATAATCATTAATTCTTGCTTGTAATTGACTTTTGTTTTCTGTATACCCTATTACTTCTCCATTTACGGAAACTGCATAAGTAGGTTTATAAAAAACTGCTACTGCTGTAATAATAAGAAATATGGATATAATCACTAAAAAGGTATATTTAATTGTGGTTCTAAAGTACGTTAAGCACTTCTTAAAAGCGTTAATGATAAACAACTCCTCACTTTTTAAATTCACGTTCTTATTTTATCGCAAATTTAAAAATTTGGCAAGTGCTTATCAAAAATTTATTGCTCTAATTCTGTCTTTACAGTTTGTATTTCCGTAATAGTTGCCTTTTGCGCTGGTTGATAATATCCTTTAGTTTGTGCAACTTTAAATAGTTCATATTGGAAACTTTCATCTCCATTTCTAATTTGTTGTAAAGTTTGTCTTAATTGCATATTTTCCGCTTCTGAGATAGCTGTTTGATAGGCTGTTAAATCAGCTTTTACACTACCTAAAATGTCATTAACCATTGTTTTTTCATCCATAAAATTTCCTCCCTAATTCTAATTATTTAAAAATGATAATAATTTTTGTTTTGTGTTAAGTGCATCTTGTGCTGATTTTGCAAACATTTGCTTAATTTGTGGGTCTACAGCTTGTGATGAAAATGTATTTAATTTTTGATAAGCTGTTTCATGTGCTCCTATTAAATGTCTTAAATGTTGTAATTCTAATTGATTTAAATTTGGCATAAATCTTCAACTTCCTTTCTTTAAAATAATTTAACAAAATTATTCTCTTTTTCTTTCTCTTTTATACACAAAAAACGCAAATAAAATTTTTATTTGCGTTTTCACTCTTAATTTATTCATTTCTATTCAATAATTTGTAAACCTGCAAATTTTGCCATTAATCGCTTATGTCCTGATTTATCAAATTGAATATCTAGCTTATAATCGTCTCCTTCTTCTTCCATCTTTTGAATAATTCCTTCTCCAAATTTTTTATGATAAATTCTTTGTCCTTCTTGATATTGTGAAATATCTACACTATTGCTTGCTTGTTTTTGTTTTAAAGAATCCAAGAAACTTTCAGCAGTTCTATAATTATAGGAAGTAGCCGTCATTTTTGGTGTTTCATCTGTATCTAGCTTGTATGTTTTCACTTTTCCGCCACTAGTGTAACTACTTTCATTCATTGCTCTTCCCGCCGCTGCTTTGCCATATTCCCATTGGTAACCTGAGTCTTCAAATTTCTCTTCTACTGTTTCAATATTTCCATCTAGCAAGTCATCTGGAATTTCTTTGATAAATCTAGAAATCGCATTATAACTAGTAGAACCAAAAATAGTTCTATGTTTGGCACAAGTTAAGTGTAAGAATTGTTTTGCTCTAGTAATTCCCACATAAAATAGTCTTCTTTCCTCTTCTAATTCTTTTGGCTCACCTATTGATTTATATCCTGGGAAAATTCCTTCTTCCATTCCTATTAAGAATACTGCTGGAAATTCAAGTCCTTTAGCACTATGTAGAGTCATTAATGTAACACTATTATCTGCATCTTCTAAGTTATCTACATCACTAGATAATGTAATACTTTCTAAAAATTCTGCTAAACTATTGTCTGCTGATTCTTCTTCAAACTCAATTGCTACTGTTAAGAACTCCTCTAAGTTCTGAATTCTACTTTCTGCTTCTACTGTATTTTCTGTCTCTAATGCTTTTGTATATCCCGTTTTATTAAGTGTCTCTTTTAATAACTCTGATATACTAAGTTCCTGTCTTTTTAATCTTAATTCTTCTATTACTTGAATAAACTCATCTGCATTCGCTTTAATTCTATTTAATCCATTTTCTTCTGCATGTTTAATAATTTCATACATAGAGCTTCCCGTTTGATCTGCAATTTGCTGTACATGATCTAAACTGGTTTTGCCGATTCCTCTTTTGGGTTCATTGATAATTCTTTTTAAAGAGATATTGTCTGACGTGTTGTGAATGAGTCTTAAATAAGCAATAGCATCTTTAATTTCTTTTCTTTCATAGAATTTTACACCACCAACTACTTTATATGGGATATCTTCTCTTCTTAAAATATCCTCCACTGCTCTTGATTGTGCATTCATACGATATAGTATAACAAAATCTTTGGGTTTTAGGTATTCTTCGGTTTTTAAATGCTGAATTTGCTGTACAATGTAATTTGCTTCATCATATTCATCTTCTGCTTGATATAAAGCTGGGATACTTCCCTCTTCATTTTCTGTCCATAATTTTTTTTCATATTTATTTTCGTTATGTTTAATGACTGCATTTGCTGCTTTTAAAATATTTCCTGTGCAGCGATAGTTTTGCTCAAGTTTAATAATTTTAGTTCCTGGAAAGTCTTTTTCAAAGTTTAAAATATTGCTAATATCTGCTCCACGGAAGCTATAAATTCCTTGGTCATTATCACCTACCACTGTAATATTTCCATAACGTGAGGCTAGAATTGTAACTAATGTAAATTGCGCTTTATTAGTATCTTGATACTCATCTACTAATACATAGTGAAATTTTTCTGTGTAATATTGTAACACATCTGGATTGCTAGATAATATTTCAATGGTGTCATTGATAATATCATCAAAGTCAATGGCGTTATTTTCTTTTAACCTTCTTTGGTATAGTTCATAAACTTGTCCTATTTTTTCTCTACGATAATCGCCTGCATATTTTGTTTGATATGCTTTTGGTGTTAACATTTCATTTTTAGCATTACTAATTTCAGCCAGAACACTTCTATCCGTAAACATTTTGTCATCTATGTTTAATGTTTTTAGGCACTCTTTTACTACAGTTCTTTGGTCTGAAGTATCAAAAATTAAGAAGGAAGTATCAAATCCTATTCTATCAATAAATCTTCTTAAAATACGTACACAAATAGAGTGGAATGTTCCCATCCACATTTCCTGTGCAACATCTCCAACAATCCCTTCTACTCTTTGTTTCATTTCACTAGCTGCTTTGTTCGTGAAAGTAATGGCTAGAATATTATATGGTTTTACATTTTTTTCTGATATTAAATATGCTATTTTATGTGTTAATACTTTTGTTTTTCCGCTTCCTGCTCCTGCTATTACTAAGCATGGACCTTCAGTTGCTAATACTGCTTCTTTTTGTTTATCATTTAAACCTTCGATTAAATCTTGCATTTGTTTTCCTCTTTCTATCTATTTATATTTCTGCTTTCTTATTATACATATAATCAAAATTGAAAGTCAATGCTTTTTATTAAAACTTTTGTTTTCTATATCGACATTGCGAAAATTCCAATTAGCAATCCTAACATATTTCCTATTGCTGTCATTCTTCCATGATATAAGTTATTTGCTTCTGGAATTAGCTCTCCTGAAACAATATAAATCATGGCACCACCTGCAAAAGCCAAGCACATAGCAATAATAGTTTGTGAAATTCCTCCAATAAGTGCTCCAAAAAAAGCACCTATTCCTGTTGTAATTCCTGATAGAACAACATAAAAAATAACCTTACTAGTTTCCATTCCTCCATTTTTCATAGGAACTGCCATTGAAATTCCCTCTGGAATATCATGAAGACAAATAGCAATCGCTAGTGATAACCCTAATTTTAATGATGCCCCAAAACCGGACCCAATTGCTAATCCTTCTGGAAAGTTATGAAGTGCTAAACCAATACTAACAATAATTCCTGTTTTCAGTAAAGTATTCTTATTGCCCCTAAATCTAGTATGATTACTAAATTTCTTGTCTACTACCATATCACAGAAAATCATTAAAATAATTCCTAGTATAATTCCTAAAAAAGCTATTGGTAAATTTGCTAGACTAAATGCTTCTGGTAATAAATCAAAGCAGACTATGGCTATCATTAATCCTGATGCAAACGCTAAAATAAAGCTTAAAAATTTATTAGAAGTATTTTTAAACTTTATTCCTATAATCCCTCCAATAGTAGTTCCAAAAGTGCCAAAGAATAATCCTATTAATGTTGTTTTTATAATTTCATTCAAAATGAAAACTCCCTTCCAAAATAGAATGGCTTTCTTCTATTTTATTTAATCGGGAGCTTTCTTATTCATTGTTTATTTATTTTCATTACTTATACATTCACTAATATCTGGTTCTGTCAAAGCTTCTTCTATTTTTATTGTATATTTTTTAAAATTTTGCCGATAAACCATAGATATGGATTATCTACCGTATTTGTGGTAATATTGCTAGTTCCTTCTACACCTTCTAACAACTTTAATAATTCTTTTTCTTCTTTTTGGCTTATTTTTACCAATAAAGTAGCCTTGAAAGGATTTTCTTTTGAATAACTATTTAGCAATTCTTGCTTATCTTTAAATTTTTCTTTTGCTTGGCTTAAAGC
Source organism: uncultured Clostridia bacterium (assembly GCA_910589185.1). Classification (GTDB taxonomy): domain Bacteria; phylum Bacillota; class Clostridia; order TANB77; family CAG-508; genus CAG-273. The sequence goes on from CAJUSU010000019.1 coordinate 25,203, forward strand.
CTGTTCTTTTGAAGTATATGTAATCTTATCTTCTCCGCATTGAACTATTAATAGTTCTTTTATCTTTTCAAATTGCTCTGTAGATATTTCGTCTTTTAATGTAATGGTTATATAATAGCCTTCTTGATAAAAACTAAATAGAATATATAAATTGCATATAATAAACACTACCAAAATAACTAGACTAATTATTGATATAATTGTTTTCCTTTTCATTTTTTGATTAATCTTTTCTAAATAGTCAACTTCTTTACTATTATCCTGTTCGTTTTTATCTTGCTTCATATCTTTTAACATTTGACTACAATCTTCACAATTTTTCAAATGATTTTCTACTAATTCTTTAGAACTATTACTAGCCACCCCATCACAATAACAAAATAATAAATCTTGTACAATTTCACATTCCCTTTTCATTTCGTTTTTCCTCCTTTATTTTTTCTTTTCCACGAAAAAAAGTTACTCTTGCCCAATTTGGCGTTTTATTCACAATGTCTGCAATTTCGTTATATTCTAAATTTCCAAGAATTCTTAAGTACATTACATTTCTTGTTTCTTCATCTAATTTTTGAATTTCTTTTAATAACATCATTTTTTCCTCATTATCACAAATAATATCTTCCATTGGATTTTCTATCAAAATACTATTTTCTATTTCTTCTAATGGTACTTCTCTATACTTTTTTCTATTACTTTGATACCAAATATATTTTGCAATTTGGCACAGCCATGTAGTTATTTTACTCTTTCCTCTAAATTGTTTGATATTTTTTACAGCTACTAAAAAAGTTTCTTGTACAATTTCTTTCGATAATTCTTCATTTTGTGTTAAGCAGAATATGTATTTATATACTACTTTTGAATATTGTCTATAAATTTCTTCTATATCCTGCATAATTTTTCTCCTTTCACTTTATTAGTGTCAAATGAAATAAAAATATTACAAATATGAAAAAAGATTTTACTTTTTTCGTAAAATCTTTTTCTTGCTTTATTCTTCTTCATTTCCTTTTAGCTTTTCAGCTGTATCTGCTGTAATTAAGCTATCTACCATTTCATCTATATCGCCATTTAAGAAATTCTCCATTTGATAAATTGATAAACCAATTCTATGGTCTGTAATACGACCTTGTGGATAATTGTATGTTCTAATTTTTTCACTTCTATCTCCACTTCCTACTTGGCTCTTTCTAGCATTTGCTACTTCTGTGTCTTGTTTTTCTTTTTCTTGATCATACAATCTAGAACGTAACATTCTCATAGCATAATCTCTATTTTGGAATTGTGACCTTTCTGTTTGACATTCTGCTACCATTCCTGTTGGAATATGAATTAAACGTACCGCTGATGAAGTTTTATTGATATGTTGTCCTCCTGCCCCTGATGCTCTAAACACTTCCATTTTAATATCTGCTGGATTAATGTCAATTTCTACATCTTCTACTTCTGGTAAAACTACTACTGTAGCAGTTGATGTATGAATTCTTCCACTAGCTTCTGTATCTGGAACTCTTTGTACACGGTGAACACCACTTTCAAATTTTAGTCTACTATATGCCCCTTTTCCTGTAATCATAAAAGAAATTTCTTTGTATCCTCCAAGTCCAGTCTCATTTTCATTTAATACTTCTAATTTCCAATGTTTCTTTTCCGCATACATGGAGTACATTCTAAATAGAGTTCCTGCAAACAAAGCAGCTTCTTCTCCACCAGCTCCTCCACGAATTTCACAAATAACATTTTTATCATCATTTGGATCTTTAGGAATTAATAAAATTTTGATTTCTTCTTCTAATTTAGGTAATTTTTCTTTGTTCTCTTCCAAGTCCAACTCTGCTAATTCCTTCATTTCTGGATCATTTAGCATTGCTTTTGCATCTTCTATCGCTTGATTTGCTTTTTTATATTCTCTATATTTTAATACTACCGGCTCTATTTCTGCATGTTCCTTCATTAAAGCTTTCCATTCTTCTTGTCTACTAATTACCTCTGGGTCGCTAATCTTTTGAGTTACTTCGTCATAACGCTTTTCTACTTCTTCTAATTTTTGAAACATATCAATCTCCTTTTTCTAAATAAAAACAAGTCAAATATTTTGACTTGTTTATTATACCCCATTTACTACTAAATTTCAACCCAGTGATAATCTAAATTTAGCTCGTCTAAAATCTGCTTTTCTCTTTTTGTGCAAGTAAACAATATAATTTGATGTTCTTTTGCCTCTTCCATTAAAAATAGCAAACTATTTTTTAAACGTTCATCGTCAAAATAGGCAAATGCTTCGTCTAAAATGATTGGCATTTTTTCTTGTGAAATTTCATCAAGCATAGCAAGTCTTAGTGATAAGTATAGCTGATCAATTGTTCCTACACTTAATAAATTAGCTGATTTATATTCTCCATTTTCTAATTCTACAATTAATCCTTTTTCTTCATGAATACTTACTTTTCGGTATTTTCCATCTGTTATTTTTTGTATCAAATTTGACAAATTCTGTGTAAATTTTGGAGTAACACTTTTTTTCATCTGTTCATATGCTTTTTCTAATAATTCTTTTGTCGCTTGAATACATCTATTTTTTTCTTCTACTATTTGCAATTGCTCTTTCAAATTTTCATATTCTTCTTTTAGTGAAACAATTTCCTCTAATTTTTCTGAAATATTTTTATCTTCATATTCTAAACTATTCAATTTTAAACGGTAATTTATCATTTGCTGTTCTGAATCCTCTATTTGTTTTTGTATTCCTTCTATTTTTGACACTAAATTTTTATCAGAAATTTCTTTTTGTTTTTGTATCTCATTTTTCTGCTTTTGCAATTCTTTTTTTAATTTCTTATTTTTAATATAATTAATTGCAAATAAAGTTAATTCAATTGGAATTAATGATAATAATATGTAATTAATTATTTTATTGTCTATAAATTGAAAATTTAATATGTTTATTATGATTAATAAAACTAATATAATTCCAAAAGTAAAATAATTTTTTTTCACCTTTTCTTCTTTTTCATTTTGTAATTGTTTTTTTAATTCATTTTTTTCTTCTTCTATTTGATTTTTTTGTGTTAACATATTCAGCTTCTTTAATTCATTATTTCTATTTCGCTCTTTCTCTAATTCTTCTAAAATTTCATTCTTATTACTTACTAAATTTTGCTTATTCTCTGTATAGCATAATTCTGTCTTCAAGACAGTCTCTATTTCTTTCATACGTTTTTGTATCAAATTAAGTGGTCTGTCTTGTGTTCGGCTAGTTCCAACTTCTTCTACTAGCCTCTTATTTAACTTGTCCATAGCCTTCTGAAATGACACATTATCTTCTCCTGTTCCCGCAAGGTTTGCAATTTTCTGGACTAGTACATTTTGAGTTGAACGTTCTAACACTACTTCCTGCTGTGGCGTCATAATTGTAGAAAGATACATCTTTTCATCTACATTAGTTTGATCATAGAAAAATTGACTACCGTCCTTTTTGTCAATTTTATATTGATTAGAAATCTCCTCTAAATTCTCATCAAATAGCTTCGCATTTTTCTTTGTAAAATCTCTATAAATTTCATAATTCATTCCATTATCTAATCTATATTTTATTTTTCCTGAAAATTCTTCTCCAATCCATGGCTTATATTTTTCATAATCTGATATTTCTTTTCCATTTTTATTTTTAGAAATTCCATAAAAAATATTTTTCATGTAATTTAATAAAGTAGATTTTCCACTTTCATTTTTTCCATAAATAATATTCAAATTATCTTTCAAATTAATTTCTTTTTCTTTCAAAATTCCATAGGAATTTACTTTTATATTTTCAATTTTCACAAATAGCTCCTCATTTTTATTTTATTTTTCCATAATAGATAAACCAATTTCTAATATTTTATTTATTTCTTCTTCTGTATAATTTTGATTTTCTTTTTCTTCTAATAATTGTTTGATAAAAATTCCTTTTAATGTTGTTTCATTTATCATTTTTTCTATTTCATAATCTGGCTGTGTTTTATTTTTTATTTTAATAATATTTTCTCTCGTAATTAATTTCATTAATTCTAAAATATCAATTTCAAATCTTCTTTTTCCAACTAATATGATTTTATAAAATTTATTTTCATCTAATAATAATTCATTTAACTTTTCTATTAATTGTTCTAAGTCATTTATTTCAGTAATATTCATTTCTAATTCTACAAATTCTTTGTTATCTACTGGAATAAAAGCTATTTCTAATTTTTCTTTTGTTAACTCTCCTACAATAAATCCATGTTTTCCTAACTCGTCAAATCCCATAGAAATAGTAGAGCCTGGATATATAATTCGTTGGTTTTTTTCTGTATTATAATCCAATTTATGAATATGACCAAGTGCTACATAATCAAATCCTAATTGTTTTAATTTATATTTATTAATTGGATTGTACTGCAATCCGAGTTTCACCTGCATTTAAACTTCCATGTGTAATAAAAATATTAATTTTATTTTTATCTTCTATTTTAATATTATCTAAATCAATGCCAGAATGGTAAAAATCTTCAAAACCCATTCCATAAATATCGGCATCTGGTGTTGTTACCTTTTCTATTTTAGAAGTAAATATTTTTACATTATCATTCCATTCAAAATTATAGTACATAGAATTTTTTAAATATGGATCATGATTCCCTGGTGTAATAAAAATTTGAGTTTGTGGAATTTCCTGAAATAAATGATTAATATATTCAATAGTAGTTTTTTTGATATATTCATGTTCATAAAAATCTCCACTAATAAATAAATATTCAATTTTATTTTCTCGAATATATTGAATTATTTTTTTAAATATTTCTCTTTGATCTATTCTTCTTATTTTTCCGAAATTATTTTTTAGACTTAAATTAGTAAATGGTGTATCAAAATGTGTGTCTGCTATATGAATAAATTTCATTTTTTTCTCCTTCTATTTCTTTATTTTTTCTGTCTTATTGTATCCTATTTTTTTGCTTTCGTCAACCACTTTTCAAAACATTCGTTTTTAGTTTACTTGCTGATTTCTTATCTTTTCCCTCGATTTTCCATTTTGTCTTATTGTCTACTATTTTCTTTAGCACAATTCGTACATCTCCTAAGTCTCAATTTTCTAATTCTTTTTCTTCTAAATTTTATGTTGTTATGTATACTTATAGTTTCTTTTGTATTTTCTACTCTAAATTTTTACCTTTCTCTTTATCCGCAAGCTTTTTTAGATATTTTTTCTTTACATTTTATACCTTTTTGAGCCTCTCCTTTTCTATCTTTCCACCCCATCTTCTAAATCCTTCTGATTTCCATCCTTTCTCTTCATAGTTTCAGCTTGTATAACATTGTCTAATTGTAAATATTTTTTTCTTTTTTTACTTCTTCTACTTAACTACCAAAAGCCATTTTTTTAAGCATCCACTTATGGCACTTTTTCCATTCAATTCTTTGTTTTTTTCTTTCTCCTTGTATCCAACTTTTTACATTTATCTTTCTAATTTTTTCTTGCCATTTTTAAGGATTATTATATAATATAACCATAAAGTCCTTACAGAGAGGTAACCAATGAATAAAAATGGTAATTCCATCAAATCCCG
>CAJUSU010000020.1:0-25854 GCA_910589185.1 uncultured Clostridia bacterium
GATATAAGTAAGACATAGTAACTGTAAAAAGTGAAGCAAAACTTTTGTGAAAGGGAAATTTGTTCCTGAGTTTGTGGTTATTACAAACCAAAAAGAACCTTTGATGTAGATGACTGGACGCTACTTGCATGGTTGACATATTTTTTATGTGTCAATTTCATAGTCAGTTCTACTAAGAATGATATACAAAGGTTAGAAAAATAAATATAAGTTAAATAAGAAAAAATCTAGAGTTATTCAATATAGGTCAGATTTCGATAATTACGTTGTCAGGCAGTACGGTCAACTGGTGGCTTCGTTCACCTAATTACAACAAATATAAGTAAGACATAGTAACTGTAAAAGGTGAAGCAAAACTTTTGTGAAAGGGAAATTTGTTCCTGAGTTTGTGGTGACCACAAACCGAAAAGAACCTTTGATGTAGATGACTGGACGCTGCTTGCATGGTTGACATATTTTATAGTGTGTCAATTTCATAGTCAATTCTACTTCGCAATTATCATGTACGGAGGTTAAACATACAAATGACAAGTGAAGAAAGACACGAACTAAGATACCAAAGAAGAAAAGCTATGAGGGAAGAAAAAAGAAGAAAGAAAAGTGAAGCATGTGGTAGTTTTGAAGAAGTATTTTCTTACGAAAATCTATATCAAGCTGGCACAAAATGCATGAGAAATGTATTATGGAAGGCTTCTACACAAAATTATGCTAAAAAAAGAATTTCTACTACTTATAAAATTTATGAAACTTTACAAACAGACAAATTAAAGCTTTCAAAGCCATATATCTTTTATGTTTGTGAAAGAGGAAAAAGAAGAAAAATTCAAGCACAAAAGTTAAGTGAGAGAATTATTCAGCGTGATTTATGTGATCATGTAATTGTTCCTATTTATGATAATACATTTATTTATGATAATGCAGCAAATAGAGTAGGAAAAGGGATGGATCATACTTTGGATAGAGTAAACTGTCATATGCAAAGACACTTTAGAAAATATGGCTTAAATGGCTATATTGTTACTTGTGATTTTAAAGATTTTTTCAATTCTGCACCACATTACGTAGTATACAAAGAACATGAAAAACGTATTTTTGATGAAAAGATTAGACATGTTGCTAATCTATGTATGGAATTATATGGTGATACTAGTTTTGGACTTGGGGCCCATACATCCCAAATTTATACCAATATTGCTGTAACCCCCTTAGACCATTACATCAAAGATACGTTAAGAGTGAAATGTTATGCAAGATATGTGGATGATTTCTACTTTTTTACGGCAACTTTAGAAGAAGCAAAAGACATATTAGCTAAAATAAAAGTGAAAGTTGCTGAACTAGGATTGATGTTAAATGAAAAGAAAACTAAAATACAAAAATTTGCTACTGGTTTTAAATTTTTGAAAACAAAATTCTTTTGTACAGAAACAGGAAAAGTAATTAGAAAAATGAATAGAGATGCAACTCCTAGAATGAGAAAAAAGATAAAGACTTTTAAAAGATGGATAGAAGAAGGAAAAATGACAAAAGAGCAAGTATGGAATTCCTATTATAGTTGGAGAGGCCATATGAAAAGGGGAAATAGTTATAAAGTAATCAAAAAAATGGACAGATATGTTTATGAAAAATTAAATTTTTAAGGAAAAAGAACACTTCAACCAATAGAAATCTAATGAGCTAATTTTAGCAAATTAGATTTCTTTTTTATAGAATATTGTAACATTAGGTTAAATGGTGTATAATAAGGCAAATGTGACAAAAAGGGGAGAAACGTATGTATAGAAATCATAATTGCGGAGAATTAACGATTAAAAATGTAGGAGAAGAAGTAATATTAGCAGGTTGGGTACAGAAAATTAGAAATTTGGGATCTATGGCTTTTATTGATTTGCGTGACCAATTTGGTATTACTCAAGTAGTTATTTCAGCAGATAATAAAGAAATTGATAAAACTGTACTAGATAATATTGTAACAGAATGCGTGCTTCAAGTAGTAGGAGATGTTATTGAAAGGTCGAATAAAAATGATAAAATTCCTACAGGTGAAATTGAGATAGATGCTAAGAAAATTGAAATTTTAGGAAAGTGCAAAAACGTTTTACCATTTGAAGTGAATTCAGAAAAGAGCGGAGAAGTAAAAGAAGACTTAAGACTAGAATATCGTTTTCTAGACTTAAGAAATGATAAATTACATAAAACCATTTTGCTTCGTAGTGAAGTCATGAAAACCATTCGTAAAAAAATGGACGAATTAGGATTTACAGAAATTCAAACTCCAATTCTAGCGAATTCTTCACCAGAAGGTGCAAGAGATTATTTAGTACCAAGTAGGCTACACGCAGGAGAAAATTATGCACTTCCACAAGCACCACAACAATTTAAGCAACTTTTAATGGTTTCAGGTTTTGATAAATATTATCAAATTGCACCATGTTTTAGAGATGAAGACCCTAGAGCAGATAGAGCACCAGGTGAATTCTATCAATTAGATTTTGAAATGAGTTTTGCAGAGCAAGAAGATGTACTAAAAGTATTAGCAGAAATTTTTACAACTGTATTTAAAACACATACAGACTGGAAAGTAGATGAAGCACCTTTCCAAAAAATACCATATTTAGAAGCAATGGAGAAGTATGGTAGCGATAAGCCAGATTTAAGAAATCCATTAGTTATTCAAGATGTAACAGATATTTTTGAACATGTAGAATTCAATAATTTCAAAGATAAGACAGTAAAAGCAATTGTGGTAGAAAATGGAGCTGAGCAAGGAAGAAAATTCTTTGATGCTATGACAGAATTTGCGATGCAAGAAGCAGGTGCAAAAGGTTTAGCATGGCTTAAAGTAGACAATGAAGATGTGGCTTCTGGTGGAATTGCAAAGTTTATTACTACCGAAGTACAAAAAGAGTTAGAAGAAAAAATTGGTATGAAGCCAGGATGCAGCGTATTCTTTATGGCAGATGAATTAAAAACAGTTCAAAAAATTGCAGGAGCAATTCGTATTGAACTTGGAAATCGTTTAGATTTATTAGAGAAAAATGTATATCGTTTATGCTATATTGTAGATTTTCCAATGTATGAGTTATCTGATGAAGGAACAATTGACTTTAATCACAATCCATTCTCAATGCCACAAGGTGGAATGGAAGCACTGATGACAAAAAATCCATTAGAAATTTTAGCTTATCAATATGATGTGGTATGTAATGGTTATGAAGTAGCATCAGGTGCTGTAAGAAACCATGACCCAGAATTAATGGTGAAAGCCTTTGAAATTGCAGGTTATAGCGAAGAGGAAGTAGAAACAAGATTTGGAGCATTATATAATGCTTTCCAATATGGAACTCCACCACATGCAGGAGCAGCACCAGGGCTAGATAGAATGGTAATGTTAGTAGCAGACAGTAAAAATATTCGTGAAGTAATTGCATTCCCTAAGAATAAAAAGGCAAGGGACCTATTGATGAGAGCACCAAGCAAAGTTCACCAAAAACAATTAGATGATGTACATATTAAAATTGTAGAAGAAAAATAAATGATTGTGTTAGTGGCTTTGCCACTTACAAATCATTATATGGTTTACTATGAAAACAAAATTTCGTAAAATGTATTGACCAAAATATAACATAATGGTATAATGTAACAGTATAGAAAATACAAATTTACGAAAGAGGTGGTAATATGTCTAAAAAATTAGACGAAAAAGAAACACTAGAAGGATTAATTGAAGAAGTTAAAGAATTATTAAATGAAGTAAAAAATGAGCAAACAAATGTAAAACAAGAAATGGAAAGACATCATAAGGTAACTATGAGAAAACTAGATAAACTAAGAGAATTTGAAGAAATTGCTGACATGACCAATATCGTATTTGAAAAGAGATTTTCGAATATTGAACAAGCATTAGTGAAGATTTTGAGCAAATAGAATTTTAAGCCTAAGATTAAATATCTTAGGCTGTTTTATATTATAGATATATTCTTAATTTACTTGCTAAAAATAACAATTTGTGGTATAACTATCTTGAAATATAGGAGAAAATAAATTACTATGAAAAATATGAAAGATTACAACTTAGATGAATTAAAGCAAGAACTTATTTCTCTAGGAGAAAAGCCATATAGGGCAGAGCAAATTTTCAATTGGCTTTATATAGAAAAAGTGAAGTCATTTGATGAAATGACGAATCTCTCTTTAGAATTAAGAGAAAAACTAAAACAAAATTATACCATGTGTAATTTTGAAATATTGAGGAAACAAGAATCCTCTGACGGTACTAAAAAGTATTTGTTTGATGTTCTAGATGGAAATGCAATAGAAACTGTACTTATGGAATACCATCATGGAAAAACAATTTGTGTATCTTCTCAAATTGGTTGCAAAATGGGATGTAAATTTTGTGCTTCAACAGGAATTGCCTTTGTAAGAAGTTTAACTTCAGGTGAAATTGTAGAACAGATTTTAGCTGTAGAGCAAGATATAGGAGAGCATATCTCTAATATTGTATTTATGGGCATTGGAGAACCATTTGATAATTATGATAATGTAATGCATGCGATTCGTATTATCAATCATCAAAAAGGATTGAATATAGGGGCAAGGCATATTAGTATTTCCACTTCAGGATTAGTTCCTCGCATTTATGATTTCGCAAATGAAGAACTACAATGTACTTTATCCATTTCTTTACATGCAACGACAGATGAAAAACGTAGTCAGATGATGCCAGTTAACAATCTATATCCATTAAAGGAATTAATGCAGGCATGTAGAGACTATATTGCTAAAACTAATAAACGTATTTCTTTTGAATATGCATTAGCAAAAGATAATAATGATAATTTAGAAGATGCAAAGGCTTTAGTACAATTATTAAAAGAAATGATTTGCCATGTAAATCTTATTCCAATTAATAAAATTGAAAATGGAAAATTTGTAAAAAGTAGTAATGAAAATATTATTCAATTTAGGGATTATTTAAATGACCATGGTATCGTAGCAACAATAAGAAGAGAATTGGGAAGTGACATTGATGCTGCTTGTGGTCAGCTTAGGAGAAAGAACTTATAATAAAAGCAAACTCAAATATAAAATAGCGGGAGGAAAAAGTGTATGATAGGTTTTGCTAAATCAGATATTGGCAAAGCAAGAGAAATCAATCAAGATTATTACTCTATTCCAAATTCAGATGACAATTTGCAATTGTTTATCTTAGCAGATGGAATGGGCGGATATAATGGCGGAGAAGTAGCAAGTAAACTTGCCATAGAATCGGCTAAAAGTTATATAGAAAATAATTTTGAACAAATTGAGCATAACAAGGAAGCAATTATAGAATTAATCAAAAATGCAATTGAATATGCTAATATGGTAGTTTTTGAAAAATCAAAACAAGAACCAAATTTAGAAGGAATGGGTACTACTTTGGACATCTGCTTCATATATAATAGTAAAGTATATATAGGACACGTTGGTGATAGTAGAGTATACCGTATTAGAGGAGAAATTATTAGGAAGTTAACAAAAGACCATAGTTATGTGCAACAATTAGTAGAGGATGGTAAAATTACAAGGGAAGAAGCAAATCATCATCCGAAAAAGAATATGTTAACAAAAGCACTTGGCTGTACGGCATATGTAGAGCCAGATTTAAGGGCTAGAAATTATGAAGAAGGAGACATTTTGGTAATGTGCTCAGATGGACTAACCAATATGGTAGCTGAAAAAGACATATATAAAGTGGTAAAAGAAAATCCGGAAATAGCACCAAAAGTATTAGTAGATTTAGCAAATGAAGCAGGCGGATATGATAATATCACAGTGGTAACAATAAAATAGAGGAGAGAAACATATGAATTTAGTTGGTAAAGTAATAGGAAACCGTTATGAAATTCTAGAAAAAATTGGAGAAGGCGGTATGGCAACAGTCTATAAAGCAAGATGTAATATCTTAAAGCGTTATGTTGCCGTTAAAGTTTTAAGAGACGAATTTACAACAGATGATGAATTTATAAAAAGATTTAATTCAGAAGCACAGTCAGCAGCAAGTTTGACTCATCCAAATATTGTATCCATTTATGATGTAGGACAAGAAGAAAATATCTACTATATTGTTATGGAATTAGTACAAGGAAAAACATTAAAAGAAATCATTAATGAAGATGGTGTACTTCCTTGGAAATGGTCTGTTAACATTGCTATCCAAGTAGCTTCAGCTTTAGAAATGGCACATAGAAACAATATTGTACATAGAGATATCAAACCACATAATATTATTATCACAGAAGAGGGAATTGCAAAAGTAACCGATTTTGGAATTGCAAAAGCAGTTTCAAATTCTACAATTACAGCATTTGGAACGACCATTGGTTCTGTTCATTATTTCTCACCAGAGCATGCACGTGGGGGATATACAGATGCTAAATCAGACATCTATTCTTTAGGCGTAGTTATGTATGAAATGCTAACAGGTAGAGTACCCTTTGATGCAGATACACCAGTATCTATTGCATTAAAGCATATGCAAGAAAAGCCAGTAGAGCCAATCAAACTAAATCCTTCTATTCCGTTGGCAATTAATAAAATTATTATGAAAGCAATGGAAAAAGAGATTAGCTTAAGATATCAATCAGCAACTGAAATGCTAAAAGATTTAAGTATGTCATTAAAAGATCCTGAAGGGAATTTTGTAAAAAGAAATAGTGAAACTATGCAATATACGCAAAGAATTCCAAGTTTAAATGATGAAATGGAGGAAGAAAAGACGAGAAAGACGACTGATAAAAAGAAAAAAGGAAAATTAGCAACTTATTTTACTCAGCATCCAACTGCTAAGAAAGTATGGATAACCGTGATTGCAATCGCAATTATTGTATTAATTCCACTAATTGGATATGGAGCTACTAAACTTATTTTAGATGGTGGAAAAGCACCACAGGTAGCATTAAAAGATGTGAAAAACATGACAGTTGATGAAGCAAAAGCTGCCTATAAAAATGATAAGGTTAATATTGAAATAGAAGAAGTACATGATAAGGAAGTAGAAGAAGGAAAAATTATTTCACAAGAGCCTCCATACAGTGAAGGAAAAACAGTAGATGAAAATTCTACTATCAAATTTGTTGTCAGTTTAGGTGTCGAAAAAGTTGAAATGAAAAAAGTAGTAGGCATGAAATTTGACGAAGCAAAAGAATTATTAGAAGAGATGAAATTGGAAGTAGAAAAGATAGAAGAAACTAGCAAAACTGTTGAAAAAGATTATGTTACAAAACAAGATCCAGAAGAAGGCGAAGAACTAGAAACTGGTGATAAAGTAAAAGTTTATGTTAGCATTGGAACAGGAATTAAAAAGGTAAATGTTCCATATGTCATTGGAGAAACAGAAAGTAGCGCCAAAAAGAAATTATCTGATTTAGAAGTAACTGTTGTTTATGAAGAAGATACAACAAAAGTAAATGGAAAAGTTCTAAAACAAAGTATTGATGCAGGAGAAAGTGTTGATGAAGGAACAAAGATAACCATTACAGTTAATCGTATTGAAGCAATCAAAACAGGAACTATTAAACTAAACCTAAAATCTTTATTAGGTGCAGATAGTACCATTGATACAGATCCAGAAACAGGAGCTGAAATAAATAGCACAGTAAACTTAAGAATCGAAGTTGGTGGTGATACTGTATATAGAGATACATCACGTAAAGATAGCACAGATATTACGGCAACAGCTTCAGGAAAGGGAACTGTTACAGTAAAAATATTTGTAGATGAAGTAAAGAGAAAAGAAGTACAATTTGATTTATCAGTAGAGAATCCAACTTTAGTGATTGATTAATTTTAAATAAGTGAAACCCTAAATAATTTTATTTAGGGTTTCGTGATAAATGGAGGAAGAAAAATGGTAGAAGTTTCAGCATCACTTTTAAGCTTAAAAAGCGAAAATACAATTCAAACATTATATAATTTGGAAACAGCAAAAATAGATTATTTTCACATTGATGTTATGGATGGAGAATTTGTAGAAAATAACACTGTAAGTAAGATGACAGAATATTGTGAGTATTTAAGTAGTATTTCTAATTTACCATTAGATGTTCATTTAATGGTAAAAGACGTACCAAGTTATATTTCTAGTTTTTTAGTATTTGAACCGAATATTATAACTTTCCATTTAGAAGCGGCAAAAGACAAAGAACAAGTAATGGAATGGATAAAGATTATTAAAGAAAATAATGTTAGAGTTGGAATTTCAGTAAAGCCAGACACTAAAATTGAAGAAGTAGCAGAATTTTTACCATTTGTTCATTTGGTATTAGTTATGACAGTAGAACCAGGACAAGGAAGACAAGAATTGATTCAAAAAACGGTAGAAAAGATACGAGCATTAAAAAAATATGTGCAAGAGAAGCAAATAGAAGTGGATATTGAAGCTGATGGTGGAATTAATTTAGAGACAGTAGCCTATGTGAAAGAAGCAGGAGCAGATATTATTGTTTCAGGTAGCGCTATTACAGATTCTGATGATTATGCAAATGTAGTAGAGAAGTTAAGAAAATAAATTAAATAAAAAATCCTAATATAATATGTTTTTATATTAGGATTTTTTGATTCAAAATTTAATTTTTTTCTTTTATTTTTATAAATGATGTTATAAACATTCCTAATCCTACTACAGTAATAAATAGAGATACATATGTACCAAGAATTGGAATGCGTTTAGCAAACCATAATACAATTGCTGATAAAATAGATAATAAAATGAATTTTCCTTTTGAAGTCATATTCCATTTTTCTGAAAGCGACTTTGCAATAGCTAAACTGAAGAGAGAAAGGCTAATTGTTAAAATTAAACCATAAAGCACAGCTATTACAATAGACAAAGATGTTAAAAATCCTGTAAAAAGTAAGAATAGAGCTAACACAGGAATTAGAACAATAGATAAAATACCAATGCCGCTACTGATAAATGGTCTTTTCATTAAAGCATAATTTATTTTATCAATAAATTTAGGAGCTAGGAAAATAGCAAACAAAATAATAATGATAGCAAGTGAAATATCAGAGATAAATTGTTTTACATATTTTAAAATAATTTCACCAGTAGTAAGAGTATGAGTTTGATAGTGAGTATATTTTACATTACCCATAATTGCTTTTTCAGGAAAAGTAAATTCTTTATCGCTAGTGTAATGTAAATTTCCACCAATAACATTTTCGCCATTGTCATTCATTAAAATATTATCAACAAAAAGAAAAGCATCTTTTTTGATAGAACCATATAATTTTGCATTAGCTGCGAAAATTCTGATATCACGATTGATATAGGCTTTATCTGAAAGCTCAAAATCTTGTCCTATAAAGTATACATCATAATTTACTTTTCCATTAATTGTCATATCATTAGCAAAAACAAATATATTACCATGAATAGTTGCAGTTTCACTAATAGTAAGTGATTTTGCTAAAACGAAAATGTCTCCTAAAATTTCTCCCTTAATAGTAACTGTAGAGCCGAAGGCAAAAACATTGCCATTTACTGCATCGCTAACTACGACATCTTGACCGCCAAGATATAAGTCAGTATTAAAAACTTTGATTGTTTCATTTGTAGTTTTGGGAGTTGATGCTACAGCTTCATTGGTTGCACAGACAAAAGGAGAAAGAAATAATAGAAAAGCTAGTAGCAAAAATGTTAATTTCTTTGTGAATTGCATATAAAAAACCTCCTTAATTTTTTAGTAGAATAAGTTTACTATATACCAAAAAATTAGGGAAGTCAAATAAAAATCTATTTTTTAGAGAAACAAGAAGTAGTAGTTTTAGGCGTAAAATAAGCACAATCTGTATGAGATGTCATTTTCTTTTGATTAATATTTTCAAAAGTACAGTTGCCATCTTTTTGATATTTACAATTCTCAGAACAATTAATATTAGTCAAAACAATCACCTTCTAATAACTTAGTATGGAAATTTAGATAAAAAATATTCATTGTTTTTTTATAAATTATTTGATAGGATTTTGACACAAGTGACGGACTGCACATTTTTCACATTGTGGATTTTGTGATTTGCAGATATTTCTGCCATGCCAAATTAAAATGTGGTTGGCATCTTTCCAATATTCTTTTGGAATTAGTTTCAATAAATCTTGCTCAATTTTCTCAGGTTCACTTTTTTTAGAAAATCCAATACGATTAGATAATCTTTTAGCATGAGTATCTACTGCAATTCCTTGTGGGTCATTAAATGCCTCTAGCATAACAACATTGGCACTTTTTCTACCAACTCCAGGAATAGACATTAGTTCATTCATAGTATGAGGAACTTCACCTTTAAAGTCTTTTAGAATTTTTTGAGAAGCAAGCTTCATATTTTTAGCCTTATTATGATAAAAGCCACAAGAATGAATGAGACTTTCAATTTTTTCTAGGGACATATCTGCAAAGTCTTGTGGGGTATGGTAATGCGGGAAAAATTCAGCAGTTACTTTGTTTACTCTTTCGTCTGTACATTGCGCAGAAAGCATAACTGCTATCATCATTTCAAATGGACTGTTAAAATTCAAACTACATTGTGCATCTGGATATTCTTTTTTTAATATTTCGAAAATTTCAATTACTTGTTCTTTTTTCATAATGATTCATACCTTTCAAGCGTTATAAGATTTAATAATAGTATAACAGTTTGCAAAGAAAAAGTAAATATTTTAATAGGATAAGCTTGTGGAATGAATAGAGAACATAAATAGGTAACCAATAACAAGAAAGAGAATATAATATTAATATAGAAGATAGGAGGATAAAATATTATGTTGTGTGCACTAAAAAAGACGCTAGGGGTATGTTTAATAGGATTAGGTCTTGGAATTTTACTAGTTTTATTACTTCCTATATCAGGCTGGCTATTTGCTATAGGAATTGCTGTTGTAATTGTTGGGCTTGCATGGCTATCTTGTAAATGAGAAGAAGATAGTTTATCTAAAATTTGACAAAAGGGGAGGGAATAGAAATGACAATTGTTGTAAAGAAAGTTCCAAAGTGTTTAAGGGGAATAGTGAAGCTCCTATTTGGAATTAAAGAAAAGTAGTACATAAAAATATGTATGATGAATATAACAAGAAAAGAGGCTATTTCTAAAATAGTCTCATTTTTGTTAAAACATATAATGATTTTTTATTTTCAAATTACTCATAGTAATAATTAAGCTCTAACAACTTTTCCAGAACGTAAACATTTTGAACAAGCATGAATTGTTTTTGATTGTCCATTAATAACTGCTTTTACTCTTCTTAGATTTGGCTTAAATGTTCTAGTAGCTCTTCTACTAACGTGAGAACGAGCGATACTAATTTTATTTCCATGAGATAATGTTTTTCCACAAATATCACATTTTGCCATTGAATTGCACCTCCTATGTGAAATCTTAAATCGACTATTAACTATATTAACACAGAATGAAAAAAAATACAAGGATTTTTGCAAAATTAGTCTAATTAATTAGCCTATTAGTCCATAAAAGTAGATAAAATGTATTATTTGATTAAATCTTTAATTACTTCACTAGCTAAAATTAGACCAGCGACAGAAGGAACAAAGCTAATACTAGCAGGTGTTTGTTTATGTTCTTCATCAAAGCGCTTAGGAATTTCTTTAGAATATACTACTTTTAAATGAGATATGTCACGTTCTTTTAGTTCTTTTCGCATAACCTTAGCAAGAGGACATACAGAAGTTTTAGTGATATCTGATACTTCAAATTGAGTAGGGTCTAGTTTGTTGCCTGTTCCCATACAAGAAATGATAGGAATATGGCGTTTAAATGCTTCTTCTACTAAAGAAAGTTTAGAACTTACAGTATCAATAGCGTCTATAATATAATCATAAGAAGTAGCAAAAAACTCTTCAGCTTTTGTGCTATCGTAAAAAGTTGGATGAGTGCTAATTTCTAAATTAGGATTGATTTTTAGTAATCTTTCTTTTGCAATATCAACTTTAAGTTTACCAACGGTTGTAGTATCAGCAATTAATTGACGATTGATATTTGTTATATCAACAACATCTTTGTCAACTAAAGTAAGATGACCAATACCACTACGAGCAAGAGCTTCAATGGTATAAGAACCAACACCTCCTAGACCAAAAACAGCCACATGAACGTTTTTTAATTTCTCGATAGGTTCTTTTCCAATTAAATATTCTGTACGATTTAACCAATTATCCATAGTATGTACTCCTTTAACAGTTTAAAGTATACCATTAAAAAAAGATAAGGTCAATACAAAACAAACAAAAATTTGCAATAAATACTTGCAAATTTTTTTAGTTATGATAAAATAAATCAAAATACAAACGAGGAGAAAATTATGTTAGCATATGTAAAAGGATCTTTAGAAATTAAAACAAAAGGATATATTGTAGTAGAAACCAATGGAATAGGATATAAAATATTTATGCCAGAATCTACAATAGAAAAGTTAGGGGCAGTAGGAGAAAAAATTAAAATCTTTACATTTATGAGAGTAAGAGAAGATGATGTTAGTCTATATGGCTTTTTAACCAATGAAGAATTGAGAATGTTTGAGCTATTGTTAAGTGTTAGTGGAATAGGAGCAAAGGGAGCTTTAACGATTCTGTCTAATATAACACCATCTCAATTTGCATTAGCAGTAATTAGCAATGATGTGGGAATGCTAAAGAAATTACCAGGAATTGGTCCAAAAACAGCTCAGAGAACTATTCTAGAGCTAAAAGATAAATTAAAGAAGGAACAAGAAATTGCAGTATCAACAGAGGAGGAAAGTTCTTTCCAAGAAGCAATATTAGAAGACGAGAAGGTGTCAGAAGCTGTAAGTGCATTACAGGTACTAGGCTATAGCAAAAAAGAGATTGTACAAGCTTTAGAAAAAGTGGATATGAAATCTTTGAGTGTAGAAGATATTATTCGTAAAGGATTGGGAAACTTAGCAAAAGGAGTATAGATTATGGATTTAAGCAAACCACTGGCTTATAGAATGAGCCCAAAAACATTAGACGATTATGTTGGGCAGGAGCATATATTAGGTAAAGATAAGATTTTATACCGCACCATTAAAGCAGACAGACTTTCTAGTATCATACTATGGGGACCTCCAGGCTGTGGTAAGACTTCACTTGCAAGAGTAATTAGTAATACTACTAAATATAAATTTATTAAGATTAATGCTGTAACTTCAGGGGTTTCTGATATTAAGAATGCAGTTGAAACAGCACAAAATGTATTACTGAATCCATCTGGAAAATGTATTTTATTTATTGACGAGATTCATCGTTTTAATAAATTACAACAAGATGCTTTACTTCCTTTTGTAGAAAATGGAACGGTTATTTTAATAGGAGCTACAACAGAAAATCCATATTTTGAAGTGAATAAGGCTTTAATTTCAAGGTCTATGGTATTTCATTTACAGCCATTAACAGAGGAAGACATTTTTCAAGTATTAAGAAAGTCTTTGGTATCACCTGAGGGATTAGTAAGTTATACGATAGAAGTAGAAGATAGTACACTAAGAAAATTAGCGCAAACTTCTAATGGAGATGTAAGAACAGCATTAAACGGGTTAGAAGTAGCAGTGTTAACTACGCAAATGAATGAAAAAGGTGTTATTATACTAACAGATGAAATCGTAAAAGAATGTGTACAAACTAGAAAAGCAGTATTTGATAAAAGTGGAGATAGCCATTATGATAATATTAGCGCATTTATTAAATCTATGCGTGGGACTGATCCAGATGCGGCACTTTTCTATCTAGCAAGAGCATTAAATGCAGGGGAAGATCCTGTATTTATGGCAAGAAGAATTGTAATTGCGGCAGCCGAAGATGTAGGAATGGCGAATCCAAACGCATTAGTAGTAGCTACATCTGCAATGCAGGCAGTTACTATGGTTGGAATGCCAGAAGCAAGAATTATTTTAGCAGAGGCTGCAGTGTATGTAGCAACATCTAAAAAGTCAAATGCATCTTATTTAGGAATTAATAAAGCATTAGAAGATGTAGCTAATAAAGATACAGGTACAATACCAATGCACATACGAAATGCGCCAGCGGAAGGCATGGCAAAAGAAGGATATGGAGTAGGATATAAATATCCACATGACTATCCAGGTCATGTTGTAGAGCAACAGTATTTACCAGATAAAATGTTGGGAACAAAATATTATATTCCAGATGACACAATAGATTAAAAGAAGGAAGCCCTGGCTTTTACACCAGAGCTTCCTTTTTACACCCCCTTCACACAAAGTAATAAAAGGGGAGGAGCGTTAAACGCTATCAGAAAAGGGATTCCCTTTTACCAGTTGCGCCAGGCGTTTTCTTAACGTCGGGAACGACAGGCATTCCTTCCTGCCTTAACTGGCGATAGGATTTATCCTTCTTACCAGGCGTTTTGCCAAGAGCCTTGCCACGATCAGTGGCCTTGACCAGATGGACGTAGCGCCGGTCCTTAGAGGTCCGCTGCTGCTTATCCTTATCCGCGGCAGAACCGTAGATAGGGTCAATGATAGGCTGGTCGACAGGATACATGTGGACAGGACCGAGAGCGGTGATTGCGAAACGACCACAGATATCCTCGGCCTCCTGAACAGTGGTGTCGGTATCTTCTTCATGGTCTTCTGCTTCGCTGACCACGGGGCAGGCAGACATCTGCTGCTCAGCGTGGTACTGGTCCCACATAGCGGCTTCTTCCGCAGGAATTCGAGCGTTCCGCTCAGCCTGCTGGGCAAAGTAGTCGGCCCACATGGCGTCCTCCTGCATAGCGATAGTTGTCGACGAGGTCATGTTGTTCATATCCATTTGTTTTGCTCCTTTCAATTGGGATATAATAACTATTATATCAGCTTATGGGTATTATGTCAAGAACACAGGAAAAGGAGAAGACCAACTCTGTGAAAAGTTGGTCTTTACTTTTTAATTTTTATCTTTTTTATCTTTAAATATTTCTGCTGCAGAACCTAAACTACTTAATGCTTTCGTTGCTTCAAAA
The DNA here is from genome assembly GCA_910589185.1 of uncultured Clostridia bacterium. Classification (GTDB taxonomy): domain Bacteria; phylum Bacillota; class Clostridia; order TANB77; family CAG-508; genus CAG-273. Next base: position 15,019 of record CAJUSU010000020.1, read on the forward strand.
GGAATAAATATTTTGTTAGCTTCTCCTTGAGCAACTTCTTTTAAAGCTTCTAAAGATTTTAATTGTACTAATTTTTCATCAGGATTTGATTTCATCATAGCATCATATACTAAATGAATTTCTTCTGCTTTTGCTTCAGCTACTTTTTTAATTGCTTCAGCTTCACCAGTTGCACGTCTGATTTTAGATTCTTTATCAGCTTCGGCTTCTAAAATAGCAGCTTCTTTTTTACCTTCAGCAAGGGTGATAGCAGATTGTCTTTCGCCTTCAGCTTGAAGAATTAAGGCTCTTTTATTTCTTTCTGCATTCATTTGTTTTTCCATGGCATCACGGATGTCAGCAGGTGGGGTAATATCTTTAATTTCAACTCTGTCCACTTTACAACCCCATTGATCAGTTGCTTCGTCTAAGATAACTCTTAATTTATCATTGATAGCATCACGAGAACTAAATGTATCGTCTAAGTCCATTTTACCAACAATATCACGAATAGTTGTAATTGCTAAATATTCAATACCTTTCTTTAAGCTTTGAATTTCATAAACTGCTTTAGCAGGGTCTGTTACTCTATAGAATACAACAGTATCAATAGTAATAGTAACATTATCTTGGGTAATTACACCTTGTGGTGGAATATCCATTGTTTGTTGTTTTAAACTTACCACGCTACGAACATGGTCTACAAATGGAATAATAATGGTAAGACCAGCATCTGCTACTTTATGAAATTTACCAAGTCTTTCTATAATGTATACTTCAGATTGTTTTACTATTTTAATTGTGTTAAATGCAATAATTAAAATAATAACTAATAGTGCTAATAAAATCCACATAAAATTTTCCTCCTCTTATTTATATATATAAAAATACTAATAACAAAAATTAAACTATTTCTTCTACAGGTTTTGATGATTTCTTAGATACAACTGCTTTGACACCGTCAATTGCTAATACAAAAACTTCTGCATCTTTTGGAATGATTTCTTCGCTTTGGCATTTAGCAGACCAAACTTGACCATCTACTTTGATTTGTCCTGTGCTAGTAGTAGGGTTAATATCTTGTAATACAACAGCTTTTTTACCAACAATGGCAAAAGCATTAGTTACTACAGTTTTACTTTTTTTCTCTAGTTTTCTAGCAAGAGGTCTAGTAAAGAAAATAAATACCGCTGAAGAGATGACAAATACAGTAGTTTGAATAATAATATTATCTGTAAAGAAACTTGTAATCATACCACAGAAACTACCAGCACTTAGCCAAATAACTAAAAATCCTGGAGTAATAATTTCTGCAACGGCAAAAATGCCAATTAAAAGTAACCAAATTGTCCACATAAAAATAAATCTCCTTTTATATTTATAGGTATATAACTTTGCTATGCTCAATTGCATCAATTATCCGTATAGTACTTTGTTCCTTACGGCTAACTGAATACTATTATACTATATTCCAAACAAAATTGGAATATGTTTTGAAAAAAATGTCGAGAAAGATAGTTTGATAAGAATTAATAGTTTATAAAAAATAATTAAAATTATATTTAACTCTTGCGTCTATTCAAAAAAAGTGCTACAATAAACTACAGTTTAAATAATACCAAGAAAAAAGCAAAGTAAGTAAAAGAAAATTTGAAACAGAGAGATAAACAAATAGCTGAGAGTTTATTATCATAACTTTTACCCAAATTTCACTTTTTTAGGACTTTTTTTGAAGATGAAAGTAGGAAGAAGCGTTTGCTACGTTATAGCTATAATGAGATTAGTAAATAAAAACTAATAAAGTTAGGTGGTACCACGAGTTATTTCGTCCTAAATAGGGATGAAATAGCTCGTTTTTTTGTTAGATTAGAAGAAACACCTAAAAATAAAAGGAGGAAAATAAATGCAAGAGCAAATTTCACAAATCAAAGAAAAGGCTTTAGAAGCAATTCAAAATGCCAAGAGTGCAAAAGAACTAGATGAAGTAAGAGTTCAGTATTTAGGGAAAAAAGGAGAACTTACTTTAATTCTGAGAAGTATGGGAGGACTTAGCCCAGAAGAAAGACCAGTTGTAGGAAGTTTAGTCAATCAAGTAAGAGATGAATTAGAAACTAAAATTGAAGAAGAAGAAAAAAGCTTTGCTAATAGAGCAATTGAAGAAAGACTAGCAACAGAAAATATAGATGTTACAGAGCCAAGTAAAAAAATGATGCTAGGAAGTGTACATCCAATTACACAGGTAGTGAATGATGTTAAGGATATTTTTATTGGTATGGGATATCAAATTGCAGATGGACCAGAAGTAGAACTTGCAACTTATAACTTTGATAAATTAAATACACCACCAGATCATCCAGCAAGAGATGTACAAGATACTTTCTATATTACAGATGATATCGTACTTCGTTCTCAAACATCACCAGTGCAAGCAAGAGTTATGGAAACTCAAAAACCACCAATTAAGGTTATTTGTCCGGGTGCTGTATATCGTTCAGATAGTGTAGATGCTACTCATTCACCAGTATTCCATCAAATTGAAGGATTGGTAATAGACAAAAACATTTCTATGGCAGATTTAAAAGGAACATTAGAAATGTTTGCTAAAAAATGTTTAGGTGAAAAAACGCAAATTAGATTTAGACCACATCACTTTCCATTTACAGAGCCAAGCGCAGAAGCAGACGTATCTTGCTTCGTATGTGGTGGAAAAGGATGTAGAGTATGTAAAGGTGAAGGCTGGATAGAACTTTTAGGTTGTGGGATGGTACACCCTAATGTACTTCGCAATTGTGGAATTGATCCAGAAGAATATTCAGGATTTGCCTTTGGTTTTGGAGTAGAAAGAATAGCCATGGCAAAATTCGGTATTGATGATATGCGTTTATTGTATGAAAATGATGTAAGATTTTTAAAACAATTTTAGTGTCAGTTGAGGGACACTTGTCAGTTAGGGGACGTTAGTTTAACTGACATTTTGGTAAAAAAAGGTAAAATGTCAGTTAAGGGACAGATGTCAGTTAAACTAACGTCCCCTAACTGACAAATGAAGGAGGAAAGTAAATGAAAGCAAGTATTGAATGGTTAAAAGAATATTCAGATATCAATGTTAGCCCAAAAGAACTAGGTGATATTTTAACAATGACTGGTTCTAAGGTAGAAACCATAGAGGAACAAGGTGGAGATATTCAAAATGTAGTAGTAGGAAAGATTTTGGAGATTAAACCACATTTGGATTCTGACCACATGGTAGTAACACAAGTAGATGTCGGAAATGGAGAAGTTGTGCAGATTGTAACAGGAGCAAATAACATTCATGAAAATGATATTGTTCCAATTGCCAAAGATGGCTCAAGCTTACCAGGAGGAGTGCAAATTAAAACTGGTAAATTAAGAGGAGTAGATTCCTGTGGTATGATGTGTAGTGTTGGAGAGTTGGGATTAGATGTTCATAGTTACCCAGGGCAAATTGAAGAGGGAATTATGATTTTATCTTCTGAACAGAATGAGAAAATAGGGAAAAATGAAGAATTAGAGAAATGTTTAGGAAAAGATATTAAAGAGGTATTAGGTTTAAATCAAACAATTATTGATTTTGAAATTACACCTAATAGACCAGACTGTTTATCAATAGAAGGATTAGGAAGAGAAACAGCAGTATCTTTAAAAGAAACTTTCAAAAATCCACGTAAGAATTTAGAAGAAATGAAAGTTCCTGACAAAGAGAATATTGAGGGACTAACGGTTAGTATAGAGGCACCAGACTTATGTTATAGATATATTGCTAGAGTAGTAAAAAATGTAAAAATCGGTCCATCTCCAGATTGGATGGTAAAAAGATTAAATGCTTGTGGCGTAAGAAGTATCAATAACATTGTAGATATTACAAACTATGTGATGCTTGAACTAGGGCAACCAATGCATGCTTTTGACATTAACTCTATTGAAGGAAAGCATATTACAGTAAGAAGAGCAAAGAAAGATGAAAAAATTACAACACTAGATGACCAAGAAAGAAACCTAGATACAACAATGCTTGTCATAGCTGATGAAAAGAAGCCAGTAGCAATTGCAGGTGTGATGGGTGGTCAAAATTCTGAAATAGAAGATGATACACAAACTGTTGTATTTGAATCAGCAGTGTTCTATGGAGGAAGTGTAAGGAAAACTGCTAAAGCAGTTGGCTTAAGAACAGAAGCCTCAAGTCGTTATGAAAAAGGATTATCAACTGAAAATGCATTAAAAGTAGTTAATCGTGCAGTGGAATTAGTAGAACAGTTAGGAGCAGGAGAAGCGGTTGAAGGTAAAATTGATGTATATCCAACCAAACAAAAAGTAAATCAAATTCCTTTACAAGTAGATAGAATTAATAGTTTACTTGGAATTGAAGCTACGAAAGAGGAAATGATAGATATTCTAGAAAAGTTAGAAATGAAAGTAGAAAATGATATTGTTATTCCTCCATATTTTAGACAAGATGTAGAACAATTAGCAGATGTAGCAGAGGAAGTATTAAGATTTCATGGATATGATAAATTAGGAACAACACTCATCAATAGTGAGACAACTTTAGGTGGAAAGAATAAAGAACAAACCATTCAAGATAAAGTGGCAGGGCTATTAGTGAACCTTGGCTTATCTGAAATTTGTACCTTTGGTTTCATTAGTGAAAAAGATTTGGCAAAATGTAACATTACAGGGGAGAATGAATATCTAACACAAGCAGTTCGTATTCAAAATCCATTAAGTGAAGATTATACCGTGATGAAAACAACGTCTGTTCCAACTATGATGCAAATGCTTCAAAATAACAATAATTACAAGAATAAAGATGTAAGATTATTTGATATTTCTAGAACCTATCAAAACAAAAATGAGGCAATTGGAAAAGGAGAATTACCACTAGAAAACAATATTCTAACAATTGGAATGTATAGTGAAGATGAAGATTTCTATACCTTAAAAGGATTAGTAGAAAATGTTTTAGAAGTAGCAGGTTTAGCAAGATTTGACGTAAGAAAAGAAGTAACTAACCAAATGTATCATCCGGGAAGATGTGCCAATATCAATGTAGGTAATGATGTAGTTGCTACGATTGGAGAAGCTAACCCATTATTAACTAGAAATTACGATATTTCACAAAGAATATTGTTAGCTGAAATTAACTTAGATAAGATTGCAAAATATGCAAGAAGCAATAAGAATTATGCACCAATTACTAAATTCCCAGCAGTGGAAAGAGATATTAGTATGTTAGTGGACGAATCAGTAGAAGTAGGAAAAATAGAGGCTATTATTCAAAAGAAATCTAAGAAAATGTTAGAGGAAGCAAAATTATTTGATATTTATAGAAGTGAAAAACTAGGAGAAAACAAAAAGAGTGTTGCGTACAGTTTGAAATTCAGAGTGCCTGACAGAACTTTAAAAGATGAGGAAATCAATGGTGTTATGACAGAGATTATAGCTGAATTAGAAAAGAGTTTGGGGGCAGAATTGAGAAAATAGAGGTTGCTTTTATGAAATAGCAAAAAAAGAAACGATACTGGAAAGTGAAGTATCGTTTCTTTTTCATTTTAAAAGTTTTCAATCCACTTACTTAAAATCTCTTTTGCAAGATTTGCAGTTTGGTCATCTTTATCAAATATAGGGTTGTATTCCACTAAGTCAGCAGATTTAATGATATTGGCATATTTTACAATTTCATCTACTAATTCACATGTTTCTTTTAAGCTGATACCATCTTTAGCAGGAACAGAAACACCAGGAGCGACTTGTGGGTCAATTAAATCTAAATCAAAACTGATGTGAACCCCATTTGTTCCATTAGCAGCAATTTCAAAAGCTTTTTTACAAATTTCTTCTGTACCATATTTCTGGATATCTTTCGTAGAAAACACAGTAACGCCAGCTTCTAAAACATTACCCCATTCCCAAGGGTCAATATCTCTTCCACCAACAATGACAGTATGTTTTGGGTCATAAAAAGGACCTTGATGAAAATCTGCTAAAATATCTTTTTCAAAATGGGTAGCAACTGCTAAAGGAAGTCCGTGTAAATTTCCTGTAACGGAAGTAGCATATGTATTGTAATCGGCGTGGGAGTCAAACCAAATAATACCTAAATTTTGATGTTTTTTAATAGATGCTAAGCTAGAAGCAATTGCGATAATATGGTCTCCACCTACTGTTAGAGGAAATTTATTATCTTCTAGTATTTGTAATATCTGAGAATATAATTTTTGGTTAAACTCATTAATTTGTTCTAAATTTCTTTTTTCATTTTTTGTGTCTAATGCCTTGACTGATAATACCAAATCATGCATTTTTTTCTGATATAGTTTTGTGCTTTCCTCAGACATACTTTCTTCGAAATGTAGCTCATGCATGGCAAGTAGTAAACGATTAAATTCTTGTACAAAGTCATCTATTTCCTGGCATGTAGTCACTGGATTTTTAGGATTAGCTTGTTCTTTTGTCTGATTATCTTTTAATGTATAGCAATGTGAAACTGTGCCATTAGAACATAAATTCTTTGTTAGTATTTGGGCTCCTAAGCTAGCACCATTTACGTGAACGCCCAAATCGGTGCAAGCGTTGATAATTGCAATTTTTTTCATTGTTTTGTTAACCTCTATATTAATTTTCTTTTGGACATAGCAATGATAATTATCAAATGCTAGTAGTCACAACATATGAATTATATCACAGAAATAGAAAACGTCAACAAAATGAAAAATTAATTTTTTATTTATTGAAAAAGTAAAACTTTTATGCTATAACTAAATTATGGGGAATCGTAAATCCTTAAAATATAAATAAAATCCAAATAGGAGGAAATAACAAATGGCAAAAGAACAAAAAAATAAAAATATAGGGAAATTAGCAACAAAAATTATGGCAATTATATTAGCTGCTATGATGGTCTTATCTATTGCAGCAACATTGATTTTCTATATTATAGCAAGATAATGAAAAAAGAGGTAATATATGTTTGAAAATATAAATATCAGTTGGACTGGGATTTGGCAAGCATTTACAGGGTATATGGTGGACCTATCTCAAAATCCATTTAGACTAATAACATTAATACTAGATTTAGTAATTGTAGGTTATTTAATTTACAAGTTTGTATTGTATGCTAAAAAAACAAGAGCATGGCAATTATTAAAAGGTATTGTATGGATTATTGCGATTGTGGTTTTGAGTGAAGTATTACAATTAAGAATTTTGAATTTCTTTTTAACCTTTTTTATGCCTTATGGAGTTATTGCTTTAATCGTTATCTTTCAACCAGAACTTAGAAGAATGTTAGAGCAGATAGGAACCAACAGAATTACAAAGTATTTTGGATTTGATAAAGATTTAGCAACTAAAACAAAAGAAGATATTTATAAAGTTGTTATTGCTGCAACAGAACTTGCAAAGGCGAAAACAGGTGGATTAATTGTTTTAGAAAGAGATATTCAAATTAATGATATAGCAGATACAGGTGTTAGGATAGGTTCAGAAGTTTCACCACAACTGATTGTAAATTTATTTACACCCAATACACCATTACATGACGGAGCAGTTATCATAGCAAATAATAAAATTGCAGCAGCAGCTTGTATTTTACCATTAGCAGACGACAAAGATATTGCAAAAGAATTAGGAACCAGACACCGTGCAGGTTTAGGTATTTCTAAAGAATCTGATGCGATAGCTGTCATCATTTCTGAAGAAACTGGGAAGATTTCAGTTGCCAAAGAAGGAACTTTAATTGTAGATGTAAAAGAAGATAGTTTAAAAAATATCTTAATTAAACATATTGTTACAAAGAGATTTGGGGACGAAAAATTAAAAAGAGTAGAAAAAGTAAAGGCAAGAAAACAACAAAATATAGAGCAAAATAAATTAGAAAAACAAAAAGAAGCAGATAAAAAAGAAGAAAAGTAAAACAAAAAAGATACTGTGTAATAAAACATAGTATCTTTTTTAAAACTCTACAAACTGATAAACTGCTTCTGCAAAGCCACCATCACTAGCAGAACTTTTCGTAGTATAATTTGCTACTTCCTTAACAGGTTCGTAAGCATTAGCAACAGCAATACCCACACCAGAACTTTTTAATAAATCAATGTCATTTAAATTATCACCAATTGCCATAGTATCATTGGTATTAATTTTTAAATAGTCTTTCAAAAAATTCAAAGCAGAACCTTTACCAATATGTTGTGGTGCTATAGAAAAATAATCATATTCTTTATTTAACAATTCATCTTTATAATTTCCTTTTTTAGAAATCAATTGAACTGTTAGAGTAGATTTGCTTTCCAATTCAGAACGGATTTCTTCTAAATTATTTTCTGTTGATAAAATAACATTAAAAATAGTAAGTTTGTGTTCTTGAATATATTGTAATAAATTTTTTACAATATAAAAAGAAAGTTCAGTTTGACTATTATGCAATACTAAATTAAAATCTGTATCATATTTTCCAAAAACAGAATGTTGTGATTTAAAATATGTTGCATAATTACGAAGGTCCATATATTTTAATTCTTCTGTAATGACAAAATTATCTCCATAAGCATGAATATGTAAGTGATACTTTCCTGCTAATTGATAGCAGAAAGTTAATTCTTCCATTGTTAAACAGTGACGATAAATTTCTTTTTGTTCTTTTAAATCAATAATTTGTGTACCATTTCCAAAGATGCCATACTGCGCATTGCACTGATTACAAATATCTTTTGAGATAGCATAACTTTTCCCCGTGCAGATAGCAAGAGGAATACGTTTATTTTGTATTGTTTTAATAGCTTCTAAATTTGCTTGCGGGATGGAATTATCTTGAGCAAGCATTGTTCCATCCAAATCAGTTGCAATTAATTTGATTGACATAATTTTCACTCCAGTACCTATTATGCAGGAAAAATCTGGATTTGTCAAGTTTGTCAGTTAGGGGACGTTAGTTTAACTGACATTTTGGTAAAAAAAGGTAAAATGTCGGTTGAGGGACAGATGTCAGTTAAACTAACGTCCCCTAACTGACATGTTGCAAACAAAACAATAATATAGTATGATAAGAAAAAATAGAAGAAATAGAAAAAAGGAGCAAACAAATGAGAAATATAAAATTAACAATTGAATATGAAGGAAAGGACTATAACGGTTGGCAAAAACAACCAAACCATTTGAATATTCAAGGAGAAATAGAAAGAGCAATTGAAAGTGTAACAAGAGAAGAAGTAGAGTTAATAGGTTCTGGAAGAACAGATGCAGGGGTACATGCTTTTGGACAAGTGGCAAACTTTAAAATAGAATCAGACTTTCCCATTGAAAAGATGGCAACAGCTATTAATTCACAATTAAAAAAGTCTATTCGTATTTTAAAAGCAGAAGAAGTACCAATAGAATTTCATAGTCGCTATCATTGCCATCAAAAAACTTATGCCTATATTATAGATAATTCAGAACAAGGAACCGCTATTTATAGAAATACAACTTATCATGTATCACAACCATTAAATGTAGAAAAAATGCAAGAAGCGGCAAAATATTTGGTGGGAGAACATGACTTTAGTAGTTTTAAATCTAGTGGAACAAGTAGTAAAAGTAGTGTAAGAACAATTTACCAAGCGCAAGTCTTAAAAGAACAAGCGAGAGTGATTATTATGCTAACAGGTAATGGCTTTTTATATAATATGGTTCGTATTATAGCAGGAACTTTGGTAGAGATTGGATTAGGTAATAGAGAGCCAAAAGAGATGAAAGAGATTTTAGAAGCAAAAGATAGACAAAAAGCAGGAAAGACCTTAGCAGCACAAGGACTATTTTTAATGAATGTAAATTATGAAGAAAAGAAAGTTTGAGGTAAAGAATTGTAACCAAAAAACAAAAAGTAACATAAAATATAACAGATAGAAAAAATAAAAAGAATAGGAGAAAAACATATGAATACTTTATTGATATTTTTTGCTTTTCCTGTTGCTACTGTTATATTAGCAATTGTGTTACAAAAAGTATTAAAAAATCCACTTTTAGTAGCAGCAACATTTTTTGCCATTTTCTTAGTGATAACATTTGCATTCTTTGACGCAAGTTTTTTAGTATATGCTATAGTATATGCCATTTTAGCTTATGTAACAGCTGTGCTATCAGCATGGATTTGTCGATTACTTAGAATATTAGAAAATCAAAATACAGGAAATTGTAGGATTATTGAAAGACCAATAACGATAAATAATACAAGTCCTTGTAATAGTGTTAACTTAGCCAATGAAGCAACTTTAGTACCAACACAGGCAAGAAGACCAAACTGTAGCTGCAACTGTAATTGCAATTGTGGGTGTGGAAGAAGATAGGAAGGAAGAAGGAAAGCTGAAAAATAGCTTTCTTTTTTGTTAAAAAAACATTAACACAAAGGTTAATATTTTTAAAAGAACCTATTGACATTTTACAACAAATATTGTTAAAATAAAACAAAATGTTATAAACTAATAAATGAAAAATAGGATAAAAACTAGAATATTTTTCAGAAAGTTAGGAAATAGTAAAACAAAAGACTTATGCAGTAACAGAAAGAAGAAATACAAAATGTAAAATGCATAAAAAGAGAAACGGAGGAAATGAAAAAATGAAAGGAAAAAAATTGAAACTTGAAACAGCTGAGGCTGTACACACACACACACACACACACCAGGTTTATTAAAAAATGAGAAAAAGCAAAGAGGTATAACATTAATAGCACTTATTGTAACAGTAATAATATTGCTAATATTAGCAGGTGTAACACTTTTCTATGTATTAGGAGATAATGGAATTATAAAAGTAGCACAAGATGCTAAGAAACAAACAGAAGATGCAATGAAAAATGAA
>CAJUSU010000020.1:25864-26408 GCA_910589185.1 uncultured Clostridia bacterium
GAATTAGCAAATCAGTTAAAAGAAGAATATGGTGGGGATAATGGAGATAACAACCAAGGCGGAAATCCAGACAATCCAGATAAGCCAGTAGTAGATGTACCAATAGAAAATATAAAAACAAATTGGGAAGAAATAGAAAAAATAGCAGGAGAAATAGCGAAAGACGATAGTATTACAAGTGATTCGGAAGAGGCAACAGTTATAGTAGATGGAAATCGATATACTATCAGACCAGGAGATATATTTGAAGTAGAATATAATGGAGAATCAAAAAGAGTAAGAGTATTAGGATTTAAACACGATGATTTAGTAGATCAAACAGTGTATGGTGGAATACATGAAAAAGCAAGTATCAGTTTTGAATTTTTAGACTTCATGACAGGTGAAACATATATGGCAATGAATACAACTAATACAAATGAAAACGGTTGGGGAGCAACGCAAATGAGAAAAGACTTAAATGGATATACAACAAGTGATGCAAGCCAAAGCGAAACAATCGGAGGATTAGGAGCAAACTTAAATAATAAGAGTTATATTAAAC
>CAJUSU010000021.1 GCA_910589185.1 uncultured Clostridia bacterium
GATTAGGAACCCTTAATCCAGACAAATATTTTGAATATATAGAAGAACAAGGAATAATTGAAGATAAAGAAAAAGATGTATTTGACAATGAAGACGGAACCTATGATGTAACAACAAAGCCAGGATATATATTCCAAATAGAATTAGTACCAACAAAAGAAAAGCCAACAGATGCAGAAATAGAGTATATAGGACAAGCAGGAAAGATAGCCCCAATTATAAAAAGAATAGAAACCAGTAGTACACAAACTAGTATAACAGCAAAAGCAATAATAACAAGATTAGGAAATGGAACAGTAACGTATTACTATAAACCATTTTCAGCAGAAGACAGCAGTTACCAAGAAATAACCAATGTGAATACAGAAATAGGAGCAACACAAGAAACAGAAATTACAGCAGGGGAAAGATATATCATAAAAGTAGTTGCAAAAAATGAAGTTGGAGAGGTAAGCACAACAGTAGAAGTAGCAGCCACAAAAGTATTGGTAGAAAGTATTACATTAAATAAAGCAAAAGCAACAGTAATAATAGGAAAAACAAGTACATTAATAGCAACTATAAAACCAGATGATGCAACCAATAAAACAATCAAATGGGCAAGTAGTGATGAGGGAGTGGCAACAGTAAGTGCTGAAGGAGTGATAATAGGAAAGAAAGCAGGAACTGCAACAATTACAGCAATTGCAACTGATGGAAGTGGAATAGAAGCAACGTGTAGTATAACAGTAACAGATGAAATTACAGCAACCTGGGAAGAGATAAATGAAATGGCAAAAGAAATAGCAAATGACAGTAGTATAACAAACAGTTCAACACAAACAACAGTAAATGTAAATGGAGAAAGCAAAACAATAAGTGTGGGAGAAATTTATAAAGTAAAATATAGTGGAACAGAAAGAAGAGTAAGAGTGCTAGGATTTAAACATGACGATTTGGTAAATAGTGGAGTGTATGGAGGAAATCATAGTAAAGCAAGTATTAGTTTCGAGTTCTTAGATTTCATGACGGGAAGTATAGATAAGCAAATGGACAGTAGCAATACAAATAGCGGAGGCTGGGCAAATACAGCAATGCGAATATTCTTAAATGGAACGGAAGGAAAAGACAAACTAAGTAATAAAGCATATATCAAACAAGTGAAGAAAAGATATATTTCAACATATAATGTGGCAAGTACAAATACATGTAATGATTACTTATGGTTATTAGCATCAAGCGAAATAGTAAATAGTGGATATCAAAGTGGAGCATATGGCTATGCAATCACAAGTGAAGGACCACAGTATCAATACTATAAGAGCATGAATCCCACATGGAATGCGGCAAATGCAGGGTTCGTAAAGAGACCAACTGAGTCAGGCAGTGCGAACCACTGGTGGCTTCGTTCACCTACTTACAACGGCAGCAGTTACTTCTGCTTTGTCTACAGCGACGGTGCTCCTAACGGCATTAACATCGCGGGACGCAACTATGGCGTTGCACCTGGTTTTTGCATCTGAGCCTGAGAAATAGGGTGAAAATTGGAAATGTAAAATTTGGTGTAAATTGATAAAGAAGGTTCCTAGCAAAATGCAAGTTACTAGAACCTTCTTTTTATCCTATAAATACTCTTTCATCTTTTCAATATGGTTGTTTTGCAAAGTAATAAACTCATTTAAAATATCTTTAATAACAGGTTCCATTTCAGGGCTGTGATTTAATAACTTTTGGCTTTCAATTACACCCATTAAGTTTCCTTGTATCATTAATTCAGCAATGTGAGAGTTACTACTATCTTTTAAAGTATTCATTTGAACACCAGTCCAACTCATCATTTTATCCATAAGTGGTTCTTCATCTGGAATTTCTCCATATTTTTCAAATTGTGTGTTAACCTTATCCAAGATTTTTCCATATTCAGCATATTGTGTACTTAAGTCTTGCTTCATTGTTTCATCTTCTACTTTTTCAGAAACAAATGTAATACTAGAAAGTCCCATTCTAGTTGCTTTAGCGATTTCATTTAAAATTGTTAAATTAATATTTTCATCCATAATTTTAGCCTCCTTAAAAATAGTGTAACCAAAATTTTTATTTTAATTAATTTTTATCTAAATTAAAATCCAAAAACATTGAAAATAAGCTCTCCATAAGATATAATAAACTCGAAGTAATAAAAAAGGAAGTTTGTTTATGGGAGAGGTAAAATGGACAACAGAACAATTGCAAGCAATTGAAAGTAAAGGTTCTAATATTTTAGTAGCTGCTGCCGCTGGTAGTGGTAAAACTGCTGTGCTTGTTGAGAGAATGATTCATAAAATTCTTGAAGACAAAATTGATATTGATAAAGTATTAGTGGTAACATTTACTAACGCAGCAGCAGCAGAAATGAGAGAAAGAATATTAGAAGCTATTTATCAAAAACTAGAGCAAGAGCCATCAAATGAACACTTACAAAAACAAATTACCTTATTAAATAAAGCAAGTATTTGTACTATACACTCTTTTTGTTTAGATGTCATTCGTAATCACTTTTATGAAATCGATTTGCCAAGCAATTTTAGAATTGCAGATACGACTGAAATTGATTTGCTAAAACAAGAGGTATTAGAAGATTTACTAGAGCAAAAATATATAGAACAAGATAATGACTTTTTAGAATTATTAGAAACTTATACAGGATATCGTGGAGATGAACCTTTACAAGAACTAATCTTATCTATCTATCGCTTTATTCAAAGTAGCCCTTTTCCAGAAAAATGGTTGCAAGAAAAAGTAGAGCAATTTAATATAGATACTTCTTTAGATTTTGGACAAACTGTTTTAGGAAAAGTGATTTTAGAAGAAGTGCAAGAAGAATTACAGGGAAGTCTTTTGAAACTAAAAAAAGTACAAAAAGAACTTGCGAAATTTTCAGAATGTATGAAATTTTCGCAAGTGATTAGCGAAGATATTTTACAAATAGAGGGAGCAATAGAGGAAGCAATTTCATGGAATGAAGTATATCAAAAAGTGCACCAAATTAGTTTTGGAAAATGGCCAATAGATAAAAAAGTAACTCTAGATATGAAAGAAGAAGCAAAAGAAATTAGAGATAGAGTAAAAAAAGATATTAAAGAAAAAGTAACAGGATTAATCAATAGTACTTCAGAAGAAATCGTAGCAGATTTTACAATTCTTTATCCTGTTTTACAAAAATTATCAAAACTCATTTTAGAATTTAGCCAAAATTTTCAAGAGAAGAAAAAGGAAAAAAATTGTATTGATTTTAATGATATTGAGCATTTAGCATTAAAGTTATTAGTAGATGAGCAAGGCAATAAAACACAAGTTAGTAAAAAGTATGAAGAAAAGTTTGAAGAGATAGCCATTGACGAGTATCAAGATAGTAACTTGGTACAAGAGGCTATTTTGACGAGTATCTCTAAAGGAAATAACATCTTTATGGTAGGAGATGTAAAACAAAGTATCTACAAATTTAGGCAAGCAAGACCAGAATTATTTTTGCAAAAATATACAAATTACAAAATAAAAGAGGACAGGCAGGAAGAAGAAGATTTAAAAATTCAATTATTCCGTAATTTTAGAAGTAGAAATAATATTCTAGATATTACAAATTTAGTATTTGAGACTATTATGAGTGAGAAGTTAGGAGATATCACTTATAACGAAAATGAATATTTAAACTATGGAGCTAATTATCCAGAGCCAGAAAAGAGCCAGTCTAATATAGAAGAAAATTATGCAGGAATAGCAGAAATGAATGTCATTGATATGAAGGAAGATGAAAGTATTACTGCAGTTATTGGGGAAGAAGAGGAAGAAGAAAATCTAGACCGAATAGAAGATGATGTATTAGAAGCAAGATTTGTGGCAAAACGTATCAAAGATTTGTTACAAAGTGATTATCAGGTATATGATAGAAAAAAAGGCTACAGACATATTGAACCAAAAGATATTGTCATTTTACTAAGAGCAACAAGTACTTTAGCACCTATTTATGAAAAAGAATTATCAGATTATGATTTACCAGTATTTAGTGATAGTTCTACCTCATATTTGGAAAGCGTAGAAATTGAAACGGTTTTATCAATTTTAAAATTAATTAATAATCCAATGCAAGATATTCCACTAGTAGTAGTGTTAAGGTCTAGTATTGGACAAATGACGGACAATGAATTAATCACCATTCGATTAACCGATAGAAATTGCAATTTTTATGAAGCACTTATTAAAACAAGAATATCTTGTGAAGAGCCATTAAAGAGTAAGATAGAAGCGATTTTAGAAAAGTTAAACAAGTGGAAAGAACAGTCGGAATATTTACCTTTAGATGAGCTTATCTGGCAAATCTATTTAGATACAGGATATTATCATTATGTGGGATTACTGCCGAATGGAGAAATGAGGCAGGCTAACTTAAAAACTTTATTTGAAAAAGCAAAACAATATGAAACGGCTAGCTTTAAAGGGCTATTTCATTTTATCCAATTTGTTGAAAAGCTAAAAAAACAAAATGGAGATTTAAGCTCGGCAAAGCTCATTGGGGAAAGTGCTAATGTTATTCGTATTATGAGTATTCACAAAAGTAAGGGACTAGAATTTCCAGTGGTATTTTTAAGTCACACTCATAAAAAAATTAACTTAAGAGACTTAAATGAAGTCATTTTAATGCATCAAGATTTAGGCATAGGACCAACTTTGATTGACACGAATAAAAAATTAAAATATACGACAACTGCAAAGCAGGCTATTAGTTTAAAAGTAAAACAAGAGACATTTTCAGAAGAAGAAAGAATTTTGTATGTTGCTTTAACCAGAGCAAAAGAAAAACTAATTATTACAGGAAGAAGTAAAGACCTTCAAAAAGTACTACAAGAAAAAGAAAAGAATTTATCTATTTATGCAGGGGAGAATGAGTTTAAGATAGATTATAGGTTAATGAAAAAATGTAATTCCTATTTAGATTGGCTAGAATATGTGTATCTATTCCATCAGGGAAAAACGATATCTTTAAAAGGAAGACAGCTAGAATTAAGTGATATCATAACACTAAACACTTTTGCAAAACAAGATTTAATCAAAGAATTGCAAGTGACAGAAGAAAAAGAAGAAACAGAAATAACTAAATTAATTCAAGAAGAAGTAGAAAAACAAAAGGATACTGACCTTTCTGAATTAAAGCAAAGCCTAGAATGGAAATATGCTTATGAAGTAGATACCAAACTTCCAACAAAAACTTCTGTAACCAAGCTAAAACAAGGAAAGGCAAATCAACTTCCTTCTTTGAATAGTCATGAGAATTGGGAAGAAGATGGCAGTAGTACAAAAGGAGAAGCTGAAAATTTAGAAAAAATGCAGACGTCAAATCAATTGAAGTACATACAAGTAAAAGCATTAGGAAGCGAAGAAGCAACCAAACTAACCCCCGCACAAAAAGGAACTTTAGTGCACTTATGTATTCAGAAATTAGATGAAACAAAAGAATATGAATTACAAGATATTCAAAATTTCATTCAAGAATTAGTACAAAAAGAAATCATTACGGAAATGGAAGTAAATGCAATAGATGTTAACTTTGTATATAGCTATACAAAATCAGAGTTATTCCAAAAACTAAAAAAGGCAAAGGAAATTCACAAAGAGCAACCATTTTATATTAATATACCAGCCAAGGAAATTTTTAAGGAGGCAAAGGAAGTAAACTCTGAAAAAAATATTTTAGTGCAAGGTATGATAGACTTATATTATATAGATGCACAAGACCAAGTGCATTTAGTAGACTTCAAAACAGATTATGTACCAAAAGGAAAAGAACAACAAGTGGCAGAAAAATATCAGGTTCAAATTGATATTTATCGAAAGGCACTAGAGCAAGCACTAGGCAAAAAAGTCGTAAGTGCTGAGATTTGTTTAGCAAATTGCGAGTGGCAATGTGTCAGTTTGGGGACGTTAGTTTAACTGACATCTGTCCCTCAACTGACATATTGAAAGTTTTTTATCCTTAAGAAGTATTGAAAGAAGGGACAGAAATGACAAATAAAGAATTAAAAAGTGAATTAGACAATTTGAGTAATAAGAGCAGTGTAGAAGAATTACAAAAGTATATAAAAGATATGATTTTAGTAAGGGGATTTAAAAATACTTTACTAGAAAGAATGTGCTTATTAACAGAAGAAATAGGAGAACTGGCAAAAGAAGTAAGAAAAACAGATAAAAATTTAGCAATAGATATAAATAAAAAGTATAGTTCAAATTTAGAAAATGAAATAACAGATGTGTTTATTTGCTTAATGGGAATGTGTGATTTAATAGATATGGACATTGTAAAAGGATTAAAAGATAAGGAAGAAATCAATTTTAAGAGAGAATGGAAGTGAGAGCAAAATGAGAATAGACAAATTTTTAAAAATGGCAACAGTTATTAAACGAAGAACAGTTGCAAATGAAGCGGCAGATGGTGGTAGAATTTCGGTTAATGGAAAAACTGTTAAACCAAGTTATGAAGTAAAAGTTGGCGATGTAATAGAAATTAGATTTGGAGATAAGATTTCTAAATTTGAGGTCTTAAAAATTCCGCAAAGACAAAGTGAACCAATTGAAACATTGATTAAGATGATGTAATGATTATAGCAATCTAAAAGAAAGTATGATATAGTATGCAAAAATAATTACATAGGGGGCAAATATTAAAATGAAAGGTAGGAATATTATGCCCCGAAATTGTAGAGAAAATCAGAAATCCTATACAGGAGTTTATCATGTGATACTTCGTAGTATTAATCAACAAGAAATATTTTATGACAATATTGATAGAAGAAAATTTTTAAAATGTTTAAAAGACACAAAGGAAAAATATCATTATGATTTATATGCTTATGTACTAATGCATAATCATGTTCATTTAGTTATAATGGATAAAGAAGATAAGTTGTCTAAAATTATTCAATCGTTAGCTATCAGTTATGCTTTATATTTTAACAAAAGATATAATAGGATTGGTCACGTGTTTTATAATCGTTTCAAAAGCAAATATGTAGAAAATTTACCATACTTATTGAATGTTATTAGATATATACACTTCAATCCGGAAAAATCAGGAATATGCCAGTATTCAAAGTATTATTGGAGTAGTTATCATGATTATAAGCAATTTTCAAAGTTAGTAGAAGTGAATAAAGTGTTAAAAATGGCGGAAATGAGCAAAAAAGATTTTGAAACTTTTCATATGGAATATGAAAAAATAAAAGGATATGAAAAAGATGACTTTGAATTTGAAAATTTGAAGTTATCAGATGAACAGGCAATTGAAAAGATAAAAAAGTTACTCAACATTGAAAATATAGTTTCTATTCAAAATGAAAAGACAGATAAAAGAGATGAATTCATTATACAAATAGCTAAGATAGAAGGAATAGAAAGAAAACAATTGGCAAGAATTTTAGGAGTAAATGAAAGAACAATTTATAGAGCCATAAAAAAGGGAAAGTGTCAGTTTGGGGACGTTAGTTTAACTGACATTCTAAAAGAATAAAATGGTAAAATGTCAGTTGAGGGACAAATGTCAGTTAAACTAACGTCCCCAAACTGACAAAAGGAGAAAAGCATGTCAAATTTTGTACACTTACATATCCACAGTGAGTTTAGCTTACTAGATGGAGCAAACAGAATAAAAGATTTACCAGTGAGAGCAAAAGAATTAGGAATGGATGCTATGGCACTGACTGACCATGGTGCTATGTTTGGTGCCATTGATTTTTACAAGGCTTGTAAAGCAAATGGAATTAAACCAATCATTGGTTGTGAGGTTTATGTGGCACCACGTTCCAGAAAAGATAAAGACCCTAATTTGGACGCAAGATACAGTCACTTAATTCTATTGGCTAAAAACAATGAAGGGTATAAAAACTTAGCGAAATTAGTGTCTTTAGGTTATACAGAAGGTTTTTACTATAAACCTCGTATTGATCATGAAGCTTTAGAGCAATATCATGAAGGCTTAGTGTGTTGTAGTGCTTGCCTAGCAGGTGAAGTGAATCAAGCAATTTTAGCAAATGATATGGAAAAGGCAAAAGAGGTGGCTTTGTGGCATAAGTCTATTTTTGGTGAAGATTACTACCTAGAAATTCAACATAATGGAATTAATGAACAAGTTCTGGCTAATCAAAAGCTAATTCAACTTTCTAGAGAATTAGATATTCCATTAGTGGCAACTAATGATGCTCATTATCTAAAAAGAGAAGATGCGTACAATCATGAAGTTTTACTTTGTATCCAAACTGGAAAACGTATGACAGATGAAGATAGAATGAAGTTTGATACAGATGAACTCTATGTAAAATCGCCAGAAGAAATGAGTGAATTTTTTAGTAATGTGCCAGATGCGATTGAAAATACGGTAAAAATTGCAGAGAAATGCAATGTAGAGTTTGAGTTTGGACATACGATTTTGCCGAACTATGATGTGCCAGAAGAATTTGCAACTCACTATGATTACTTAGAGAAGTTAACGCTAGATGGTATGAAAGAGCGTTATGGTGATAACATCACAGAGGAAATGCAAGAGAGAATGAAGTTTGAATTAGGTGTTATCAATAAAATGGGCTATGTGGACTATTTCTTAATAGTATGGGACTATATCTATTATGCTAAAACACATGATATTCCAGTTGGACCAGGACGTGGGTCTGGCGCCGGTTCTATTGTGGCTTATGCTATTGGCATTACAGATATTGACCCAATTGGATATGGGCTTCTTTTTGAGCGTTTCTTAAATCCTGAAAGAATTAGCATGCCCGATTTTGACGTGGACTTTTGTTATGAAAAAAGAGATAAGGTTATCGAATATGTAGAACAAAAATATGGAAAAGACCATGTTTCTCAGATTATCACCTTTGGAACCATGTCAGCAAGAATGGTTATCCGTGATGTGGCAAGGGTACTAGATTTGCCATATGCAGAAGCGGATAAATTGGCAAAAATGATACCAAATGAATTACATATTACCATTGATAAAGCAATAGAGAAAAATATAGAATTAAAAGAGCTATATGAAAATGACGAGTCAATGAAAAAGTTGTTAGATATTGCTATGGCATTGGAAGGGATGCCAAGACAGGCTTCAACTCATGCTTGTGGTGTGATTATTGCAAGAGAACCAGTAGTGAATTATGTGCCACTATATGCAAGAGATGGCGTGGTTTCTACCCAATATATCATGACAACACTAGAAGAATTAGGACTTTTGAAAATGGACTTTTTAGGGTTACGTACTTTAACGGTTATCCAAGATACGATTGATTTAGTCAAGAAAAATCAAGGAATTGATGTGCAATTCGACGAAAAAATGAATGACCCTAAAGTGTACAAGCTATGGCAAAATGGGGAGTCTGTGGGAATATTCCAATTTGAAAGTCAAGGTATGACAAACTTTATGAAGGAACTAAAGCCAGACTGTTTAGAAGATATTATTGCGGGTGTATCTTTGTACCGTCCGGGACCAATGGACCAAATACCAAGATATATTGCGAATAAAAAAGATCCAGAGCATGCTGTATATACTCATCCATCTTTAAAGCCCATTCTAGAAGTTACTTATGGTTGTATGGTTTATCAAGAACAAGTTATGCAGATTGTAAGGGATTTAGCAGGATATTCATTAGGTAGAGCAGATTTAGTAAGAAGAGCTATGGGTAAGAAAAAACTAGATGTGATGGCAAAGGAAAGAGAAATCTTTATTCATGGTCAAGTAGATGAAAATGGAAATGTGGTTGTTCCGGGATGTGTGAGAAATGGCATTGATGAGCAATCAGCAGACAAAATTTTTGATGAAATGGCAGAGTTTGCAAAATATGCTTTCAATAAGTCCCATGCAGCAGCTTATGCAGTGGTATCTTATAGAACAGCGTACTTAAAAGCATATTACCCAGCAGAATTTATGGCAGCAATGCTTAACAGCTTTTTGGGAAATCAAGATAAAATCCCAGGATATGTAGAAGAATGTAAAAGGTTAAACATTGAAATCCTAAAACCAGATATCAATAAAAGTGATACCAAATTTACAGTAGACAAAAATCAAATTCGTTTTGGTATGGGAAGTATTAAAAATGTAGGAACTGACGCAGTGGATAACATTGTGGTAGAACGCGAGAAAAATGGGGATTACAAAGATTTCAGTGATTTTTGTGAGAGAATTAAAGACTTAGGTGTTAACAAAAAGTGTGTGGAAAGTTTGATTAAAGCAGGAAGTTTTGACAATTTAGGACAAACGAGAAAAACCTTGATAACTTCTTTTGAGAAAATTATAGACATGATTTCTGATAGTGGAAAGAAAAGTTTTGATGGACAAGTTTCTATGTTCGATTTAGGTGGCAGCAAAGAAGTAGAAGAAATGAAATATACCTATACCACACTTCCTGAGTATGAGCCAAAAGACTTGTTATCTATGGAAAAAGAAATGCTAGGACTATACATTTCAGGGCATCCATTAGAAGATATAAGAGAACAAATCGAAGCAAAAACTAATATTAATACATTCCAATTAAGGCAAATCAGTAGCGAGAATGAAATGGAACTAGAAGACCAAGGAGAGTTCAAAAGAGAGCAAACGTATGAAGAACATCAAACAGAATTTAAAGATGGGCAAAATGTAACTTATGCAGGAATTATTACAAGTGTGAAAAAGAAATATACCAAAAACAATAAACTTATGGCATTTGTGACAATTGAAGATCTGTATGGTCCAACAGAATTTATTGTATTTGATAGCACTTACCAAGCTTGTAGTAGTAGCTTAATAGAAGAAAATATTGTTATTGTAGAGGGAAAATTAAGCATTCGTGAAGACGAAGAACCTAAAATTGTAGCAAGAACGATTACACCTTTTACAGAAACAAAAGCAAAAGTATTTGAAATAGATATTACAGAATTAAATGAGGAAGAGAGAAATAAACTAAAAGGAGCAATTTATTTCTTTCAAGGAGATAAAAATAACATTCAGTTGCAAATAGTCAATGGAGAAAAGGTAGATAAAGCAGGTGGAATTTATATGACACCAGAAATTTTAAAACAATTTGAAGAATTAGTAGGAGAAGAAAATGTCAGTTTGGGGACGTTAGTTTAACTGACATTTTGGTAAAAAATGGTAGAATGTCAGTTGAGGGACAGATGTCAGTTAAACTAACGTCCCCAAACTGACAAAAGGAGATGAAAACTATGGAAAATAAAATAGTGTACATGAAAACATATATTATTACAATTTGCTTACTCATATTACTATTTTTAGTAGGAATAGGTGGTTGTGTTTTTTACTACGAGAAAAAGATAGACGAATTAGAAAATACTATAAACACATATCAAAATCAATATACAATTACTTCACCAAATGGTGGAATTACAATTCTTCCGGGTGGAGATACTAGTGTTAGTAATGTGACTGCAGAATAAGAATATTCATAGGAGAGATACGTTGTAAGAAATAAAGACAATGTATCTTTTTTTGTGCAAAATAAATTATAAATTTTAGAAATGGTATATTGACATTTTATGACATGTATTGATAAGATATATATAAATAACCTATATTAAAAAATATTATTTACAATGTATAAGATTAAAAAAAGGGGAAACACTAAAGAAAAAGGGGGAAATAAACTAAAATGAAAAATCAATTTATGAAAAGACAAAGTGGTATAACCCTAGTAGCGCTAGTCGTAACAATTGTTGTACTTTTAATTTTGGCAGGCATTACGATAATGTACACTATGGGAGATAATAGTATCTTCAAAAAAGCCCAAGAAGCAAAAGAAAAGACAGACCAAGCAATAAAAAATGAGCAAAACTATTTAGAAAATTTAGCAAACAGGCTAGAAGAAGAATATGGAACAAATCAAACAACCCCAATAGGACCAATGGATGTACCAATTGAAAGTATAAAATCAGATTGGGCAACCATTGAAAAAATAGCAAAAGAGATAGCCAAGGATGACACAATTACAAGTGATACAGGAGAAGTAAAAGTAGTAATAGACGGAAAGAGATATACTATCAAGCCAGGAGATATTTTTGAAGTAGAATATAACGGAGAAGTAAGAAGAGTAAGAGTATTAGGCTTCAAGCATGATGATTTAGTAGATAAAACAGTGTATGGTGGAACACATGAAAAAGCAAGTATCAGTTTTGAGTTTTTAGACTTCATGACAGGGGATACCTATAAACAAATGAACACAACTAATACAAACGAAAATGGCTGGGGAGCAACAGCAATGAGAACATTTTTAAATGGAACAGAAGGAAAAGATAAACTAAATAATAAAGCGTATATCAAACAAGTAAAGAAAAAATATATTGCAACATATAATGATGCAAGTAGTGTGACAACATGTAATGATTATTTATGGTTATTAGCATCAAGTGAAATGGTACCTAAAAATAGTGATAATACAAGATATGGAGTAGCACTTACAAGTGAAGGAAGCCAATATAAATATTACCAAGGTGTAACAGAGACACATAATAATCCAAGTGAAAATCGTGCAAAGACAACATCAGTGGGGAATGAAAATTGGTACTGGATTCGTTCGCCTTATGGTGATAATACTGATACTTTCTGTACTTTTGATTATGATGGTAGCAGTGATTATAATGGAGCGAGCCGTAATGGAGGCGTAGCCCCAGGTTTCTGCATTTAGACCATTAGAAATTTAGCTTATTAATTTTTTTGATAATATATAGAAAAGTGATGTAGTGAAACTAAAAATTAACTACATCACTTTTCCTTTTTTAAATAAATCTTAAGATTAATTATAATAACTTGACTGTATACATAAAACGTGATAAAATCTAAGCGGAAAGGGGCGTTATTATGAGATATAAAAAACAAATTGTATCAATTATGACACTAACAATTTTACTAATACTAATGATGAGTTCAGCAATTCAAGCAGTAAGCTTAGTAAATTCAATTAGTAACTTTAGCGCAGCAATGAATGGCAGCCAAATGAAACTTACTTGGTCTTCTGTTTCAAATAGTGCTGGATATAATGTTTATGTAAATGGAACTAAAATTGGTTCTGTTAATAGTAGTGAAGCAAGTCTTATTGGCTTTTCGGAAAACGCTACTTATCGTTTAAGAGTTACAGCGTATGATTCTAACAGAATAGAAACAGCGACTTCAGAAGAAATCAGATTTACAACAACACCTCAAAAAACTTTAGGTCAAGTACAAAACTTAAAAGTGACACAAGTCAATGGTTATGTAACATTAAACTGGTCAGGTGTAAGTAATGCTAACAAATATCAAGTATTTGTAGATGTCCCAGGCTTTGGCAATATGAATATTGGTGAAGTAACTACTACAAGTGCTATATTAAAAGGTTTCACTCATGGACTAAGATATGGTTTTAGTGTTAGAGCATGTCAAAGTGTAAATTCTGATAATACTAATTATGGAGAAAGATCAGTAGCACAATATATTGTTATAGACTATAACAAAGATGATACAAGCAATAATAATAACAATACTCAAACTAAGCCAGATAAAGTAAGTAATGTAAGCGTATATGATGTAACAGAAACTACAGCAACAGTAACTTGGAAAGAATTAAATAATGTAGATGGATATGATGTTTTATTATCTAAAAACTATGGAAGTTATCAAACAGTTATTTCAAAGAATGGAAATAGAACAGTTTTATCTAACTTAACTCCAGATAGTTCTTATAGAGTAAAAGTAGTTGCTTACAAGTGGATAGATAACAAAAAAGTATATGGAGATGAATCTTCTTACTATAGCTTTACAACAAAAGAAGAAAAAGTAACTGTTGGAAATATTAGTGGTATTGATGTATATGATATTAGCGAAAATAAAGCAACAGTATCTTGGTCAAAAGCGAATAATGCAGACGGATATGAAGTTTCATTATCTAAAAATAGTGGAAGATATGAAACAATAAAAGATACAAGTAATAGAGTAGTTACTTTAGGAAATTTAGATTCAGACAGTACCTATAGAGTAAAAATAGTTGCCTATAAGTGGGTAAATGGTAGAAAACAATATGGTAATGAGTCTAGTGCATATAGATTTTATACAAAGGCTGAAAAAGTAACAGTAGGCAATGTACGTACAATCTATGTGGATGAACTAACAAAAAATAAAGCTGAAATTAGTTGGTCAAGTGTAAGTGGTGCAACAGGATATAACATCTATTTTGCAAAAGGAAATGGAAGTTATCAATATAAGGGTTCAACTACTAGAAGAAGCTATGTTTTTGCTAATTTAAGTGCTAATACTACTTATAAAGTAAAAATCGAAGCATACAAAAAAGTAAATGGAAAAGAATATACTAGTGAAACTGCAAAAGTAAAAAGCTTTAAGACATCAAAGGCAACAACTACAACGACTAACACTAGCAAGCCAGCTACAGTAACTAACTTCAATGTATCTGTTAGAAATAGAAATCAAGCATATTTAACATGGAATTCAATAGGTAGTGCTACAGGATACGAAGTAGAAATTTCTGAAAATGGAGGAGTATACAGATGTGTAGCTATACTACAAACCAATAGCTTAGATTTAGATGGTAAGGTACTAGGTTATTCTAAAAATTATAAAGTAAGAGTTAGAGCATATAAAACTCATGTAATAAGTCCTGGAAAATATGATACAGTCTATGGAAATTATTCTAGAGTAATAAGTTTTAGAACAAATTAAAAAAATGTCGCACTGAGGGACGGATGTCGTACAAACTAACGTCCCCAAGTGCGACATTTTTGTGTCCAAAAATTCACAATAATCTTTTATAAAGGAATTGAAAAAAGGAAAAAAGTGGAATATAATCAAGCGAAGAGAAAATGGAATCCTTAGAAAAGAGGAGAAGAGTATGGCATATATTGAATTTAAAAATGTAGTGAAAGCATATCAAATGGGTGAAGTGCTCATTCAGGCGTTAGATAATACTAATTTTGAAATAGAAAAGGGAGAACTTACAGTTATTGTTGGTCCAAGTGGTGCGGGCAAAACTACTGCACTTAATATTTTAGGGGGAATGGACTTAGTAACTCGAGGAAGAGTAATTATTGACAATAAGGAAATTAGTTCTTTAAAAGAAAAAGAATTAATTAAATACCGTAGAGAAGATATTGGATTTGTTTTTCAGTTCTATAACTTAGTGCAAAATTTAACAGCTCTAGAAAATGTGGAGCTTGCTACACAAATCTGTAAAAATCCGTTAGATCCTAAAACCGTTTTAAAACAAGTAGGACTAGAAGAAAGAATGAACAACTTTCCTTCACAGCTATCAGGAGGAGAGCAACAAAGAGTTGCTATTGCCAGAGCAATTGCAAAAAATCCAAAACTTTTGTTATGTGATGAGCCGACAGGAGCCTTAGATTACAAAACAGGAAAGCAAATTTTGCAATTATTGCAAGATACTTGCCGAAAAGAGAAAATGACAGTGATTATTATTACTCATAATCAAGCTTTAACTCCAATGGCAGACAGAGTGATTCATTTTAAAAATGGTACAGCTTATAACATTGAAAAGAACGAGCACCCAACACCGATTGAGCAAATTGAGTGGTAAATATAGAAAGAGGGAAAAATGAAAAAAGCTTTAATGAAGGATACTGTAAAAGAGATAACAAATACTTTTAAACGATTTATTTCTTTAATGTTAATCGTTTTATTAGGCGTGGGATTTTTTGCAGGAATTAGAGTGACAAGCCCAGATATGAGAAATACCTTAGACAAGACTTTTGACCAGTACGAGGCAATGGACATTCAGGTTTTATCAACACTTGGCATTACCAAAAAAGATATAGCAGCACTAGAAAAAATAGAAGGAGTTGAAAAAATAGAAGCTAGTTATTCTACAGATGCTGTTGTAAATATTGGTGAAACAGAAGAAGTAGTAAAACTAATGGCATTATCTGATTATATCAATCAAGCGAAGATAATAGAAGGGAGACTTCCTGAAAACAATAAGGAATGTGTAGTAGAGCCTAGATTTCTTTTAGAGACAGAGCACCAAATAGGAGATAGCATTACAATTGAAGTAGAGGAAATTCAAAATGAAGATGGGGAAAATCAGCCATTATTAAAAGAAAAAGAGGTTACTATTGTAGGAACAGTACATTCACCATTATATATTTCAAGTGATAGAGGAACTACTAAACTAGGTTCTGGAAAAATTAGTTATTATATGTATATACCACTTGAAAATTTTGATACAGATATCAGAACAGTTGCCTATATCACTGTAGAAGGAGCAAAAGAATTAAAAACATATTCTTCTAAATATGAAGATACAGTAGAAGAAGTAAAACAAAGAATTGAAGATATTTCAGAAGAAAGAAGACAGGCAAGATATCAAGAAATTTATGATGAAGCAAATGGAAAGATACAAGATGCACAAAAAGAGTTAAATACGCAAAAAGCAAAAGCAGAAAAAGAATTGAAAGATGCCAAGCAAAAAATAGAAAATGCAAAACAGCAAGTTAAAAATGGAAAGGCAGAATTAGAAACACAGAAAACAACAACGAATGCTCAATTAGCCCAGGGAAAATCGGAGCTAGATAAAGCAGAAAAAGAATTAAAAGAGAAAGAAAAGCTATTTGAAGAAGAAAAGAAGAAGTTACAAGCGACATTAGAATATATGACACCAGAGCAAAAAGAACAAATAGAAAAGCAGTTAGCAGCCCAAGAACAATTGCTAAAGCAAGCAAGAAATACATTAAATACACAAAAACAAACTTATGAAGCAAATAAAAAGAAAGCAAATCAAGAATTAACTAAGGCACAAAATCAGTTAAATACGGCAGAAAGAGAAATTCAAACCAATGAAGCGAAACTACAAACAGAGCAAAAAAAGGCTGATAAAAAAATAAAAGAGGCACAAGAAGAGCTAGAAGATGCCAAAATTAAATTGGCAGATATTGAAAAACCAGAATGGTATATATTAGATAGAAATCAAAATGTGGGATATGTTAGTTATTTACAAGATGCAGATAGAATTGATAATATTGCAAAAGTATTTCCAGTGGTGTTTTTTGTAGTTGCAGCACTGATTAGTTTAACGTCTATGACAAGAATGGTAGAGGAACAAAGAGTACAAATTGGTACTTTAAAAGGGCTAGGGTATAGTAAAAGACAAATCGCTAGTAAATACTTGATTTATGCTACTTTAGCAACTGTATTAGGAAGTCTTATAGGGGTAAGTATTGGATTTTACATGATACCTAAAATTATTTGTAATATGTATGGCATGATGTACAATATAGGTGAACCAGTATTAGAGTTTGACATAGGTCTTACGATTGCTGGACTTTTAGCAGCTTCTGTTTGTACAGTAGGAGCAACAGCTTATTCGTGCATCAAAGCATTGCTAGCTATGCCTGCAACACTAATGAGACCTAAGGCTCCAAAGATAGGAAAAAGAGTCATACTAGAAAAGATACCATTTATTTGGAAGCATTTGAACTTTACACAAAAAGTAACCATTAGAAATATATTCCGTTATAAGAAGAGATTTTTAATGACCATTATTGGGGTAGCAGGTTGCACAGCACTGATTGTAGCAGGATTTGGTCTAAGAGATGCTGTGGGTAGTATGATACCATCTCAGTATGGTGAGATTTTTAAACATCAAATCGAAATTACACTAAAAGATAATCTAAAACAGGAAGATAGCCAAAAAGCATATGAGGAAATAACGAAAAATCAAGAGATTGACAGCACAATTCGATTAAATCGACAGTCAGTTGAAATTGTGAAAAATGATAATAATCAAAGTATTCAATTAATTGTGCCAGAAAAAGTAGAAAACTTGCAAGAATTTATTGTATTACGTAATCGAAAACGAAAAGAACAGACTTATACTTTAAATGAGCAAGGTGTTGTTATTACAGAAAAATTAGCAAAGCTATTAGATATTGATGAAGGTGACGAGATTATCATTAAAGATATTGATAAAGTAGAAGTAAAAACAAAGGTAGTAGGTATTACTGAAAATTATCTTTTACATTATATTTACATGTCACCAAAACTTTATGAGCAGTTATACCAAGAAGAAGCAAGAATGAATACCATTTTTGCGAATACCAAAGAATTAACAGAAGAGCAAGAAAATGCTTTAGGAAAAACAATTTTAGAAGATAAAGACAGTATTTCTAGCGTAGAATTTAATTCTGTAGCAACTAGCATATTTTCAGAAGTAATGGATAACATGGGATTAGTAGTATGGGTTTTAATCATAGCAGCAGGACTGTTAGCATTAGTTGTATTATATAACTTATCAAATACTAATATTAGTGAAAGAGTGAGGGAACTTGCTACTATCAAAGTATTAGGTTTCTATGACCCAGAAGTATATGAGTATGTAGGAAAAGAAATGTTACTTTTAACGATTATTGGAATTTTAGTAGGACTATTAGTAGGAAATTTCCTCACAACTTTTATTATTAAAACTTGTGAGTTAGATGCATTTATGTTTAATCCACAAATTGAAATAGCTAGCTATATCTATGGAATTGTGATTACTATGTTATTTGCAACAATTGTGAATATTATTACTTATTTTGCACTTAAAAAGATTGATATGATTGAGTCATTGAAAAGTGTGGAGTAAACACTTGACATTTTCTGAAGTAAAAAAGTGGTTAATACTTGACAATAGTAAGTGATTTGTAGTATAATAGCCAAGTGTAAGCCGCCTGAGTCGGGCAACTAAATATTACTTAAAAAAAGTAATTGCCTTGTTATTTATGCTTAGCGAGTATACGGATGTAGGAGGTGTACGAAGAATGTACGCAATTATTGAAAGCTGTGGAAGACAATACAAAGTAGCAGAAGGAGACGTAGTATTTTTTGAAAAGTTAGAAGCAGAGGAAGGAAAGAAAGTAACTTTTGATAAAGTTGTTCTTGTATCTGACGACAAAAAAGTAGAAGTTGGAGCTCCTTATGTAAAAGGTGTTAAAGTTGAAGGAAAAGTAGTTTCTCATGGTAAAGCTAAAAAAATCCTAGTGTATAAATATAAAGCGAAAAAGAATTATAGAAGAACACAAGGACATAGACAACCATACACAAAAGTAGAAATTACAAATATTAAAACAGCAGCTGCAAAAGCAGAAGAAAAAGCTGAAACAGCAACAAAAACAGCATCTGCAAAGCCAGCAACAAAAAAAGCAACAACAACTAAAAAAGAAGCTTAGGTAGAGATACCCTTAAAATAAAGAAATCGAAGGGAGTGAGATAAAGCATGGCTCATAAAAAAGGTCAAGGTAGTGTTAAGAACGGAAGAGATAGTGAATCAAAACGTTTAGGTCTTAAAAGAGCAGATGGGCAAGTTGTTCCAGCTGGAAATATCTTAGTAAGACAAAGAGGAACTAAAATTCATCCAGGTACTAATGTAGGTATCGGAAGTGATGATACTTTATTTGCTAAAGTAACTGGAAAAGTAAAATTTGAAAGACTTGGCAGAGATAAGAAAAAAGTTAGCGTTTATCCAGTAGAAGAAGGAAGCGCAGCAAAATAAATGATAAAAAGCTCTATAGCAAATTGCTATAGAGTTTTTTGATGCCAAAAATAATTTCAAAACTTGTAATTTTTTTAGTAGTATATTGACATTCTATGACATATATTGCTAAAATATAACAAAATGTTATAATGATAATGCGAAATAAAACGTACCTATAGTGCATAAAAATGAGAAAAAAGCAAATACTAAAGAAAAGGGAGGAATAAGAAAAAATGAAAGAAAAACTAAGTAAGAAACAAGCAGGTATAACACTAGTGGCATTAGTAGTGACAATAGTCGTATTACTTATTTTGGCAGGCATAACAATCATGTATACTATGGGAGAAAATGGTATCTTTAAGAAGGCTCAGGAAGCAAAAGATAAAACAGAAGATGCAATTAAAAATGAACAAGAGTATATGAACTCAATTGATAATATGGTAAATGGATATTTAAATGGAACAGAAAATGGCGGAACAACAGGGCCAATAGATGAACCAATTGAAAATATCAAATCGGATTGGGCAACAGTTGAAAAGATAGCCCAAGAGATTGCAAAGGACAACACCATAACAAGTGAAACAGAAGAAGTAAAAGTAGTAATAGATGGAAAAAGATATACAATTAAACCAGGAGATATATTTGAAGTGGAATATAACGGAGAAGTCAAGAGAGTAAGAGTGCTAGGTTTTAAACATGACGACTTGGTAGATCAAACAGTGTATGGAGGGACGCATAAAAAAGCAAGTATTAGTTTTGAGTTTTTAGATTTCATGACAGGAGATGCCTATAAATCAATGAACACGACGAATACAAATGAAAATGGTTGGGGAGCAACTCAAATGAGAAAGGACCTAAACGGATATGCAACAAATGCAGCAGCTCAAAGCGGAGCAATCGGAGGACTAGGAGCAAAATTAAATAATAAGAGTTATATAAAACAAGTAAAGAAAAAGTACATTGGAACATATGATAACGCAAGTAGTGTAACAACATGTAATGATTACTTATGGTTATTAGCCGCAAGTGAGGTAGTAAATGCTGGATACAATGGAGGAGATACAAGAGGATATGCAATAACCAAAGAAGGAGAGCAGTATAAATATTATCAAGGAGTAACAGACGCATGGGACAGTTCGAGCACAGGTCGCCAAAAGAGACAAAGTTCCTCAAGTAGTATAGTTAGCTGGTGGCTTCGTTCACTTTATTACGCTAACAGCAATTCCTTCTGCAGTATCGTCCACAACGGCGGCAGCAATGGTGGCGGCGCGAGCTACAGCATTGGTGTTGCGCCTGGTTTTAGTGTTTAAGTTTGAATTTGATAAAATAATACGTTTTTTTAACATGCGAAAAGGTATCTGTAAGCTATTTTTTAGACATCTTGAGAAAAAATGGTTTGAAGAATGAAAAAAATAGCAGAGGAGTTAAAATGAATATGTCGACATAAAACAAATAAAAAGATGATGTAGTAAATAGCAAAACTATATCATCTTTTTTTATAATAAAACTAATTACTATTTCTCCATATTACACCTTGTAAATTTAAGTAAAATCCAGTATAATGGAAATGCTAATAAAATAGATTAATATAAAAGATAGATAAGGGATGGTAAAATGGAAGAAAAGAAAAAACGTATGTTAACAGGTGATAGACCAACAGGTAGATTACACATTGGTCATTATTTTGGTTCTCTAAAAACAAGAGTGGAGATGCAAAATAGTGGAAAATATGATCCATATATTGAAATTGCAGATGTGCAAGCGCTAACAGATAACTTTGATAATCCAGAAAAAGTAAGAAAGAATGTTAAAGAAGTTGTTTTAGACTATTTATCAATTGGAATTGATCCAGAGAAAACTACAATTTACGTTCAATCTATGATACCTGAAATTGCTGAACTAACTGTATTTTATTCAAATTTAGTAACAGTGGCAAGATTGGAAAGAAACCCAACTGTAAAAACAGAAATTGCACAAAAACAAGAAATATTTAAAGAGAGTGTTACTTATGGATTTTTGGGATATCCAGTTAGTCAAGCTGCTGATATTACGGTAGTAGAAGGAATATTAGTTCCTGTAGGAGAGGACCAAGAGCCATTAATTGAACAATGTAGAGAGATTGTTCGTAAATTTAATTCTATTTATGGGGATACTTTGCCAGAACCAAAAGCTGTTTTGTCAAATGCCAAAAGAATTAAGGGATTAGATGGAAATGATAAAATGGGAAAATCCTTAGGAAATGCTATTTACTTATCTGATACAGAAGAAGAAGTAAATAAAAAGATTATGAGTGCAGTAACAGACCCTGCAAGAATAAAAAAGGACGATCCAGGGCATCCTGATGTGTGTATGGTGGCATATTATCATAAGTTATTTAGTACAACAGAAGAAGTAAAATGCGTTTGTGAGGAATGTAAGCTAGGTAAAAGAGGATGTGTAGCTTGCAAAAAACAATTAGCTCAAAATGCAAACAAATTCTTAGAACCAATGAGAGAAAAAAGAAAATATTATGAAGAGCGTCCAGAATTGGTAGAAAAAATATTAATAGAAGGAACTGAAAAAACAAGAAAAACAGCTAAAGAAACTATGAAAAAAGTTAAAAAGGCTATGAGGTTAGATTATTTCGAGGAGTAAAGAGATGTTTACAGATTACGTGAAAATAATTGCAAAAGCGGGAAATGGCGGTGATGGTGCCGTTTCTTTTCGTAGAGAAAAATATGTAGCAGCAGGTGGACCAGATGGTGGAGATGGCGGAAAAGGTGGAAGTGTTTATTTTGAAGTAGATCAAGATAGAAATACTTTAATTGATTTTCGCTATCAAAAAAAGTTCAAAGCTGAAAATGGCAAAAATGGAGAAGGTGCACACAGATATGGAAAAAGTGGAGAAGACTTAGTAGTGAAGGTACCTTTAGGAACAATAGTAAAAGAGGCAGAAACAGGAAGGGTATTAGCAGATTTGTCAGAACTAGGGCAAAAAGAATTAATTTTAGCAGGTGGAAGAGGAGGCAAAGGAAATTCTCATTTTGCTACATCTACCAGACAAGCGCCTCGTTTTTCACAAGAGGGAGAAAAAGGAGAAGAAAAAGAACTTATTTTAGAGTTAAAACTATTAGCGGATGTTGGGTTATTAGGTTTCCCAAATGTAGGTAAATCCACTTTACTATCTGTTGTAACTGATGCTACTCCTAAGATTGCAGACTATCATTTTACAACGCTAGAGCCTAATTTAGGTGTTGTAAAAGGGGAATATGGTGATAGCTTTGTGATAGCAGACATCCCTGGAATTATTGAAGGAGCAAGTCAAGGCATTGGGCTTGGAATTCAATTTTTACGTCATATTGAAAGAACTAGATTATTGCTTCATGTCATTGATGTATCTGGAATTGAGGGAAGAAATCCAGTACAAGACTTCAATACAATTAATGAAGAATTAAAACAATACAGTGAAAAACTAAGTCAAAGAAAGCAAATTATCGTAGCAAATAAAGTAGATAGTATGCAAGATGAGACCTTATATCAAGAGCTAGAAAAAATGGCAAAAGAAAAAGGCTTAGAGATTTATAAGATATCTGCAGCTACTAATCAGGGAGTTAAAGAGTTAATGATACGAGTTTCTGAAGTATTAAAAACGTTACCAAAAGAAGATTTA
Organism: uncultured Clostridia bacterium; assembly: GCA_910589185.1. GTDB lineage: Bacteria > Bacillota > Clostridia > TANB77 > CAG-508 > CAG-273. The sequence goes on from CAJUSU010000021.1 coordinate 23,143, forward strand.
GTGGAAGTAGAAATGCAAACGAAGGTATATACTTTAAAAGAGACAGAAGAAATTAGTGTTAGAAAAGAAGAGGATATATATATTGTTTCAGGTATAGCAGTAGAAAAATTAATGAGAACTGTTAACTTAGCAGATAATGAGTCATTACACTATTTCCATAGAAGACTAAATGAAATGGGAATTAATCAAAGATTGAAAGAACTTGGAATTAAAGATGGAGATTGGGTACAAATTTCAGATTATGAATTAGAATGGGAAGACTAGAATTAACTAGTCTTCTTTCTTTGGTGTGGGTTTTCAAATAACTTGTCAATTGATATTTCTAAAGCTTTACTAATTTTCCATAGAGTAGTAACACTAATACCCTGTGCAATGTTTTCGCTCTCTAAGCTGCCAATCAAAGAAGTGGAAACATCAACAAGTTCAGCTAAATTTTCTTGTGTCATTTTTCCTTTATCTAGATTATATAATTTTCTATAATATTTTACATTTAAACCGATTATTTTAAATAATTCTTCTGAATTTAATTCTTTCATATATTCTCCTAAATGTTATCTTGAAATTAAATTATACTAGTAAACAAAATGTATTGTAATTACTATTATATGTTATATTTTCTAATTTTATAGGATAAAAAACAATACAGTATAGATAACAAAATGTTATTGACAGTAATAAAACAAATTGTTATAATAAATTGAAATTTGGGAAATAATAAAACAAAAGTAAAAAATGGGGGAAGAAACACATGAAAAGTAAAAAAATAATGAAAAGCGGTGAAAATGCTATTACTTTAATTGCATTAGTAATTACAATTGTAGTTTTACTTATATTAGCAGGCATTACAATCATGTATGTTATGTCAGATAATGGAATCTTTAAAAAAGCATCAGACGCAAAACTAAAAGCAGATATAGCAAGTTGGCAAGAAAGACTAGAACTAGCAAAAGAGCCAGTCTTTATTAATGGACTAGGAACGTTTGATGCGGACGAATATTTTGAATATATAGAAAAGCAAGAATTTATTGAAGATAAAGATGCTGATGTAACAGATAATGAAGATGGGACATATTTAG
>CAJUSU010000022.1 GCA_910589185.1 uncultured Clostridia bacterium
CTGGGAAATCATAGCTTGATAATAAGTCTCTAACTTCCATTTCAACTAATTCTAATAATTCAGGATCATCAACCATATCGCATTTATTTAAGTAAACAACGATATATTTAACACCTACTTGTCTAGCAAGTAAGATATGCTCTCTTGTTTGAGGCATTGGTCCATCAGCTGCAGATACTACTAAGATAGCACCATCCATTTGTGCAGCACCAGTAATCATGTTCTTTACGTAGTCAGCGTGTCCTGGGCAGTCAACGTGTGCATAGTGTCTGTTATCTGTTTCGTATTCAACGTGAGCTGTGTTAATTGTAATTCCTCTTTCTCTTTCTTCTGGAGCACCATCGATTTGATCGTATGCTTCATATTGAGCTTTTCCTAATAAGTTTAGGTATTTTGTAATAGCTGCTGTTGTTGTTGTTTTACCATGGTCAACGTGTCCGATTGTACCAATGTTAACGTGTGGTTTTGTTCTTTCAAATTTTGCTTTAGCCATTTAAATTTTCCTCCTATTTTTAATTATATTTTTTAATATTAAGGTTAAGTTAATTGTTGGCGAATTTATGAGCCTTACAAATAACTTATGCAAACTCATCTATTCTCCAAATTCACTTGTATTTTATACTATCTTTAGCATAAAATCAAGCATTTTTTGAAAATTAATCTTGTTTCTTAGCTCTTGATGCAACAATAGTATCAAATACTGACTTTGGAACTTCTTCATAATGGCTTGGTTCCATTGAATAAGTACCTCTACCTTGTGTTTTTGAACGTAAGTCTGTTGCATATCCAAACATTTCTGATAATGGAATAAATGCTCTAATAATTTGATTTCCTTGAATAGCTTCCATTCCTTCCATTCTACCACGTCTTGAGTTAATATCTCCAATAACATCTCCCATGTATTCTTCTGGAACTGTTACTTCAACTTTCATAATTGGCTCTAAAATAACTGATTTAGCTTGTTTACATCCTTCTTTGAATGCCATAGAACCAGCAATTTTGAATGCCATTTCTGAAGAGTCAACTTCGTGGTAAGAACCATCTACTAATGTAGCTTTAAAGTCAATTACAGGGTAACCTGCTAAGATACCGTTATTAGCGGCTTCTCTAACACCTTCTTCGATTGGTTTGATGTATTCTTTTGGAACTGCACCACCAACGATTTTACTTTCAAATTCAATTCCTTTTCCTGCTTCTAATGGTTCCATTTCTAGCCATACGTCACCGTATTGTCCACGACCACCAGATTGACGAATGAATTTACCTTGTACTTTAACTTTGTTTCTAATAGTTTCTTTGTAAGAAACTTGTGGTTTACCTACACTACATTCAACTTTGAATTCTCTTTTTAAACGGTCAACGATGATATCTAAGTGTAATTCTCCCATACCTGCGATGATAGTTTGACCTGATTCTTGATCTGTCCAAGTTTTGAAAGTTGGATCTTCTTCAGCAAGTTTTGATAAAGCGATTCCCATTTTTTCACTATTTGCCTTATCTTTTGGCTCAATAGCGATATCAATAACTGGCTCTGGGAATTCCATTGATTCTAGAATGATTGGGTGTGCAGGATCACATAATGTATCACCTGTTCCAACATCTTTTAATCCTACTGCTGCTGCAATATCACCTGCATATACTTTATCAATATCTTCTCTGTGATTTGAGTGCATTAATAGAATTCTTCCCATTCTATCTTTTTTATCTTTGTTTGCATTTAAAATTGTTGAACCTGCATCTAATGTACCAGAATATACTCTAAAGAAGCAAATCTTTCCAACAAATGGGTCTGTTGCAATTTTGAATGCTAAAGCTGCAAATGGTTCACTATCAGATGTTTTTCTTTCAGCTTCATTGCCTTCCATGTCAACACCTTTAATATCTGCAATATCAAGTGGTGATGGCATAAATTCTACAACTGCATTTAATAGTTCTTGTACACCTTTATTCTTGTAAGAAGAACCACAGCATACAGGAATCATTTTATTTCCAATTGTTCCTAATCTGATTCCTTTTTTGATTTCTTCTTCAGATAGTTCTCCACCATCTAAATATTTCATCATTAATTCGTCATCTTGTTCAGCTGCTGCTTCTATTAAGCTTGCTCTATATTCTTCTGCTTGTGCTTTCATATCTGCTGGTACATCTGTCTCTTCAATTTCTCTTCCTAAGTCGTCTTTATGAATGAAAGCTTTCATTTTGATTAAGTCTACAACACCTTTGAAATTTTCTTCTGATCCAATTGGCAATTGAATTGGAACTGCATTTGCTTTTAATCTATTTTTTAATTGATCAACACAAAGCATGAAGTCAGCACCAGTAGTATCCATTTTATTGACATATACCATTCTTGGAACTGAGTATTTATCAGCTTGTCTCCAAACTGTTTCTGTTTGTGGTTGAACACCACCTTTAGCTGCTAATACTGTTACAGCACCGTCAAGTACTTTTAAAGATCTTTGAACTTCAACAGTAAAGTCTACGTGTCCAGGAGTATCAATAATATTAATACGATGTCCTAGCCATTGACAAGTTGTAGCAGCAGAAGTAATTGTAATACCTCTTTCTTGCTCTTGAACCATCCAGTCCATTGTTGCACCACCATCGTGAACTTCTCCAATTTTGTGAGTTTTACCAGTATAGAAAAGTATTCTCTCTGTTGTGGTTGTTTTTCCTGCATCAATGTGAGCCATGATTCCTATATTTCTTGTTTTCTCCAAAGGAAACTCTCTTCCAGCCACCTTTTTATCCTCCTTATATTAGAATTTGTAATGAGCAAAAGCTCTATTTGCTTCAGCCATTTTATGCATGTCTTCTTTCTTCTTGAAAGCTCCACCATTTCCAGCTACTGCATCCATAATTTCATTTGCTAATTTTTCAGCCATTGTTTTTTCATGTCTGTTTCTAGCATATGTTACAAGCCATCTTAGTCCTAAAGTTTGTCTTCTTTCAGGTCTAATTTCGATTGGCACTTGGTATGTTGCACCACCAATTCTTCTTGCTTTAACTTCAAGAACTGGCATAACATTTTCTAAAGCTGCTTGGAAAACTTCTAGTGGATCTTTTTGCTCTTTTTCTTTAATGATGTCAAATGCATCATATACGATTGATTGAGCAACTGTTTTTTTACCATCTAGCATAACATTGTTTACTAATTTAGTAACAACTTTGCTATTATAAATTGGATCTGGTAAAACTTCTCTTTTTGCTATAAATCCTTTTCTTGGCACTATTCTTCCCTCCTTTTTATGATTTCATACAATTTGTATGATTAGGTACTCTGAAAAGCCTTATGCTTTTCCGTATAGTGCTATATAATCTATTCTAAATTTAAGTACCTTAATTTAGTAATGTATTATTAGCACCGTTTTTCCTAAGAACTATATTTACGATTTATTTCTTAGGTTTTTTAGCTCCGTATTTAGAACGAGCTTGCATTCTGTCTTTTACACCTGCTGTATCTAATGTTCCTCTGATAATGTGATATCTAACACCTGGAAGGTCTTTTACTCTTCCACCTCTGATAAGAACAACACTGTGCTCTTGTAAATTGTGTCCAATACCTGGGATATATGAAGTTACTTCATATCCATTAGATAGTCTTACTCTGGCTACTTTTCTTAAAGCAGAGTTTGGCTTTTTAGGTGTTACAGTTTTTACAACAGTACATACACCTCTTTTTTGTGGTGCTCTGTTATTAGTAACTCTTTTATTCATAGAGTTATATCCATGTTGTAATGCTGGTGCTGTTGATTTTGTTGTAGAACTTTTTCTACCTTTTCTTACTAATTGGTTGATTGTTGGCACTTAAATTTCACCTCTTTTCAAAATATAATGATTTAATGTTACAAAAATGCATATTGCATACACTTTACATTAACGTTCAATATTCTATCACATCCCTCTCTCTTTGTCAATATTTTCCCTACTCATCTTATGCCGCATTTATTTACATAATTTATGTTCGTAACATTTCTGTAATACTGAAATATATTTGTAATATTTGATTTTCTTGACTTTTTCCCTTTTTTATTGTATAATAATATCATATAATGTAATTTTTTACATGAAAGGAGGAAATCTAAGTTAAAATATCTTTAATTTAGATAAGGAACATATGGACGAAGAAAACTTAGTAATTAATAGAGAGGAACTTAATGAACTTTCAACAGAAGAACTTGTTGATTTAAAAGTAGAACTTAATGATGTATTACAAGAAATAGAAGATTTAATTGCAGAATGTGATGAAGCATTAGAAGAATAATAAAAGGAGGTGTAAAACCATAATATAGTTTTGTATTATGGGAAATTTTATGGAATTAGAAAATATGGACAAAGCTTATGCTAGAAGTAAAAAAGCACTTGATAAGTCTGGAAAATTTATGACAACATTAAATGCTTTAAAAAATGAGGTAAAAGCACTTACAAGACAAATAGAAAATATTAATATTGAAATTATTAGAGCAGAAGAAGATGGAGATAAAGCAAGAGTAACAACATTAAAAGAATCTTTAAAAACTCCTAAAAAAGAATTGAAAGAGAAAAAACAACAACTAGAAAGATTAGAAACTATTGTGCAAAAAAATCAAGCTACTGTTGATGAGAAAATGGCTGAACTTTCTCAAGATCCTGCTTTAAAAGCACATTTAAACGAAATAATTGGAAAGAAATTTTCTAGACAACTAGTTAAAATTCAAAAGAGTAAAGAGGAAAAATTAAAGCAAAATGAAACATTATCAAAAATTCAAGAAGCAGCAAAACAGGATCCTAATGTAATGTATTCTTTAAAAGAAATTGAAAAATACACTAAATTAGTATCAAAAGCTCAAGCAACCATAGCAGATAATACAAAAACTCCTGCTGAAATTGCTCAAGCACAGCAAGAACTACCTGGTCTTCAAACTGAATTAAATAAAGCAAGAGGTGATTTAGCAAGATATTTTAGAGGTTCAATTTCAAGAGATGTCATTGATAAAATTACTTCTTATGAAAATTTAGGAAGAGAAATTAAAGCTAATGAAAGACAAATCAAAGGATTTGATAAACAAATTGCAAATTATACAACAGCATTACAAAATATTGGTTTAGAATCTTCTCTAAGAGAAGACCAATCATCTGACAGATCAGATGATTCTAGTAGTACTACTAGAACAAATGCAGGGAGAACCGCACCTTCTACTGGTACTCCACCTACTCCTAATGTACCAGCAACACAACCAAAATGGTGGCAATTTGTTAAAAGATTTAAAAATTGGAATGCTGCAAGAAAAGAAAGAAATGCAGAAGAAGAACCAGCACCTGTTTCTCAAGAAGATAAACAAAAATTCAAAAACTCAATGAAATATGAAGTTGTAAGAGATTACGAAGAAAAAATGGCAGCTGATTTACTAAAACAAGCTAAGGCACAAAATAGACCTCAAGTTGATAGAGAAAATGATGAGGATGAACAAAGATAATAAAAATAATAAAACCGCATATAAAAATTATATGCGGTTTTATTATTTTCTATCTTTCTACCTCATTTATGAACTTCTCTAATTCTTCTAATGATTTATCTGCTAACTTCGTATATTTTACTTTTTTATCTTTTATCTTTTCTGGCCATTCTGGTAAAATTCCAAAATTTGCATTCATTGGTTGAAAATTTTTATTTTCCGTTGAGATATAATTTGCTAATGCCCCTATTATTGTAGTTTTTGGAAATCTTACTTTTAAAATTTCCTCACCACTCTTGGCTACTTTTATTATCTTCTCTTCTTTCTCCCTTTGTTTCTGATATTGTTTTACTGCATTTAATCCTGCAACTAAACCAGAAGAAATAGATTCTACATATCCTTCTACACCAGTAAGTTGACCTGCAAAATAAATATTGGAATTACTTTTTAATTGATACGTGTTGTCTAGTAATTTACTAGAATCTATATAAGTATTACGGTGCATTACTCCAAATTTTACAAATTCTGCATTTCGAAGTCCTGGTATCATACTAAATACTCTTTGTTGTTCCCCATATTTAAGGTTAGTTTGAAATCCTACCATATTAAATAAGTTACCCTCACTATTATCTTGCCTTAATTGTACCACTGCATAAGGCCTTCTTCCTGTTCTTTGGTCTGTAAACCCTACTGGTTTTAAAGGGCCGAACCTCAAAGTATCCTTTCCTCTCTTAGCCATAATTTCAATAGGCATACACCCTTCAAATATTTCTTTTTTCTCAAATTCATGCAAAGTAACAACCTCTGCATTTACCAATGCCGTCCAAAATTCCTCATATTCTTCTTTGTTCATCGGTAAATTAATGTAGCTTGCTTCTTGCTGCTCCTTTATTCTATTTTGCCAGACATCTATTTCTTCCTCTCTTCCTCTTTCCTGTTCATAACGTTCTCCCCAAAAAGCAATATTCATATCTATGGAGTCCTTTTCTAATATAGGTGCTGCAGCATCATAAAAATATAACTTATCTTGCCCTGTTATTTGTGCAATTTCTTTAGAAAGTTTATCAGAAGTTAAAGGACCTGTAGCAACAATTACAATTCCTTCCTCTGCCATCTCTTCCAGTTCGCTATATACCTTTTCATCCATTAAAATGTCATCTATGTTATTAACAGTTGCATTTCCAATTTCTTCATATATTATTTCTATATTTTCTATTTTCTTAATCTCTTCTGTAACTCTCTTTGCAAACCTTTCACGATCAACAGCCAAAGCTTGCCCAGCTGGCACTGCTGTTTCATCTGCTACTCGAATTAATAAAGAATCTAATAATCTAAGTTCTTCTTTTAATAATCCACAGGCATTCGTATGTAAGTTAGACTTCAAAGAATTGCTACATACAATTTCTGCTAAATTTGGATTACTATGTGCAGCCGAAAAATTCTTAGGTTTCATTTCATATAACTTCACTTTAACTCCTCTTTTAGCAATTTGATAAGCTGCTTCGCAACCCGCTAGCCCTCCTCCAATTACAGTAACATATTCTTTCATTATTTTGACATTCCTTTCCTTAACCAAATAGCTCCATAATATCCTTTTTAGATAACTGACTAATAAAAGTATTTTGAGTTGATAACATATTATCTACTAACTTTGCCTTTTTTTGCTGTAACTCATATATCTTTTCTTCAATAGAATTCTTCGTAATTAATTTATATACTTGTACATTATTTTTTTGTCCTATTCGATAGGTTCTGTCTGTAGCCTGATTTTCTGCTGAAATATTCCACCAAGGATCATAATGAATTACCATATCTGCTCCTGTTAAGTTAAGTCCTGTTCCTCCTGCTTTTAAAGAAATTAAAAATACTTTAATATCCTTATCTTCATTAAACTTATCTACTAATTCAATTCTTTCTGATACCTTAGTTTGCCCTGTTAATTTTAAATAACTGATTTGATTTTTCTTCAGCTCTTTTTCTATAATTGGAAACATAGATGTATAACCTGAGAACAGTAGAATTTTATGTCCTCCTTTTGTAGCCTCTGTTACAACTTCAATACATTGTGTCAGTTTACTACTCTCTCCTTCATAATCTTGCAAAAATAAATTAGGATGGCAACAAATTTGTCTTAATCTCATCAATAATGCTAAAATTTTAATTTGACTGTTTTCAAAACCATTCATTTGAATTTCATCAGCCACTTCTTTTTTAGCCCTTGCTAAATGACTCAAATAAATTTTTTGTTGTTCTTCTTCCATTTCATTATATAATACTGTTACTGTCTTATCTGGCAATTCAGTTAATACTTCTTTTTTTATTCTTCTTAATACAAAAGGCTCTATCATTTTTTTTAGTTTTTCTAACTTTTCTTCATTATTATCTTTCACAATTGCAAGTTCATATAGTTCCTTAAATTTACGATATTTAAATAAATAGCCAGGCATAATAAAATCAAAAATAGACCATAATTCTGAAAGTGAATTTTCAATTGGTGTTCCTGTTAATGCAAATCTCGTCTGTGCTGTTATTCTCTTAATTGCCTTTGCATTTTGTGTATTGTTGTTTTTAATATATTGTGCTTCATCTGCAATCATATATTTAAAGTGATACATACCGTCATATAACTCAATATCTCTTTTTAGAGAATCATAAGAAGTTATAATAATATGATAGTTTTCAATTTCTTTAATTTTTCTTTCTCGTTCTCCAGCACTGCCACTAATCACTAATGCTTTTAAACTAGGCGAAAACTTTTCTACCTCTCCTAACCAGTTTAATGTTAAAGAACTCGGACATACCACTATAGAAGGCTGTGCTTTTCTTCCTCCTTCTTGTTCACCATTAACATAAGATAAAATAACTGCCAATACTTGAATCGTTTTTCCGAAGTCCCATATCATCTGCTAAAATCCCACCAAAATGATAATCATCTAATGTCTTTAGCCATTGATATCCTACTTTTTGGTAATTTCTCAAATCTGCTTGCAATCCCATTGGAAGTTGTATCTCATCAGTCTTCCCATTATTCTCTAATTGCTGTATCATATTTTGATATGTACTATCTCTTTGAATAGCTACATTATCCAAAGATTTCAACATTTTTTCTAAATATAGTGTACGATAAACAGGTAGTTTCATTACTCCGCTACTTAATTCTTTAGCATCAATTTCCATATTCGTCGTAAGTTCCTCTAAAAATTGCATAGCTTCATTATTTTCTAATTTCATGTATGTTCCATCTTTTAAACGGTGAAACTTCTTTTTAACCTGATATTTTTGTAGCATTTCTGATAAATCGGTCAAATCAATCCCAATTTGTGATAAATCAATTTCTAATAAATTATTTTCAATACGAATACCAATATTTTTCATTTGAAAACTATGTATTTCCTTTTTCCTAAAAGCATCTGTTACTAGCACTTCATATCTTTTCATATAGCTTTCAATTTCTTCAGATAAAAATTGGTAAATAATATCTTCTTTTGTTAAAATTAGTTTTGCATTCGCTTTATCTAGCATAAATCCCGTTTTAATAAATTGATGTAACGCTTCATTCTCTCTAATAATATTACGAGCTATAGTTACCTTTTCATTGATTAAAGGATTAAACTCAAAATCTTCATAACAAAAACGAATATCTGCTACAATATAATTATTCTTGTCATAATCCAAATAAATTTTTACGCCTAAATTTTTTGGAACACATCTCTTTTCAACTTCTGGAGATAAATTCTCCTTTTCTACCTCATTCGGCAAATTTGGTGCAATGATAGCAAAGAAACTGGTCAATTCAGCTTCATCAATCGTAATTTGATTTGTATAATTTTTACGTAATACCTCTAATAATTTTAAGGTACTATTTTCAAAATCCTTACTACAACGATAAATTGCATTTTGAAAAAGCATATAGGTATAATCTTTGCCCTCTAAAATTTCATAACCAAAGATATCCATATTTGCTTGAAAACTAAACTTTTCATTAGGTAATTGAGTAATAGTAAATGGGATATTAGGTTCTATAGAAGAAAAATAGATTTCCTTTTCTGCATTATTATTTCTTTGAAAAGCGACTGTAGACTCTTGTAATGCTTCAAATAAATCGTCCAATCCCATATTAGAAATAAAAATATTGTCTAATATAAATGCTTTTTTATAGTAATTATAACCTTCTGATGCTTCATTACTATATTTCATAATTTCAGCATATTTTAACATAAAGTCTAAAATTGGAAGAGATTCTCTAGAAAAAGATTCTCTTTTATGAACTAAATTTAATTTTGTTCCATATTGGTATGGCTCTTGGTGAAGCATCTTATTGTAAAAATCAGGTAAATTCTTAATTTTATAAAGCTGTTTATCACCTATTTTAAACTCTACCTTCATTTTTTTGTTGAAATCGTCATAATAGATTTTTGGAACAATATTAATATTACGAGCATATTCTAGTATTTCTTCTTTTTTCTCATCATTTTCTTGCATAAAGCTACCTAGTAGCTGTTTGAATACTCTATGATTTTCCTTTTCGCGAATTTGCTCTTGATTTTCTAACATGACTTTCCTCCACCAAATTATCAATTGTAATATTATACTATAAGTATAGCAATTTTGCAAGGTAGTTAGACTAAAATCTGTTAAAGACCTTACCTCTACTGTAAACAGTAAATATAAGGTCTTTTTTTCTATGTTTTTATTTCTTTTTTGTTGCAGTCTTCTTAGTTGCTCTCTTCGTTGAAGACTTTTTTGTTGTCCTCTTCTTTGTTGGTTCCTCTGGGTGCCATTCTTCTCCTACCTTTGGTGCATTCCATGAAATGTATTCACAAGTCTTTCCATTGTTTTCACAAACATAGAATTTTCTACCTCTTTTTGACTTCTTCACTTGTACAGTTCCGCCACACACTGGACAAGGCACATCAATTGTTTCGACAATTGGTTTTGCATTCTTGCATTCAGGATATCCTGGACAAGCTAAAAATTTCCCATATCTACCATATTTAATCACCATCATTCTGCCGCATTTTTCGCATGGTACATCAGAAACTTCTTCTACTAATTCTACATGTTCTAATTCTTTCTCTACCTTTTCTACTTCTTTTTCAAAAGGCCCATAGAATTCACGAATGATTTTTTTCCATGGCTCTTTTCCTTCTGCTACTTCATCAAATTCTTCCTCAATTTTTGCTGTAAATTCTACATTGATAACATCTGTGAAATTTTCTGTTAATAACTGATTCACAATTTTGCCCAAATCTGTTGGTACAAGCTGCTTTTGTTCTTTTTGAATATATCTTCTTTCTAATATAGTAGTGATAGTTGGAGAATACGTACTTGGTCTGCCAATTCCTTTTTCTTCTAAAGCTTTTACTAAGCTTGCCTCTGTATATCTTGCTGGTGGTTGTGTAAAGCTTTGTTTTGGTTCTAGCTTTTTCTTAGTTACTTCTTGCCCTACTGTTAACTCTGGGATAGAAGTATTTTCTTCCTCTTCTTTTTCTCCTTCTAATGTTTCGACATATAAAGTCATAAATCCTTTAAATTTTAGAGTTTGACCATTTGCTTTAAAATGATAGTCATTTACTGCTATATCACTAGATATCGTATCATATACTGCTTGTGCCATTTGACTTGCAATAAATCGGTTATAAATTAATCGATATAGCTTATATTGGTCACTAGTCAAGTGTTCTTTAATTTTTTCTGGGTCTAAGTCAATATAAGTTGGTCTAATTGCCTCATGGGCATCTTGTGCTCCTGCTTTTGTCTTGTAATAACGATTTTCATAATAGCTTGCACCATATTTTTCTGTAATAATAGTTTTAGCTACTGCCCTTGCTTCCTCTGAAATTCTAGTAGAGTCTGTTCTCATATAAGTAATTAAACCTACTGTACCTTTTTCTCCTACATTCACACCTTCATATAGTCCCTGTGCTACTGACATGGTTTTCTTTAACGTAAAGCCTAATTTACGAGATGCTTCCTGTTGCATAGTACTAGTGGTAAATGGTGGTGCTGGTGTTCTTTTCTTTTCTCCCTTTTTGATATCTGCTACAATATACTTTCCTTTTTCAATTGCTTTTAAGATTTCTTTTACTTCTTCTTCAGTATGAACCTCCATCTTTTTGTTTCCTTTACCAAAGAAGGTAGCTTGAAATTCTTTTTTGCTTTTTGGTTCTACTAGAGTAGCATAGATATTCCAATATTCTTCTGGAATAAAATGCTCAATTTCTTCTTCTCTATCTACAATTAGTTTAACAGCTACTGATTGCACTCTACCTGCTGATAGCCCAGTTTTGACCTTTTTCCAAAGTACAGGACTTATTTTGTAACCTACGATTCTATCTAATACTCTTCTTGCTTGTTGAGCATCTGTTAAATTCATATCTATTTTTCTTGGTTTTTTGATAGACTCTTTGACAGTCTCTTTTGTGATTTCATTAAAAGTAACTCTACAATTACTGTCTTCTGGAATTTCTAAAATATGCGCTAAATGCCAAGCAATTGCTTCTCCCTCACGGTCAGGGTCGGTCGCTAAGTAAACTTGTTTTGCATTTTTTGCTTCCTTTTTCAAACTTTTAATCAAATCACCTTTTCCACGAATATTAATATATTCTGGTTCAAAGTCATGTTCTATGTCTATTCCCATTTTAGATTTTGGTAAATCTCGAATGTGCCCCATAGATGCCATTACCTTGGTACTTCCCCCTAAAAATTTTTTAATTGTGTTAGCCTTTGCTGGTGATTCCACAATAATTAATTTATCTGCCATTTGTATTCTCCTTAAATTTTTGCCTTTTACTATTATAGTATCATAGACTAATTTGATTCATTTTGCAAGTAATTTTTATATAAAGTCATAAGAAAAAAATAGCATCTGTTTATAGATGCTATTTATCTACTCATTTTATATTGATGCAAAATCTTCTAGAACATCTCTTAAAGCTACTGGTGTAACTTTATTTTCAATCAACAGCTGTAGCATTTTCTCTGCTTCTTGCTCTTGGCTAAAAATATGACTGAATTCACTCTTTTCCATACAACTTTCTTTTGTATCTTCATGTGTTTTTAAAATGCCTATTCCATATGGTTTTTCGACATTTTTTGGCATACAAGTATGTATTTTGTAATACTCTAGATTAATTGGAAATTCTTCTGTTACTCCTTTTGTGATACAGTCACAAATTGATACACTACCATACACTTCAACCGATTTTTCCAAAGTTTCTTACACCTCCCTTTTCTTTCGCACAGGGACAATTATACAACAGACCTATAATCTTTGCAAGTGTTTTCGTATGACTTTTTTTGACAGTTTCGACATTTTTTTTATTTCCTAAATTCTGGAAATGCTAGTGTTTCAATCTCTTGGTAAATTTTTTCTTCTACATTTTCAATAGAAATATTTTTTGCATTTTGACCCATTCTCTTTAATTTTTCTCTGTCTTTTACCATATTTTCAATCATATCATTCAATAAATCAGCGGTTAGATTTTTATCTAAAATAATTTTTGCAGCATCAACTTTCTCTAATACCTTCGCATTGTATTCTTGATGATTTTCTGTTGCAAATGGAAATGGTATAAATATAGCAGGCTTTCCTACATTAGAAATTTCTGTAATTGTCATAGCACCACTTCTGCATACTACTAAATCGACAATATTCATAATTTCTTCCATATTATAGATATATGGTACTATTTTCACTCTTTGTAAATGTTCTATTTCCATTTGGCATTCTATTAATTTCTCTTTTACTTGTTCATATTGTGCAGGTCCTGCTGCCCAAATAATTTGATAGTTACTATTCTTCTGTTGTTTAATAATTTGTACTAAGCTTTCATTAATACTTTGTGCTCCTTGACTCCCTCCAAAACACAAAGCAATTGGCAAATCTTCTTGTAATCCAAGCTGCTTAATTAATTGTATCCTCTGGCTATTAGAAACTTCTATGTACTTCACCTTGGTTGGTGTTCCTGTTACAGCAATTTTCTTTGCATTTGGAATACGCTTTCTAGCATCTTCAAATCCTAGCAAAATAGTATCTGCTTTTTTTGACAACATTTTAATTGCAATTCCGGGAAACGCATTGCTTTCATGTAGTATAATTGGAATTCTAGCCTTTTTTGCAGCCATTCCTACTGGTACACATATATATCCACCTGTCCCAATAACGATATCTGGCTGAAACTCTTGTATTATCTTTCTTGCTTCACCAATAGAACGGAAAGTTTTATACATCTTCTTAAAATTATCTAAAGAAATCCTGCGATTAAATCCATATGCTTGAATTGTTTTTAGACTATATCCTGCTCTTGGCACTAAATCATTTTCTAAACCTCGATTTGTTCCTATAAAAATAATCTCTGAGTTTGGCTCTTTCTCTTTTATTTTATTCGCTATTGCAATCCCAGGATTAATATGTCCCCCTGTCCCTGCTGCTGCTATGATTACTTTCATTCTCTAACTTTCCTTTCTGTATATTTTAAGCCTTTTGACCTGCTCGCGAAATATTCAGTAAAATACCGTACACTAGATAATAAAATAAATAAAGCTGTACCACCATAACTAAAGAATGGTAGTGGAATACCAGTATTTGGCATAGAAGAAGTTACTACAGCAATATTTAGAATAACTTGAATTGCGACCAAGCTAGTAATTCCCACTGCAAGTAATCCTCCAAACGTATCTGGTGCTTTCATAGCGATTAAAATACCTCTCCAGATAAAAATAGCAAATAACGCAATAATAATACTGCAGCCTACAAAGCCTAATTCTTCTGCTATAATCGAAAAGATAAAGTCATTTTGAGGTTCAGAAATATATAAATATTTCTGCTTACTGCCACCAAGTCCCGTTCCGAATAAGCCTCCGGATCCAATAGCATACAAACTTTGAACTACTTGCCACCCTGTATCTGTAGCATCTGCCCACGGGTCTAAGAAGGAGATAATTCTATTAATACGGAAACTATCTTCTCCTCCCCCTGAATTAATTTTGTATAGCAAATAAGCACCTATTGCTCCTCCTCCTGCTAACCCTGCACAGATAAAATGAAGCATTCTAGCACCTGCAATAATCATCATAACACAAGTAATCATTCCAATAATTAAGGAAGCACTTAAGTGATTTTGTACAAAATATAAAATAGCAATTGGTGGCACAATAAAGGCAAAAGGCCTGATAAATCCTTTCCAAAAATCTTTCATTTCATTTTTATGGTCTGATAGATAACCTGCAAAGAAGATAATTAGACCAATTTTCGTGAACTCTGATGGCTGAAATTGTCCTAGCCCTGGAAATTTTACCCATCTTGTTGCCCCACCAGCTGAAACTTTTATTCCTGGAATTAAAACCAATAGCAAAATTCCTACTGAAACGCCATAAATTACCCAATAAAATTTCTTATAAAAACGATAATCTATTTTAGAAATGAAAAACATTGCAGCTAACCCTAAAATAGCAAAAAGTAACTGCTTTCCTGCATATTCATAGCTTTCTCCACCTTCTGCTAAAGCAGATGGAGCTGAAGCTGATAATACCATAACAATTCCTAGAGCAAGCAAAATAAACACGACAATACAAAGAATAAAGTCAAAAGGATTGTTCATAAATTTAGAAGTTTTTTTTGCTTTTGTTGCCATAATTAACTAACATCCTTTCTTTACCAGATTGAAACAAGCCCTATAATACAACAAACTAACGTGATAAGGCTAAATATAGAAACAATTTTGTTTTCTTTCCAACCTGATAACTCAAAATGATGGTGAATAGGAGCCATTTTGAAAATTCTCTCCCCTGTTTTCTTAAAGTGTTTTACTTGTATCATAACAGAAAGTGTTTCCACAACTGGTACTAATGCAATAATGATAAGTAGTAGTGGCATTTTAAGGTATAATGCAATACTTGCAATTGCTCCTCCTAATAAAAGGGAACCTGTATCTCCCATCATCACTTTTGCTGGGTGCAAGTTGAATACTAAAAATGCTAGACAACTTCCTATTAAAATACTACCAAATATCGTAATTTCTTTTATTCCAAAAATAATTCCAATGACAGTTAAACAAGTAAGAATAATGGTGGTAACACTAGTGGATAGTCCATCAATCCCATCTGTTAAATTAACTGCATTTGTAGTAGCAAGAAGTACTACTACTGCAAATGGAATATAAATCCAAATTGGTAAATTCAAATAAGTTTTCACAAATGGAATGTAAATATCTGTACCTATTTTTAATACTTGTGTAAGATATAACGTAAACCCTACTGCTACAACTAATAAGCCTAACATTTTATAGGCAGGTTTTAAACCATCTGTGTTTTTTCCAATTAGTTTTTTTAGGTCATCAATCAGTCCAATAATTCCAAAACCTACTGTAACGCTAATCAGAGGAATTAAATTTTGACCTATGGTTACCTCACTTTGATTAGAACTTCTCATATAATTCCACACCATGAAAATTCCAAATAGTAAAATGGTAATAATCATGATAATTCCACCCATAGTAGGTGTTCCTTGCTTTTTCAAATGTGACTGAGGACCTTCTCTTCTTTCTATTTGCCCTACTTTTAGCTTTTTTAAAATAGGGATCACAATAAGTGCTATAACCACACTGATTGCAAATGAAAGTAGAACAATTTTTGTTTGAAATTCCATAACATTAACCTGCTAAAATACCTTTGACAATTTCTCTTTCGTCAAATGGATATTTCTTTCCCTTTATTTCTTGTGTTAATTCATGCCCCTTACCCGCAATAATGACCATATCTCTTTTATGCGCCATTTCAATTGCTTTTCTAATTGCTTCTTTTCTATCTACAATACATTCATATTTTCCTTTTGTCTTTTTTATTCCTGCTTCTATTTGCTCTACAATCTTAGCTGGATCTTCTGTTCTTGGATTGTCTGAAGTGATAATAGTATAGTCTGCTTTTATTCCTGCAATCTCTCCCATAATTGGGCGCTTTCCACTGTCTCTATCTCCTCCACAACCAAATACACAAATCACATCACCTTGTGTATACTCTTGCACTGTTGTTAAAATACTCTCCAAACTTTCTGGTGAATGGGCATAATCTATCATAATCGTAATTTCTTTTTCATTATCAACTAATTCACTTCTTCCTGGAACACGTACATTCATTAGTGCTTCCTGAATATTCTCTGGTGAAACCCCATATTTTAATGCTACACTAATTGCTGCTAATGAATTATATACACTAAATCTTCCTGGAATGTCCGTCTTAACTCTTTGATTTTTGTCTCCTAATTTAGCTTTAAAATCTACATAAGAATTCGTAACTGTGATATCTTTTGCTAACAAATTAGCTGGATTATCAATTCCATATGTTTTAAACTCACAACTTGGGACTAATGTTGGTAGCTTATTGGCATAAATATCATCTGAATTAATATAACCATATTTACACATTTTAAATAACTTCACTTTAGATTCAAAATAGTCCTCCATACTAGGATGTTCTTTTGGACTAATATGGTCTTTTGAAAAGTTGGTAAATATTCCTATTTCAAAATGACAACCATCTACTCTTCCTAATTTTAAACTTTGTGAGGAAACTTCCATGACTGCATAATCACATTTAGCTTTTACCATTTTACTTAAAAGTTCTTGTAGTTCTAATGCTTCTGGTGTGGTTCTATCATTATCTCCTAAATTCTTATCTCCAATATAGGTACAAATCGTGCCAATTAGCCCTACTTTAAAGCCTTGTTTTTCTAGTAAAGACTTAATCATAAAAGTAGTGGTCGTTTTTCCTTTTGTTCCTGTGACACCAATTAACTTTAACTTACGAGAAGGATTTTGATAAAAATTGCAACTACATATTGCAATAGCATATCTTGTGTCTGGCGCTAAAATAAAGGTAACATCTTCTGGTAAGCCCTTTACCATTTCTTTAGTTACTTTATCTGCTTGGGCCATAATGACCTTTGCTCCTTTTGCAATTGCTTCTGGTATATATTGGTGTCCATCTGTTTCAAATCCATCAATTGCTACAAACATATCTCCCTGTTTAATCTTTTCTGAACTGTTTTGAATTTGGCTTACTTCTACCTCAAGACTCCCTTTTACTTTTAAGCCTTCTAGTCCTGATAAAATATTGGTTAATTCCATACCGTTCTCTCCTTCTCTTTTTTCACGTTTACATTATATACTAAAATATTTTTTTTGTATAGAGTTTTTAATTTTTTTAAATCTTGATTAGAATCTTTGTCCCTTCATATATTGTAATACCTTTCTTTGGTAACTGTTCCTTTACTATTGCTGCCGTTTTATCCAATCCCTCTGGCTCATTTTCTATTTGATAATCTAAGTTTACCTCTTTTAGTGCTTTACTCGCTTCTTGTATTGTCATTCCCTCAACATTTGGTACTTCTACTTGCTTTTTCTTATCCTCTTCTTTTTCATTATCTTTGGTTAATTCTAAATATGGTAATACTTCTGATAATACTTGCCCACCTACTGGTGCTGCAACACCACCTCCTTGATGTCCTCCTTCTCCTGTTGGATTATATAAAGTAACTAATGCCACTACTTGTGGGTCTGATATTGGAGCAACTCCACAAAAAGATGCTACATATTTATTGGTATTAACACCATCTTCTGATGTTCCTGTTTTTCCTCCTACACGATACCCCATTACTTGTGCATTTTTTCCTGTACCTTCTGCCACAACACTTTCCATCATACTTAAAATAGACTTTGCATTTTCTTCTGAAATAACTCTTTCCCCGGTTTTTACTGGTATTTCTGTTACTTCTCCTGTTTCACTATTGATGATTTTTTTCACTACTCTAGGAGTAATTTTAACACCTCCATTTGCAATACTGCTAACTGCTGTTGCTAATTGAATAGGTGTAATTTCAAATCTTTGCCCAAAAGCAATAGTAGCAAGTTCTACTGGCCCTACCTTGTTCTCTTTTAAGAAGATACTCGTTGCTTCTCCGCGATAAATCAATTCCTGTTGGTTTTAGAAGTCCAAATTTGTTTAGATAACTATAATATTTTGAAACACCAATTTTTTGCCCTAATCCTATAAATACTGGGTTGCAGGAATTCATTAGCGCCTGCCTTAGAGATTCACTTCCATGTGGCCTATAATATCTCCAACATTTAATTCTAACTCCTGCTATCTCAATTCCACCTGTACAACAAAATTCCCCTTCTTTGTCTGGAGTCGTAATACCCTCTTCTAAAGATGCAGAAGCTGTAATCAGCTTAAAAACAGAACCCGGCTCATAAGTATCACTAACTGCTTTGTTTCTCCAAAGTGCCATCATTGCTTTGTTTCTATCTGCCTGTGACATTCCATCCCATTCAGCCTTTAGTTCATCTGTGGAAGGTTCAAACGGTTCATTTAAGTTATAGTTCGGATAGCCTGCCATTGCTAGCACATCTCCTGTTTTTGGGTTCATAATAACAATATTTCCACCATCTGTGCATTTATTATCAATGCAAGCTTCTTTTAAATATTTTTCAGCAATACCTTGTATTGTTGCATCTATACTTAATACCAAATCATTTCCGTCAATAGCATCTACATAGTTTTCATGTACTGCCTCAATATCACCACCTTTGGCATCTGTTAACCTCTCTATTTTTCCTTTTTGTCCTTTTAATTGCTCATCATAAACCGCTTCAATTCCATCTAATCCTTGATTATCACTACCTGAAAAACCAATGACTTGTGAAGCTAAGTTATTATATGGATAATATCGTTTAGTGTCTTCGTCAATATTAACTCCTTTTGTGATATTATTATTCTTTAGCCATACACGCAACTCGTTTGTTTTCTCTTTATCTACCTTTCTACTAATGGTTTCTATGGAACTCTTTTTCGTCACTCTTTTAAAAACAGTTTCATAGTCTAGTTCTAAAATATCACTTAAGGCCTTTGCTACCTTTTCCTTATCTTCTTTTGCAATATTCCCCGGATTGACTGTAACTGTTTCTACTGTACTACTCACTGCCAAAATGTTTTTTTCTGTGCTATCGTAAATAGTACCTCTTTTTGGATTAATACTTCTATCTAAAGTCTGTTGTACATAGGCCATTGACTGTAATCTTGCTCCTTCACCAAATTGTATCCACCCAATACGAAACAAAAGTGCAAAAAGAATGGACCACAAAATGATAATTTCACTTCTCATTCTTTTCTTTCTAGTAACATCTCCTATTTTTTCTTCTGCTTTGACTTTTACCTTCTTACTTTTTACTTCCTTGCCAAATTTTTTCTTCATACCTTTTTGCGCTATTTTCTTCTCTTTTTTTAAATTAACTACTTCCTCTTTTTTCTTTTTCTTCCATTTCATTAATTGCTTTTTATCTAAAACCTCACGTAAACTCTTTTTGGAATTTCGCATTTTAAGTCTTCTCCTATCTTTTTTCTTGTTTCTATTTTATTCAAGCTATGTACAAAAGAGAACTGACAAGCTTTAACATTTTATGACAGGATAGCATAAGATGTAATAGATAGGAGGCAAGTGTATGTTTTTTTATGATGCTAAAGCACATATCAAAGGTGGAAAAAGCTATCCTAATATAGATGGTACAGTTACTTTTAAAGAAACTAAAAGTGGAGTTTTAGTCACTGCCAAAATCAATGGATTACCACAGTCTAAAGATAGCTGTAAAGGTCGTTTTTTTGGTTTTCATATTCATGAAGGCACTTCTTGTAGTGGAAATGATAATGATGAGTTTGCAAATGCAAAATCTCATTTAAACCCTTCAAATTTTCCTCACCCATTTCATATGGGAGATTTACCACCTTTGCTTGAAAATAACGGTCAGGCTTACATGAGCATTTTAATTAATAAGTTTAAAATAAAAGATATTATGGGCAAAGTAGTGATTATCCATGATATGCCTGATGATTTTACTACACAACCTAGCCGGAAATTCAGGAACTAAAATTGCTTGTGGTAAGATTAAACTGTAAATACAAAAGAAAACGACTATCAATTTATTTCATTGACAGCCGTTTTTCTTTTAAAATCTAAAATAAATAAATGGGTTATAGGTTGCCACTAATAAGAAGCATATCGATAAAATGAAAACTCCAAAACTCCATATGCTAGATGCTACTTGGTATGTAGTAGTTTCTCTTCTCTTTTCTCTTATGTTTGCCAAAAGTGGAATACTGCCTATAATACCTACTAAAATGTATGGTAAAGAGGAAAAGATATCGAAGTTCAAAATGATATTATCCACTATCCCTGACGCTTGCCATACAAACATTTTCTGAAGTACAATACCCATTTGTGAAAAATCTTCTACACGGAAAATAACCCAACCAATGATGATAAAAAACAAAGCATAAATATGTTGTAAAACCTTCGGTAGTTTTTCAATTAGCTTTCCTAAAAATACCTTCTCTATGATCAGGATAACCCCATAGTACACTCCCCATAAAATAAAGTTCCAAGAAGCACCATGCCATAAGCCTGTTAACAGCCATACAACTAAAATATTTCTAAGCCATTTTAGCTTGTTAACACGATTTCCTCCTAATGGAATATACACATAGTCTCTAAACCAAGTGGAGAGTGAAATATGCCACCTTCTCCAAAAGTCTGTGATGCTTTTGGCTATATACGGATAGTTAAAATTCTCTAGGAAGTGAAAGCCAAACATTCTACCTAGTCCAATTGCCATATCAGAATATCCACTAAAGTCAAAATAAATTTGCAAAGTATAACTAATCGCAGCTAACCATAAAGCAATAGTTCCAGTAACCTCTAAATCTCCTCCATAAATCGTATCTGCTATTAAGGCCATTTGATTTGCAATTAAAACCTTTTTTCCAAGTCCAATAAAAAACCTTTTTAGTCCCTCTACTACTTCATTAAAGTTTTCTTTTCGATTTTCGATTTCTTCTGCTACTGTCTCATACCTTACAATTGGCCCTGCTATGAGTTGTGGAAATAAGGTCACATACATTCCTAGGTTAACCATACTTTTCTGTGCTGGTACTGTTTTACGGTATACATCAATCACATAGGATAATACTTGAAAAGTATAGAAGCTAATGCCAATTGGCAAAGCCAAATTCATTTCCCCGATATTACTATGAAAAATACTATTGATATTTTGTATCATAAAGTTTCCATATTTAAAGAAACCTATAATACCTAAATTGAAGATAACATCCATTATCATCCATTTCTTTTTGCCCTTTTTTCTTCTCTCTATTTTAAGTGCTATAAAGTAATTGACAATAATGGATAATAACATCAAAAGCACATAAACTGGTTCGCCCCAAGCATAGAAGATAAGTGAAAAAACGAGTAATACAATATTACGATACTGTCGTTTCTTTGCTAAGAAATAGGTTAAAAGTACCAGTGGTAAGAAAATAAATAAAAATGTAAAACTACTAAATACCATATTTGTTCCCCTTTGTTTTCGTTAATTTGCAAGTTCAAAGTTTCCATTTGTTAAGTGGTCAATGCTAATTAAGAATAAGAATTTATCAATTTTATTTTTCTTACAAAACTCTTCTGGATTAAATGCTTTTCCATAAGTATTTTGATAATGTCTTAAATCAATATAATAAGTTTTGTTAAAATGACTTGCCACTAATTTATTAATGGCATTTGAATAAGATGGTGCAATGACCAATAAATTCTCTTTTTCTGGCTGTTTAAAATCAAAAGATACTTCTGCAAAGTCTCCTCCATAAAAAGCACCATAATGGTTGTAACCTTTTTCAGTAGAATATCCATTATTGTAGTACATATCCCTATTGCCATATCCTGACACTGCTCCATTGACATATGTTGTGTGCTTAGGAAGCTTAAAATCATATACTGTAAATTTCTCTTTATTCGTATATACTGCTGTTGTTCTTGCATTTGAACCATAATAATAAGTATTGAAAGTCTTAGTTTCAATTGGCTCTAATACCTTGTCCTCTGGTAGCATCAAATTG
Organism: uncultured Clostridia bacterium; assembly: GCA_910589185.1. GTDB lineage: Bacteria > Bacillota > Clostridia > TANB77 > CAG-508 > CAG-273. The sequence goes on from CAJUSU010000022.1 coordinate 22,377, forward strand.
ATTACATCTTTGTATCCTTGATAAGAACCCTTGTAATTCCAGTGATGATCTGTTTCATAGAAATAGTCCATGTATTGCTCATAACTATCTATTTTTAATCCATCACACCTAAAGTCTGAAAATGCTTGTTTGATGTAGGTCAAAAACTCATTTTCTGTTTCGTCTACCTTATTAAAGTCAATTGACTTGCTGATATTGACAAAATAGAAATAGGAATCAACATCTTTAAAATGTTTTTGATAAGACTTCGCCATTTCGTCAATCTTCCCTTTTGCATTTTTCAAACTTCTACATTTAAATACCATATAAGGTGAATCTCCATAATGATATACATTTCCACCTGAAATAGGCATATATTTTATTTTCCTTACCCCTTTTGGTTTCTCTTCCTCTTTGCTATTCTCTGTCTGTTTTTCTGGTTGCTCTTCCGTTGATGGCTCTTCTGTCTCGATATTTGCTACTAGTTTTTTCTGCCATTCTCCTATTATCTCTGATTTTCCACTTGTCATAGCTGTTTTAATGCTTTGACCCCAAAGCATTTGGTCAGATAAACTCTTTTCTAAATCCTCTTGATATTTTCCTTGAAAAAAGTCATGTAGACTAAACCTTGGAAATTTTGCTAATGGTCTATTCTCTATAATAGACTCCTCTTGTTGTCCTCTTATCCAAATAGCAATTGTAAAACCAAATATAACAATAAAACTAGCCAACAAAAAAACAAGATTTATCAAGATACTCTTTTTCTTTTGGCTTCTTGTTTGTGAATGCTTCCCCATTATTTTCCCTCTTTTTTTCTTTCATTTCTCCTTGATTTTATTACAATTCTATATGCAAGTCAATTGATTTTCATTCTCTTAATTTTAAAAAATCTCAGAAAGTTCTGAGATTTTTTGCATTTAAAATATATTATTTTTCAAATTTAAATCCTATATGCAAAAGCCTGGCGCAACACCAAAATCATAGAAAGACCAACCTGTTCCATTTCCTAACATTCCTTCTGGTATAAGTCCATCAAATGCTACATCAGAGTAGGCAGCAGGTGAACGAAGCCACCAATAGTCAGCATTTCCTTTGCTATATTTAATACGATTAGTGCTGCTTATATTATAAGCCTCTTTTGCGTTATTTTTATAATACAAGTACTGTTCTCCTTCTTTTGTTATAGCATATCCTCTCGTATCCCCTCCATTATTTCCATCATTAAATATCTCACTACTACTTAATAACCATAAATAATCATTACTTATAGTTACACTACTTGCATCATTATATGTTTTAATATATTGCTTCTTTACTTGTTTGATATAACTATTATTGTTTAATTGACCTCTTCCATTTAAACCTTCTAAAAATGTTCTCATTTCTGTTGTTGCCCAACCGTTTACATTTGTTGAAGTATCAGTACTTGTTCCGTTCATATTATGTGTTCCTAGGCAATCATAAAACTCAAAACTAATACTTGCCTTTTCATGTGTTCCACCATAAACTGTTTGGTCCACTAAATCATCATGTTTAAAACCTAGCACTCTTACTCTTCTAACTTCTCCATTATATTCTGCTTCAAAAATATCTCCTGGTTTAATAGTGTATCTTTTTCCGTCTATTACTACTTTTACTTCTTCTGTTTCACTTGTAACACTATCGTCTTTCGCAATTTCTTTTGCGATTTTCTCAATTATTGCCCAATCTCCTTTAATATTTTCAATTGGTGCATCTGTTGGTTCTGTTTGCGTTGGTGGAGTTACTGTATTATCTCCATATTCTTCTTTTAACTTATTAGCTAATTCCTCTAAATACTCTTGTTCATTTTTTACTGCTTCTTCTGT